>JAZRFK010000053.1:0-52264 GCA_045661325.1 Eubacteriales bacterium | reverse complement strand
TTCGCCCAAAATCAGGGCGGCAATCGATGCCACCGTCATGAGAAAATGCTCATCAAATACCTGTCCCTGAAGGATGTTCCGAATGGCAGAGAGGATGGTTTTATAGCCTGCGCAGACAAATGCAGGCAGGTGGATGAGCAGAGCCGCCCACCACACGGGTTTCAGTATAAGGGAGAGGATTACCGCAATTATCAATAGAAGTGCGCTTGTCAGAATGCGGTTCAGCTCTCGTTTTTGGGATTTAGTGAATTTCATTTCAGAAAAATCAGCTCGCAGTCCCGCTCAACCTTCTTGACTGCTGCAACAGCGGCAGGATAGATGGTCTCGAAGTCCTCTTCCTCTGCGGTGATGGCAACCTTTTGAGCGAAAAAGGAGATGGATGCCCCTTGCACGCCTTTGATCTTCTTGATCAGAGATTCCGCTTTTGCTGCGCAGGCAGGACAATCAATGTCGGTGAAACGATAAATTTTGGTTACGATCATGGGATGTACTCACTTTCTGATAAAAATCGGGAAAATCTCATCGCTCGGCAAGATGGGCGATGGCGGTGTCCAGCAGATGGCGGACGTGGTGGTCGGCAAGGGAGTAGAAGACCTGCTTCCCTTCCCTGCGGGCGGAAATCAGCCGTGCTTGCTTGAGCGTGCGGAGCTGATGCGAGATAGCCGATTGGTTCATGGACAAAATGGTAGCAAGGTCGCACACACACATCTCGTGGCGGCAGAGCACCATCAAAATGCGGATGCGGGTGGAGTCTCCGAATACCTTGTAAAACTCCGCCAGCTCGAATAGGGTGTCCTCGTCGGGCATATGCTCCCGTACCTCGCTTACCACCGATTCGTGGGCGGACAGATAGTCGCAGACCTCAATGCCGTTTTCTTCTGGCATCGGATATACACCTCCTTATATATGAATGATTGTTCATATGTTTATGCTATCACATTGTATGCGGTTTGTCAAGGGAAAATAAATGAAAAAAAGTGAAAATTTTTTTGATTTAGGTATTGCAATTTTGATTTTGATGTGCTATAATGTACGAGTGCCTAATATAGGGGTGTAGTTCAGTCGGTAGAACGGCAGTCTCCAAAACTGCATGTCCAGAGTTCGAGTCTTTGCGCCCCTGCCAAGAAAAAAGCCATTCGCGTAAGCGAATGGCTTTTTTCAGTGAAATTTGCCCTTCGGGCAAGTGAAATAGCTTCGCTGTGAAATATTTGCTCCGCAAATGTGAAATATTCGCTGGCGCGAATGTGGGCAAATTTCATTTCACATCGAACAGAGCCGAAGGCGGCGTGAGATATTTCACAATGTGCGCAAGCACATTATTTCACATTCGGCAACGCCGAATATTTCACTTGAAAAACTAACGGATTTATGCTATAATAAAGCCAAGAAAGGCGGTGTTATTATGGCAGAATCAAAGCTTCGCGATTTGTCGACCGATTTTGCGGTTAAAGTCATCAAAACGTGTGACAATATAAAGGGGCATTATTCTCTTGTGAATCAGTTGGAGCGTTCCTCAACCTCTATCGGTGCCAACATCCACGAAGCCAATTATGCTCATAGCAAAGCCGACTTTGTTGCCAAATTTCAGATTGCTTTGAAAGAGTGTTATGAAACAGAATATTGGCTTGAACTGTTTGTGAAATCTGAATTGATTGATCGAGAGATTGCAAAAGATTTATATAGTCAATGTGGCACGATCCGCAGAATGCTTATTTCCTCTATCAACACTGCAAAAGGAGAAAACAAATGAGTTCAATAAAAGTAAACTATTCACAGTTTTCACCGGTGTCACTGTTAGAAGAATTAAGACATCATTATGATTTGCCGACAGATTCCTCTTGCATATTCTTCAAATCCGGATTGAATGACATATATAAAATAACTGCGCAAAATACTACGTATTTCCTGAGAGTATCGTTATTTGGTGTATATACCACGATGCAAATCGAAGAGGAGATTCAGTTTATTCTTCACCTTTCGGCGGGCGGATTGTCGGTGGTTGAACCAATTCAAAGCAAGAATAATTCTTATGTGTTGGAATTAACCGCCCCCGAAGGCATGCGTCAAGCAGTTTTGTTCCGTGGTATTGAGCAATCGCCTGCGGGTGATGCCGATATAAGAATGATGAATCTCGGTAAACTTCTCGCACAGACACATGTGTCCTCGCTCACCTTCAAAAATAAATCGGTAAGGCCTTTGATCAACGACAAAATGCTCGTGAAAGACCCCTCCTCGTTGCTGAATCCTTTTTTGAGGCATAGGTTCGACGATCTTGAATTTTTGAACAAGACAGCAATGCCGTTATGGATATCGGTTGATTCCATGCTTTCAAGACATAGCGGAACGACTGGTTTTTGTCATGGCGACGTACAACCCAACAATTATTTTTTCAGTGGCGAACATCCTATTCTTTTTGATTTCGACTGCATGGGACGCGGGTATTTTGCATATGATTTGGGTGTTTTGCTTGCCAATTTGACTTTCATGGATAATGAAATCTATCAAAAATCTCTTTGGAGCTCTATGATCGAGGGCTATCAAAGCATTCGCCTGTTGAATGACGATGAGAAAAAAGCAATCTATATTTTTGCGGCATTGCATATGCTCAGAGTCCTCTCATATCATGCAAAGTGCAGAGAACAAAACCAAGGAGCGTTTTATTACATGACGGATTATCACTTGGATATGTTTTTTGGAGCGTATAAGCGTTTAGCAACGCTGGCAAATGATCAAGCAGGCTTGAATATTGTTTGATATTACATAGATTCGTTTACAAGCATGGCATTGCACCCCGGAAGATAGCGGATTAGTACAATGCCCATCATCGCCAAGGGATCAGTGCACCCTTACGGCAAAAATCATGGACTGTTTTTGTACGATAGCACAGCATGGATCTATTTTGTAGTGGCAACACAAACAAAAAAGCACGCTAACCAGCGTGCTTTTTTGTTTGGCAGGGGCGCAAGGTTATGAGGAAATCTGCCAAGTGCAAAGCACTTGGTCAGAGGGCGAGGCTGAGAGAAGCAAGGCGCAAGCCTTGCTTCTCTTGCGCCCACTGTCAAAAATCCGCACACGTAGGTGTGCGGATTTTTTATTCAAGTCTTCGCTTCGATTTTATCCTTAATACGCCTAGCGATTATAGCATAGCGCTGTGCCGGATTTGGATACTGCTCTATCCACTCAGCAGATTTCATAAGGCTATCCATTTTTTCTTTTTCGCTCTCACTAAAGATTCGATACCATTTCATAGCAATGCCACTTGGCGTTCTTCTCATCAATTCGCCGTAAACGCTCCTCTTTGAAACAAACCCGATCCTATCGGAATTTTCCTTATAGCCCTCAATGCAATACATAATACTATATCCCTTACCGCGAATCGTAAAGCATTCGTTATCGGTCAACAAGCGTTCACCCTCTTGCAGACTTGCTTTAAACAATTTATAAAACCTGCGAACTCTAGCTATAAAGGAACAATAGTAGTCCTTTCGCAATATGATGACATATGCACAAGAATTTTCGCGCTCGCCATTTATTACAACCAAACGCTTGAAGCACCAAATGGCATTGAAACCGTTTTCCTTTTTTAAAACTTCATCATTTATGTTTTTGGCACGTTCGCGCATAGCACGGTACTCTTTTGAAAAGGAACGTGACTCATCCAGAACATCTATTTTCTTCATATAACTTTACTCCTTCCCTTTTACATTTTTATTGTAGCACATTCGTTGTCCTATAAAACGGACTTCGAATACAGTTTTTACAAAAATAACGAAATTTTAGAAAAAAGCGGGCTATCTCAGATGGGATAGCCCGCTTCGCGTTAAATCTTAATATGCACCGTGGCGATGCTGCTATAGTGAACGAAGCCAGAGAGATTTTTATGGAGGCGCGGCTCGTCAAGCTCCTCGATACAGCTTATCTCGCCGTTAAGGTAGGCATTGATAAGCAAAATCGCGGTATCGCATCTGGCGATAACGCCGCCGTAGCGAACGTCAAGATTTTGCCAGCCGAACGGCTTATTGTTTTTAAGCCACGCGGCTCTGTGCGAAAGGCGGACGCGTTCCGTCTTTTCCTTCAAAAGCGGCAGATAGGTTTCGGCAAGCGCCTTCAAGGTTGCCGTATCTCCTGCCTTATAGGCAGGAACGAGGTTTTCGGCGATATAGGTCTTGGTTGCTAAGTAATCAAGGGCACGGTAGGCGTGTTCATAGAGATAGCCCCAAGCGCCGTCCTTCTCTTTGTTTTGGTAGAGCTTTGCCGTTTCGGCGTAATGGCCAGACATTTTTTTCTTGAAAAGATGGCTATCGTAAAGCCCCTCCAAAACGTCCTGCCAGAATAACGGCTTGCCGAAAAAGTGCTCGCCAAGGCTCTTGTAATCCCGGGTGTTCTCAAAGTCATTGTGGTAATAGCTCATCTTGTAGAAAAGCTCGTAGTTACCGCCTGTCGATGCCTCAAATCTCGATTTGAGCTGTTCTTCCGTGGCACCGGGATTATAGCACAGCTCCGCAAAGAAGGAAAGGCCGTAAAGATTGGCAAAGATGTCGCACTCGGCATTGTCATCTCGCCAAACGGTGAGCATTGCCTCACGCACACCGCTTTCGCGGCAGGCCTCAAGGGAGAAGCGCGTGGACTTCATCATATAGTTGTGCTCGGGAAAATGGCCTGTCCAGCCCCAGTTGCCGCCCGCAAACAAAATCTTTCTATCAAGCGCACGGTGCTTTTCCAGCATATATCCGTCACACTCGGGGGCTTCGCCGTAATGCCAGAAAACCAGCTCGACCTCCTTCGGAATGCGGCTCTTGACCTCCTCTGAAACAACCGTTTCTCTATCGTAATAGGAAACGCCGCTGACGCTACAAATGCGGAAATACATATCACTCCACATCATCGGCGTCAAGCCGTATTTGTTGGTGATGGAAATAAGGCGTTCCATAAACTCGTTGAAGATTTCAAAGGGCGGAACGTAGCCGTGTCTATTCAGGAAATTGCCGCGGCCCATATCCCAAGCCTCGTCCATACCGATATGGATTCTCTTGGAGCGAAGGGCGCCCGACACGGTGGCAATCAGCTGCTCAACGAAGGCAAAGGTCGCCTCCTCTCTGGCAAGAAGGACGCTTGCGGTGTCCTTGATGCCTGCCGCCTCGGGCCAAATCAGGTACTTTTCCATATGCCCATAGCATTCAATACAGGGAATCACCTCAATGCCGTAGGCAAAGGCGTAATCGTCTATCTCTTGAAGCTGCTTTTTGGTGTATCTGCCGCGCATATAGCCAAAATACGCTCTGTTTTCAAGCTCTATAATGTCCTCGGTATAGAGCAAGATGGAGCTATATCCCATTATAGCAAGACGGTCAAGCAGGCGCTTTGCCGACTCCACCGAGGGAACGGCGGCACGGGAGGCGTCTATCATCGTGGAAACGCCTTCAAAAAAGCCATCCTCAACAATTTCGAACTGTGCGGATTTTTTCAGGTTTTCAACGAGAAGCCCGATACCGCGATACAGCTGCACCCTTTCGCGATAATAGATAACCGCCGCTCCGTTTTGATAAGAAACGCCGATTTTTTCACCCTTTTGCGCCGTGACGGTGATACCGTCCTCGGCAATTTCATAGCCAAGTATTTCGGAGAGTCGCTCCGCTCCGATTCGAAATTCCTCGCCAACCTTAAAATTCAGCTTCATACTGTTTCCCTCTTACACGTTATTTTGTAGATGCTTGTACTTCGCGCAACGCCGCCGCATTGCTGTTTTCAGTATAGCATATCCCCCTATCAAAGTAAAGAGCTTTACGCTACAAAAATTTACTCTTGCTAAAAATAGGCTACTGTGTTACAATAAACCTGTAGCAAACGAAGTGATAAATCTTTTTTATCAAGGAGCCCCTATATGAAGCCTGTTTTTGGAATTGATATTACGGAAAACAAGAACAACGAAGCTCTAAACGGTAGCGAATTTATTACAAATACCATTTCAAAACAAAAAGCAACAGAATTAGTATCCAAGCAAGAGCACTTGAATCAAACGTTAGAAAGCAGTAAATTGCCCTTATGGGTTCGGATTATTAAGCTCATATGCGGCTTTTATGCTTTGATTTTGATACTGGTATTGTTTAGAGCTATTCTGGAAATTGGATTCGCACAGGCCTTTAGAAATGCGCCGCTTTTTATATCAGGTGGATTTGCTTGCGGCTTCATTTGGCTGTTCTTGCAATTTTTTGCCAAGAAAAAGGAAAATGCAGTATTGACAGAGCAAAATGCAGAACGGCAGATAGAAGAAATTGACGTTGATATTCAAAGCATATATGAAGAGCTGAATATTCCTTTTGATGCACGCGCTGTTGACGTTTTGCTATTTCGGTACAAGACAAAGGACGGGCAAATCGCTCCCAAAACGGTCGGCCTTCAAACGACACCATACATAAACGTAGAAATGAAAGTTTACGCAACGGCGGAATGTCTTTGTTTAGCTGATTTAGAAAACGTTTATTCCTTTAGCCTTTCGGAGTTGAAAAGCATCAAAACGGTCAACAAACGCATTTCCGTTCCCTCTTGGAATAAAGAAGAGGAGCCGACAAAAGGCGAATTTAAAGCATATAAAATGGCCGTAGACAATATGGGCGACGTGTTCTTTAAGCCTTATTACATTTTAGAGGGTGAACATAACGGAGAAAGCTTCGGTATTTATTTTCCCTGTTATGAGCTTGCCGCATTTGAAGAATTAACGGGATTAAAGGCCGAAATATAATAACAGTAAAGCCCCGAAGGGCGTCAAAGAGCGCCTTCGGGGCTTTTTATATTTAGTTTTCAGGCGCTCAATCCTCGTTCGTGCTTCCCCACTCCACACGGGCAGAGCAGCCGTCAAGCCAACCGTCATCCCAGCCCTGCGGCTTCTCGGGAGCGGCACAACGCACAACCCCGAGATCATAGCAGTCGGCAAAGACGCCCTTGCCCATATGGGTAACGCTTTCGGGAATAAACACGTCGAAAAGATCTCTGCAATACGCAAACGCGCCGCTTCCTATGCTTCGAAGCGCCTTGGGCAGTTCGATTCTGGCAAGAAATTTACAGCAGGAATATGCCTCCGCCTCTATCTCTGTCACAAAATGCGGAACAGCAATGGCACCGCGAAGAGCAATATCGCGAATGTTCTTTACCGTTTTAATGCGGAGTCCTCCGTCCTCGGTTTTTTCGTATTCATAGGAGGCCATAAGATCGTAAATGCATTTTTGAGAAAGCTCGGCCAGCGGCTTTTCCTCATAGCCGCAAAACTGACAGGAGGAAGCCCCCTTTTCAAGCTGCGGCATTCCGCACATCGCACAAATTTTCATACACACCGCTCCTTTCTTCTTTTACGCCCCATATTTTAACACAGATATGGCCCAAAGTCAAGAAAAGCTTACGCATATATAGCTTTTTCGCAACAAAAGCATAGAATCAATATCGTAAATATTTAATATAAATTGACCTTGCTTTGCAGCCAAACTTTTGGCTACCACCAGAATAACGAAATATTTTTTCACTTTTCTCTTGCCAAATCCTATATTTCGTCATATGATGTATTCCGCAAAAGGAAGTGCGGTGCAGATATTCAACAAAAAGTCTTGCTTGCCGTTGGCGCACGCTCGGCAAACCTCTCTTGACTTTATTCCTTCTTTGTGGTACAATATCCATCGATGTTTTTTGAAGCAGGAAGGGAGGAAAAATGATGCAACGCGCAACAGATATGACGAAGGGCTCGCCCCTTAAACTGATTTTGACCTTTACGCTTCCCCTTCTCTTAACCAACCTCGGCCAGCAGCTTTATTTGATGGCAGATGCCGCTATTGTGGGGCAAGGAGTTGGCGTTAAGGCGCTTGCCTCGGTTGGCGCAACGGACTGGATATACTGTCTCTTTCTTTGGACGGTTCTTGGCTTGACGCAGGGCTTTTCGACCTTCGTTTCCCGCTTTTTCGGCGACAAGCGCTATGAGGACTTAAACAAATCCATCGCCTCCTCTATTCTTCTTTGCGCCCTGTTCAGCCTTTTGCTAACGGGGATTGGGCTTTGCACCGTGAAGCCGCTGCTTTCTCTTTTAAACACCCCTGCCGATATTTTTGACGGCGCGGCCTTATATTTAACAACGATGATTTGCGGCACACCCGTCATTATGGCCTACAATATGGCGGCCTCTATTTTGCGCGCCTTTGGAGACGGCCGCTCCCCTCTTATTGCGATGGTGATTGCGGCGGTACTGAATATCGGGCTTGACCTGCTTTTTGTTTTCGTTTTTCATCTGGGCATTTTCGGAGCGGCTCTCGCCTCCGTTATTTCCCAGCTGATTTCCTTTCTCTACTGTCTTTTGGTTTTGCGCGGTTTTTCCGTCCTTGCCTTAACCAAGGCAACCTTCCGCCCCGATTTCTCCCTCATTCGCGCGATGGTGCTGTTCGGGCTTCCCTTGGCCTTGGAATACATCGTTATCGCGCTTGGCGGCATCGTTCTGCAATCCGAGGTGAATTTACAGGGCAGCATTTTTATCGCGGGCTACACCGCGACCAACAAGATATACGGCCTTCTTGAATGCAGCGCCATTTCTGTTGGACTTGCGGTTTCAACCTATCTGGCGCAAAACTACGGTGCGCGCAAGCACGAAAGATTCAAATCGGGCCTCAAGCTCTCCATTGTCATCGTATTGCTTTTATCGGTTGCCGTATCAACGCTGACCTATCTTTTGCGTTATCCTCTGTTAAACCTGTTTTTAAAGGCGGAGGAGGCCGAAAGCGCAGGGGCGCTTGACGTTGCTCTTCGCTATTTGACCTATATGGTATTCCTTTTATCCATTCTGTATTTGATACATATTTTCCGCAACGCCCTGCAAGCGATGCAGATTGCCTCCTGGTCTATGATTTCCGGCTTTGCGGAGCTTTTGGCCAGAATACTGATGTCCAAGCTGATGATAGGCGTCCTCGGGGCTGACGCGCTTTTCCTTGCGGAGCCTATTGCCTGGCTCTTTGCCCTTTTAACCGTCTTTTTCCCATATCTCTATTATCACCGCCGCCTTTTGCGCTTTCCAAAGAATTAAACGCGATTTGGGGCCGTTTGGTGCGCCCTTTTTCTACGAAGTGAACAGAAACGAGGGCTTGTTTTTGTCTCTTTTGACAAAAATTATTTTTTCTATTGACAGATTTCGTTATATATGTTATACTTTAAATGTAAAACTTTAAAAATCACACCTATGATTGTGAGGTATATTATGAAAAAGAATTTGTTTGCATTTTTGGCTGCCGCATTCTTGCTTTCCTCCTGCCTGTTGCTTTTCTCTTCCTGCGACGGCTTGAAGGTAAACGAGGGCTTCAATAGCGACGATGCTGAGAATCCGAGAATTGAGGTTTCTGCCGATAATCCCGGTGCAGATGAGGATGAATTTATCCACGAGTAATTTACATATTGCTTTTGTTTGAGGGGGCGTTTTGCCCCCTTTTACTTTACTGTGAGGTGCTTTATGGAAGAATGGGTTACTAACGAGGAAAGCAAGCCGCCGAGAGAGGAAAAAATCACCCTTTCGGATCTTTTGCCTCTGATAGAGGAGGTCATCGGCAGCGGCAAGGCCTTTCGCCTCTTTCCAATGGGAAAAAGTATGCTCCCCCTGCTTTGTGAGGGGCGCGACTCGGTGATGCTGGTTTCCCCCGCCCTCAAAGCTTGGGAGCGAGGCGATATGCTTTTATACAGACGGGCAGACGGCGCCTTCGTTTTGCATCGCGTTGTGCATCACGAGGCAAACGGAACGCTGACAATGCGCGGCGACAACCAATATTACGACGAAAAGGGCGTTGCACCGGAGTCGGTAATTGCCTTTGTTTGCGGTTTTTATAGGAACGGGAAATATCACGATTGTGCCACCTCCCTCTCTTACCGCTTTTATCTTTGGCGCCGCCGCTTATCCTACCCCGCTCGCCGCTTTTTCGTTCGCGCACTTTCCTATCTGCGCCGCAAGCGACACGAACGGAGGTCCTTTCGATGAACGAAACAAACGAAAAAAAGCCCGCGCCCACGAAAAAGATAGAGTCCAACTGCGACTCCTGCTACCATTTCGTTTATGACGAGGACTGGGGAGACTATGCCTGTGAGGTGAGCTTGGACGAGGACGAGCGGCTTCTCTACTCTATGCACCGCTTCCGCAGCTGTCCCTACTATCAGTTCAACGATGAATATTTGCACGTGAGAAAGCAAAACTGAATGAGAAAAGCACATAGTGCGTCCGTTGAGGACTCGACACTATGTGCTTTCTTTTTTATTCATTCGGAAGAACGTAGGTATTGTTTTTTTGAACGTAATCGAGGACGGCATCCAAGTGATAGGAGTAGCTGACTCGCCAGCGAAGCTCCTTCTCGGCCAAGCGCTTGGCCAAATCCTTATTCGCGTTACCGCTTGCGTCCTGATACAGCGAGGGGTCTATATTCACGGAGGCGTAATTGAGAAGATACTCATCCTCTTCCCATCCGTAATACTCTAACGCGTACTCGATATTTTCACGGTAGAGCGCGTCATTCTTCTCCTGAGTCAAGCGCAAATCCAATAGCTGCGCCATCGCGAAAAGAAGAATTCTGTTGGCAATCTGCTTTTCGGCATAATAGGCAGAAAAGGCGGCAAGGGTGGCAAACTCACCGTCTGTAACGGCAACGATATACTCATCTACCGTGGAATACGGCAGGGTGTAGCCGTAATTCTCGGCATCGGCCAGCTCGGCGCGGAAGCTTTCGAGCTCCACGTTATAAACGTCATCATAATAGCTGTTATACTCTGCCAAGGGGATACGCGTCACGCGCGCCTGCAAGTCCTCCAAGAGCAAATCCAGCATTTCGGAATAAACGGCCGCAAAGACCTCCTCATCCAGCTGCTTTTTCATCGCCTCGATAGCCTCGGCGTGAAGCGCGTCAGGCTCAGCATCCGTCTTTTCGGGGGAGAAGTTTGCAATTACCTTCTTATAGAAATCAAGATTCTGCGCGGGTGCTTGCGCGTAGAGATAGTTTTCGATAAAATATCGCAGATAAATGGTGGTGCCATTGGTGGCATACAGCGCTGCTCCGTCCGATTCCTCAAAGTAGTCCTCGGGAATTGCAACGGGCAGAATGACGAAGCTCTCCTCCGAAATCCAGTTCACCGTCACGTGATAGGTGACGTTCATATCCACGCCGCCCTTTTTGGTGGGAATGGTGTAATCGAAGGTGTCGCCCGGCATTTTGCCAACCAAAGCGTCACCCAACCCATCAATGCTATCACTATGCACGGTATCGTAGCGCAAATGGATGGCTCTGGTTTGGTCTACTGTGCCATCCTCCCACTCTCTTTGATAGGAGATACGGACAACGTCACCCTTAACAACGGCTCTGTCCATCATTCTCACAACGGGGGTGTGTTCCCTGACGGAGTCGCTGATGGCCGCTAAATAGAAAAGCTTGGAGCTTTCCGTTCGCCAACCCTCAGGAAACTCGCTGTACCCAATATCCACAGGCTGACTGTTTCCGTACAGGTTAGAGGCAAAGCACTCACCCTCTTGGGTTTTGGCGAGCTCGTAGTAAATATATACGGCATCACCCAAGGAGGGATTTCCCGTATAGAAATACTTTAAGGTCTCGCTACCGTTCAAGTCGGTTTCGGTTTTATAATCACCGTATATCAACTGCAAGCGGCGAAGCTCTTTTTCGGCATCCGCATCCGTGGAAAAGACGTACTCACCCGAAAGAGAAAGCTCCTTCCCCGTGAAATCCGAAGCGGAAAGCGAGGAAACGTAGCGCATCAAATCGGTCGTCACATAGTCAAATCTTCTGTCATTGACGAATCTTCCACAGGCGCAAAGGGACAAAAGCGCGGCCAGCGCCAAAAGCCACGCCAACGAAATTTTAACGATTTTTTTCATCAGAGCAAATAATAAGGCAGCTCCTCATTCAAGCGAATGGCGGGAATTTTTGCCTCTTCCTTTTTTTCGATTTTCACCTCGGGCTGCTTTGCCTCGGGCTTGGGAGCGGCAGGCTTCTTTGCCGCAGGCTTTTTGGCTGCTTCTGCTTTAGCGGCAGGCTTTTTAGCTGCTTCTGCTTTGGCGGCAGGCTTTTTGGCTACCGTTCCTGCTTTGGCGGCAGGCTTTTTGGCAGTCGTCTTGGGGGCTTCTGCCACCATTTTTTCTTCCTTAACTGCTTCGGGGGCCTTCTTTGCGCCCGAAACGCGCTGAATGCTTGCTTTACCTACTGACATAATCCAAAATCTCCTTTGCTAACGCATAATATTCCTTGGCGCTTCTGCTGGCGCCCTTATAAGCCAAAACGGGCTGAGACTTGTCCTGCGACCATTCCACCGTGCTATCCACACGGATATAATTTTTGAACAGGTGGACGCTGTCAAGCTCGGACAGGGTTTCCACCGTTTGCTTGAAATAGTTTTTACGCTCGTCTGCCTTGGTGATGGCAATACCGAGGGTCTTTAAGGTGGGGGAAATCTGCTTGACCTCTTCCATAAAATCGAAGAGATTGGCAAGGCCGAAAAGCCCCCAAGGGCTTGCCTCAACGGGCACCAGAACGTAGTCCGAGGCACAGAGGATATTCATTACCCAACCGCCGAGGGTAGGGGGAGAATCCAACAAAATGAAGTCATATTTTCCCGAGGCCTTCACTCTTTCCAAGCATTTGCGGAGAATAAACTCCCTCTGCCATTTGGTGAAAAGCTCAAACTCGATAGAGCTCATCAGGGTGGAGGAAGGAATCAAGTCCACGTTTTCATAGGGGGTGGAAATGATGTAATCCGCCAAATCCTCCTGCTTTTGAATGGCGCGGTAGAGGTTTTTCTCTCCCTTTGCCATTTCCAAAACGGCGTCCTCCTCAAAATAGGAAAGAGAAAGATTCAGCTGCATATCGCCGTCCACCAAAAGCACGCGCTTTCCCAAAAGGGACAGGGCGTATCCTACGTTGGCGCAGGTGGTGGATTTTCCGCTTCCGCCTTTATTGTTGGCAAAGCAAATAACCTTGGTCTTACTCATCGGTTTTCTCCTCTTCGTCATCATTCAAAAATGCAAATATTTCGTCAAGACCCTCTCCTGTATAGGAGCTGACGTGAAAAACGCGCTCGCACCCTGCAAGGCGAAGCCAGGATTCCGCAAGCTCCGGGCGCGCATCGGGCTTGTCAATACCCGTTACGATGCCCACTACCTCGCGGTTTACCATAGAGGTTAAGCAGGGGCTAAAAATAGAATAAGGCTCGTTGGCAGAAAGAACCAGCCCTACCACGTCTGCCTCGTACGCATACAGCGCCAAGGCTCCGCTGGTCTGACGAAGCTCGGTGTATTCACCGGGGGTGTCAATCACGGTGTCCAAATACCGAATGCTCTGGGTTTTGGCATAATGAATATCTTCGCCCAGCAAGGCTTGGGTCAAGGTTGTTTTTCCTGCGGCAACGCGCCCTATTAAAATGAGTCTTTTCATCTTACGTGCGAGTCTTTTCAACAACGGCATAGCCAAGCTTAGTCTGCACGTAATCCATAATGGCAGTCATAGCGGCATCCACCGAGGAGACGGTTCCCGTGATGATAAGCGTTCCTGTAAATCTATCCACAAAGCCAACGTCTGCGCCCGAGGATTTGATGGCAATATCAGCGGCGATAACGGCGGTTTCTGCGGGAGAAACCGTGAGTATGCCGATAGCGGATTTGCTATAATCGGTTTTGGGATCAAGACCCAGCTTCTTGTAAAGCACGGGGTCAGGGTTGGCAATGATGTGCGCCAGGGTTACCTGCTTACCGGGAACAAGCTCCTGGACTATACGCATTTTATCCTGTAATTCCATTGTATATATTCCTTTCCTGCACGGCGCTCATTCACAAGCGACGGCTTGAAAATACGGTTTTATCCACCAATCTGACAAGGAAGGCCACTTTCTGCGGCAACCTCTAAAAGCCGCCTCATTCGCTCACCCGACAAAAGCGGAATGTCGCCCATCGGATAACCTTTGCCAATCGCGGCATATTTATCCGAACCAAGACGGTGATAGGGGAGAAGGTGCAGCGCCTTGACGCCATCAAGGCTTGCGGCAAAGCGCGAAATCGCGCGAATTTCCTCTTCGGTATCGTTGAAGGTGGGAATGGTGGGCACGCGCACCACCAGGTGCTTGGCGTTTTGGGCAATGAAGGCGGCATTTTCCAATACGCGCTTATTGTCCTTACCAATAAATTTCAAATGCTTATCGGGGTCCATGTGCTTGATGTCAAGCATCACGTAATCAATAACGGGAAGAAGCCGCGCCAGCGTTTCCTTATCGGCATACCCTGTGGTTTCTACGGCGGTATTGATACCCATTTGCTGTGCAAGGCTCAATAGAGCAAAGGAAAAGTCCGGCTGCAACAACATTTCGCCGCCCGAGAGCGTGAGCCCTCCGCCCGAACGGGCATAATAGGGCGCGTCCTGTACGACAGTTTGCATAACCTCGCCTGCCGTGACGTCCTCACCCGCGAGCCTTTGCCCACCTGTTTTATCCCTCAGGATAACGGGCTCATACTCCTGCCCTTCAGGATTGCAGCACCAGCGGCACCGAAACATACAGCCCTTTAAAAAGACGATTGTGCGGATGCCCGGCCCGTCGTGGACGGAAAACCGCTGTAAATCAAATATTCTTCCTCGTACCTGAGAAAGCGCATTTTCCGTCATACGACGTCTTCCTTTCTTGGTGTTTTTACTTTCCTATCAGAAGCCCTGCTCGGTACGGTTGATAATATCGTCCTGCAAGGAACGGGAAAGGGTGGTAAAGAGTGCGCTGTAACCTGCCACACGCACCACCAGATTGCGATAGTTTTCGGGATGAGCCTGCGCGTCCAAGAGGGTTTCTCTGTTGACCACGTTGAACTGCATATGCATTCCCTTCTGGTCAAAGAAGCCGCGAATCAAGGACACGAACTTGATAAGGCCTGCCGTTCCCGACAAGGCGGCAGGATGGAACTTCTGGTTAAAGAGCGTTCCGTTAGAGGCAATACCGTGGTCCAGCTTGGCAACCGAGTTGGCCGTTGCCGTGGGTCCCTTGGTATCTCTGCCGGAGGCAGGGCCAACACCGTCTGCAATAGGCGTGTAAGCCAAGCGACCATCGGGCGTTGCACCTGTCTGCGCGCCGAGAGGCACGTTGGCAGACACGGGATAGAGGCCTGCCTGATACTGACCGCCACGGGCGTTCTTATACTTTTCAACCACGCGCGTGTAGGTATATGCCACGTCTCTGGCAAATGCATCCACATCCGAAAGGTCATTTCCGTACTTATGAAGAGCGTGAATATCCTCATAAAGCTTGCGATATTTTGCCTTTTTATCGGCGGGAATGGTATCTGCGGTGGTGACGGAGGTATAAATGGCGCGAATCTTTTCCTCGTCCAAGGCAACGCCTGCCTCGGCCAAGGCGGTTGCAACCTCCTCCGTTGCTTTGGCGGCGGCCTTTCCCGTCAAGCCAAAGCCGAAGTTGTTGGCCATAGCCTCCTTGAAATCACAAAGGGTGTAGGCCTTTTGCTCATACACCAAGGTGCGAATGGCGGAAAGCGCATCCGTCATATTGGCAATACCGAAGCCCTGCGGGCCCGTGAAGTTATAGACGGTTCCGCCCTCCTCTACCGCAAGGCCGCGGTTGATGCATTCATCAACCATCGAGGACTCAAAGGGCAGAGGGCAACGCTTTGCGTGAGCCGCGTCAACGGCGTTATCGGCGTTGACCATATATTCAATAAAGTGAGTTTGCTGGGTTTTGTAAGCCTCGTAGAACTTTTCAAAGGTATCAAAGGTGTAAAGCTCGCCCGTTTTGGGGCCAATCTGCTTGCCCTTATCCACACCGTTAGAGAAAACCAGCTCAACAGGGCGGCACATATTGAAGAAGGCCGCATCGTGCCAACCGTCCGTACGGTTGGGAACCTGGGGCTCTACGCAACCGATGATGCAATAGTTTCTGGCTTCCTCCAAGGGAATGCCGCGCGACATCATAGAGGGGATAATCACCTCATCGTTATAGAAGGCGGGCACACCGTCACCAAGGCGCGTCAAGTACGCGGCCTTCAAAAGAAGAGACTGGGGCGATCCGTTCCATACGCGAATGGAAAGAGAGGGCTGCGGCAAGCGCACGTGAATGGATGCCTCAATACACATATAGGAGAGGTCATTGGTGGCGTCCACCCCGTTCTCGTCCTGTCCTCCGACGATGAGGTTCTGGAAAAGGCCGTAGCCCGCGAAGCCCTCGGCAGAGGCCGCGTCACGCACCTTGTTCAAATCGTTAAGCTTAACCCAGATGCAATCAAGAAGCTCCTGGGCCTCTTCGGTGGTAATGTTGCCTGCGTCCTTATCCTTTTTATAATAAGGATACATATACTGGTCAAATCGACCGGGAGAAATGGAATGGCCGCTTCCCTCGGTTTGCAGAAGCATTTGCACAAACCAGAAGGACTGGCAAGCCTGCCAGAAGGTTTCCGCGCCCTTGGCGGGAACACGGCGACAGTTGGCGGCGATGGCTAAAAGCTCCTCGCGACGAATGGGGTCGCTTTCCTCCTTGGCCATCTTTTCGGCCAGGTCGGCATAGCGGTTGGCATAGAGAATCGCGGCGTCACAGCTCTCGATGACAGCGTGAAGAAAATGATAGCGGCGGTGATGCTCCCCGTCTCCGACAGAGAGGGTGGCAAGCGCGTTTTCGGCCTCGCGGCGAATGCCCTCGTAGCCAATTCTCAAAACCTTACCGTAATCCACGCAAATGTGGCCGACACCGTTATAAAAATAGTTGCCGACGGTGAAGATGCCGTGATTCATAAAGACATCGTACACCTTGGGATCCATAATGGAGGCGGCAAGCTCACTCGTGGTCTTGCCCTTCCAATAGGGATGCACGGCGGCAAGGCGCTTTTTATCCTCCTCAGCGATATAGAAGGGGTCTGCCTCGCGCTCCGCCACGGTATCAAACTCTGCTTCCAGCCACTCGTACGAATACTCGGGGAAGGTCTGACAGCCTCTGGCGGTTTTGGCGTTACTTCCGACAATCAGCTCACCACGGCGAATGGTGATGGGCAGGTTGCGGCATATATGCATAAATGCGGCACTACGGCGGCGAATGATAGGAAGGTCCTCCGTTTGCCGATAGCTCTCGGTTAACAGCACGGCTCTATCCGACTCGATAGCGGGCATATGGTCATAGAGGTCTGCTATCAGCTTGGGAATCCGCGCGCTTTTTTCAAGGGTAAATTCAGTTACGGTTTCTTGCATAAAAGCAATCTCCCTTTTCTAACAATAACTTTGATTTCTCTTTTAAAGGACGCTTACAGCTGCTCCCACAGCTCTGCGTGAGGTGCGGCGATGACGCTCTTGGCGTGCAGCATACCGTTCTTTTCGGCGTACGCAGCGCCTGCCTCAACGGCGGCGGTAACGTCACCAACCTCTCCCGTTACGAGCACGATGCCCTTACCACCCATACCGCGAGAAACGCGAAGGTCATAAATTTCCACACGGGAGGTTTTAACAGCAAGGTCAGCAACCTTAATAGCCGAGGCGGCGGAATAGGTTTCCACCGAGCCCAAGGATCCTTCTCTTACGCCACTTTGGGTGCCGAAGAGCGCCTTGATAACGGCCTCGTCAATACGGCCCATTACGGAGCTATCCACAATATATTGCTCGTAGCGACCGCGCACATGATCCAAGGCCGCAGTTACGTCGGCAACGGACCCTGTGAAGATCATTTCATATTTTCCGGGGCAGGCGGGGTGCGCCGAAACCAAGCGGATACCAGCGCTTTTGAGCGCGGCATCGGTTGCCTCAATGCCCTTTGCAATGCTTTTCAGCTCCACAACGCCAACTGCATATATCATATGTTTATTCCTTTCGTTTTTCAAACGCAATTATCAAGCCTGAAGAATGATTTTCTTCTCGTCAACGTAGCTAACGCGACCGTCGATGCTGGCATAGGTCGGCACGGAAAGTCCGTTTGCCGCATTGGCGACAAGGTCTCCCACCTTTACCGTATCCCCCACCGCAACACAAGCAACGGAGGGAGCACCGATGTGCTGGGAAAGGCCAATTTCCACACAGGAGGCCTTCACGGGCACAGGAACATACTCACCCTCACGGTCATAAGGGAGAACACCCAGCATTCCCTTCCAACGAGAAATGGGAATCATACGGCTATCACGGTATTCATCGGGGGTAACGTCCTCGTTGCCCACGAATTTCATACGGTTTTTCGCCAAAATGCTCTTGTATTCCAAAATGACGTTTCGGGGCGAGATGCCTTGGCAGCAGGCCGCCGTTTCACAAACGCCGCAGCTGCAACAGAGGCTTGCCGACAAAATCATTTCGGGCGTCAGCTCCACAACGGAGGCCGCCGTACGCACCATTTTGTGCGGATAGAGCGGATAACCCAAGAGATTTCTCGGACACATATCGGTGCAACGGGTGCATTGACAGCACATAGAGGAGGCGCGGCTGATTTGGGTTTTCATATCGCCGCCCTTACCTGCTACGGCAGGAATATAGTTTGGCAAAATCAAGAGGCCCTTGGTGGTTTTCTGCACGGTGGCGGTTCTGTAATGAATAACCTTGCCCATAGAGGGGCCACCGTCAATCACGCTATGCGTTTGGGGAACCTCAATGCCGTAAAGGGCGAACAAATCTCGCACGCGCATACCGATAGGGGCGCGCACAACGAGGGTTTTCGCAACGTCTCCGCCAATCGTCAGCCACTTTTCCGTGACAGGTTTATTTTCTCTGACGGCGAAGGAGACGTTATAGAGTGTTTCAACGTTAAAAACGATAACGCCCTTGGTGATGGGAAGGTTACCGGGGCGCACGATTCTGCCCGTGGCCTGATAAATCATCGCAACCTCGTCACCGATGGGATAGACATCGGGCAATTCCTTGACGTACACGCGCGGTGCAAGCTCCTCGCCCTCCGAAATGCCAAGACGCTCGGCGTTATGCTTTTTCAGACAAAGCAACGTTTTGGGAATGCCCGCCGCCTCCATAACCAAGGCTGCGCCATCCAAGACGCGCTCCATATATTCGCGCAGGATAACATAGTCCGTTTCCAAAAGAGGCTCGCATTCCGAGGCATTGATAAGCATAGTATCTGCGCCCTCTGCAAGCTTGGCATACGCGGGGAAGCCCGCGCCGCCGTTACCGACGACACCGCCCTTTTGTATCAACTCTTTTATTTGCAGGTTCATTGCCGTTCCTTTCTAAATAAGGCTCAAATCGTGTAATCGACAATACCGACCACAACAGCGTCCGTAGGCGCATCGTGATTTTGAAGTGCCAAACGGGCGGAGGATCCCGTGGTCAACAGCACCGTTTCACCGATGCCTGCACCAACGCTATCCACGGCGATGATGTACTTTCCCGTTTTGGCTCCGTTTTCAATAATTTCAACCTCCAAAAACTTGGAGCCGACAAGCGCCTCCTGCTTTCTGGTGGATACGATGTTTCCAACGACGATTCCCTTTAACATAAGCTTTCCTTCCTTTGCCTGTTACTTGGCTTACTATCTGTTGATTGTTCTTTATTTACTCTTTTACGATTTTTACGCGGCTTCCGTTGGCAAGACCAACGGCATTGGCGTCATCCGTATCTACGTGCATTTCAAGACGGAATGCGTCACTAACTCTTACCTGTACGTCATAAAACCGCGTGCGACGGGTGCCCTCGGCTTCTACCGTGACCGTTTCGCCGTCCTTCACGCCAAAGCGCGCACCGTCCTCCAAGGACATATGGATATGGCGGTTGGCGATGATGCAGCCCTCCTTCAAGGTGACAACGCCCTTGGGGCCGATGATGGTGATGGGCGCGGAGCCCTCTATCTTGCCCGATTCACGCACGGGCGGCTTCACCTTCAACACGTAAGAATCGGTTTTGGAGATTTCCACCTGCGAAGCCTTGCGCTCGGGGCCAAGAACGCGCACGTTCTCAATGGGGCGCAGGGAGGGGCCAATGATGGTCAGGGTTTCCTTACAAGCGTACTGCCCCGGCTGAGACAAATCCTTATGTACCTGCAAAGCATATCCCTTGCCGAAAAGAACATCTACGTGCTCGCGGCTCAAATGAATATGGCGGTTGGAGATACCGATGGGAACCTCGCCCGTTTGTGCGACGGGGGCTTCCCCGTGCATTTCTCCCAAAACCTTTTTAACCAGATTCGCTATCATTTCTTGGGTGTATTCCATAGTATCACCACGCCTTTGCACCGCAAAGGCTACCTTTCTTGCAGATTTTGTGACGGTTTCGCACAGTCGAAATTGCGTTTGCTCTTTTGCGCGCAAAGGCAAAAAAGCACAGCGCGAAAAGAATTTTCACGTTTTCTTCGTTCTGCTCTTGGGCAAATATAAGGGCTTCAAAACGCATATGTTCGCAAGTCATAAAGCATGGCTTTCAAACAGACGCGTTCCGAAGGGCGAGGGCGGAGGGGCTGGGGCCGAAGCAACAGCCCCCTCGGCTCTCTTAGGAAATTACTTAATGCTGGGCAACAGCTTTTCCACATCTGCGTGGGGTCTGGGAATAACGTGGGTTGCAACAACCTCGCCAAGACCTGCAGCAGCGGCAGAGCCTGCCTCAACGGCAGCCTTAACAGCACCAACGTCTCCGCGAACCATCACGGATACCAAACCGGAGCCGATCTTCTCGGAGCCGATAAGGATAACGTTTGCAGCCTTTACCATTGCATCAGCTGCCTCAATTGCGGCAACCAAACCTCTGGTTTCTACCATTCCAAGTGCTTCCATTGTGTATATCCTCCTGTTTTAATAGAATACTTTTTTAAGCGTTCAACTCTTGAACGCGGGGTTAACCCGTTGTCAAAAATTTCATTACCTCTTCATGAGGTCGGGCGATGACTTCGCACAGCTTGACCTTGCCCACCTCCGCAGCCGCGGCAGCCCCAGCTTCAGAGGCCGCCGTGACGTCGGAAACGGTTCCTTGAATGACAACTGTTACAAGCCGCCCGCCCAAGCGCTTTTCAACGTGGATAAGCTCTACGTTTGCCGCCTTTACCATTGCATCAAGTCCTGCAATGGCGGCCACCATAGACTGTACCTCAAGTAAGGCGATTGCTTGTTTCGTCATAGGTCTTATTACTTAATGCTGGGAAGAAGCTTTTCCACATCAGCATGGGGTCTGGGGATTACGTGAGTAGCCACAACCTCACCAAGACCGGCAGCGGCAGAAGAGCCTGCCTCAACAGCTGCCTTTACGGCGCCAACGTCGCCGCGAACCATAACGGATACCAAGCCGGAGCCGATCTTCTCGGATCCGATAAGAACAACGTTTGCAGCCTTTACCATTGCATCAGCTGCCTCAATTGCTGCGACCAAACCTCTGGTTTCTACCATTCCAAGTGCTTCCATCATTGTTTTAAATCTCCTTATGTAATTTTTTTATTTTAATTTTAATTAACGCAATTTGTCTTTGCCAAGAGCGGATAAGTGCGCGAACCACTCCACGTCCTCAGACTGACGGGAGATAATGCGAGAGGTGATATAAAGCCCTCTTTCCTTTGCCTCCGCAGCGCCTGCCTCAACGGCAGATTCCACAGCGGAAACATCTCCCTCTACCTTAACGACCATCACGAGCGGCACCTCAGCGCTATCCGCATTGGCGGGTTTGTTTTTGTCTATCGCGACGACCTTGACATCGGCGGCCTTGGCCGCCTTGTCGGCAACCACGATGGAAGTGGCAAAGCCGTATACTTCAATCATTCCCAGTGCCATATTCCAAGGTTTCCTTTCCGTTATCAGTCACGATTTACGTAACAAATCTTGATTCCCTTCTGTGCGACGTTGACTTCCATTGCCTCGTTCAGCTCCTCCAAGGAGAAGGAATGGGTAATCAAGTCCTTAATGGGAATGTTCATTTCTCTTGCCTGACGCAAGAAGGCCATCGTCGTGGGATAATCATCCGCACTGTAATCCCAAGAGCCAACCAGGTTGATTTCCTTGTTGCACATAGCGAAGTGGGGGTTGAGGGTGTATTCTCCGTTGTTGACGAAGAAGCCCATCTCGCAAAGTCCACCGCCACGGCGAATGTAGGAATAAATGTCGGCAGCGGCCGCAGGGGCGCCGGTGCATTGGAATGCAAAGTCTGCACCAATACCGTTCGTTACCGACTTCACCTTGGCAACTCTCTCGTCAAGCGTTGTCAGCTCGCGGAAGTTAACAATGGTTTTTGCACCCAGCTTCTTGGCCATTTCCAAGCGCATAGGCGTTCCGTCTACGGCGATAATGTGGTTGATGCCTGCCGCACGAAGCACGGCAATCATCACCAGACCCACAGGGCCAAGGCCTTGAATCAGAACCTTCGTGTTAAAGTTCATCAGACCCGTGGTGGAAGCGCGCTTCAACGCGTGAACACAAACGCAAGCAAGCTCAAGCAGCATTCTTTCCTGCAAATCCAGGTCATTCACCACGAAGTAGGTTGCGCCCTTAGCGCGAATGAGCAGGTGCGATGCAAACCAGCCGTTCAGGGGCTGTGCATCGTTATGTCCGATAAGGCCAAACACGCCCTGCTTGTCGCAAAGGTTGGTGTTGGCGGGATGATTACGGCAAATCTGGCACTCGCCGCAGGAGATAACCGAGGTAACGATTTTGTCTCCCACCTTCAAGGGATTGCCTGCCGTATCGAATTTTACGTTTTTACCGAGGGCAATAACCTCGCCCGTTCCCTCGTGTCCCAAAACAACGGGAATGAGCCCGAAGGGGTCGCCCTTCCATTCGTGCACGTCGGTGCCGCAGACGCCGCATCCCTCAACCTTGACGAGAATATCGTCATCCATAAGCTCGGGAATGGGGAATTCCTTGACCTCGATGTGCTTAGCGGCGGTCAGCATTGCCACCTTGGCGGTTTTGGGGATAGGGCCGCCCGCCGAAGCGGAGGCGCCACCCATTTCGCCAAGAATTTTCCGCACGATGCTTTCCACCTGCTGAGAATTCAGTTCCATAGTGTGTCCTTTCTGCGCTATGCGCCTTTTAATCAGATGATGCGGAAGCTATCCGCCATCACGCAACGGCGAAGTCTCGTAAAGCTCTTGGCCGAGGTGATGCCCTCTCCCGTGGGGCCTGCAATCGTGAAGGTGGAGTGGCCCTCTCCGCCAAAGCCGATGCCCGCATAGGAGGGCGCGTTCTTGACGAAAATGGTGGTTTCCACCGCCTTTGCGAAGCGGGAAAGGTTATCAATGTTCTTGGAGTGCATATGCGCCGTGTGACGATTGCCGTGCTCTGCCTTAACGGCAAGCTCGATGGCCTCGTCGATATTGTGCACGCGCACGATGGGGAGAATGGGCATCATCAGCTCCTCTTGGACAAACAAATGGTCAAAGGAGGTTTCGCAAATGATGCATCTGACCTCGTCACCAACGGTGATGCCGATTTTGGCGAGAAGCACCTTGGCATCTCTTCCAACGCAATCACGGGCGACAGCCTTTTTAACGATTCCCGTTTTGGGATTCTTGACGTCCTTCAAAACAACGTCAGCCAAGGCCGCGGCCTGCTTGGCGTCAATCTTGTAGGCACCGTTTTTGAGCATTCCCTTTATCAACTCGTCTGCAATAGAATCGAAGGCAAAGACCTCCTTTTCGGCAATGCAGGGCAGGTTGTTATCAAAGGTACATCCGTCGATGATGTCCTTTGCGGCCTTGGCAATATCCGCCGTATCGTCCACGATAACGGGAGGATTGCCCGCGCCGGCTCCAATGGCCTTCTTGCCCGAGGAAAGCACCGCGCGAACAACGCCGGGGCCACCCGTGCAAACCAGAAGACGAATGGAGGGATGCTTATACATAATATCTGCGGTTTCCAGGGTGGGCTTTACCACCGAGGCAACCAAAACGGCAGGGCCTCCCGCCTTACGAGAGGCACGGTTGATAAGGTCAACCGCGTAATTCGAGGTTGCAATGGCGTTGGGGTGAGGATTAAAGACGACACCGTTGCCCGCAGCAATCATACCGATGCTGTTGCACAGCACCGTTTCGCTGGGGTTGGTGGAGGGAGTGATAGCTCCCACAACACCGAAGGGCGCCATTTCCGTCAGCGTCAGACCGTAGTCACCCGTGCGAACGGTAGGCACGATGTCCTCCGTGCCGGGCGTCTTATCGGCCACCAAGAGATGCTTGGCGGTTTTGTGATCCACGCGGCCCATTCCCGTTTCGGCAACGCCGAGCGCCGCCATGGTGGGAGCCTCCTCGCGAATCATCTGACGAATAAGGGTGATGAGCTTTTCACGCTCCGCGACGGTCATCGCGCGCACGGCGCGGTAGCCGTTCTCGGCGGCGGAAATCGCATCCTCCATTTTTTCGTAAACACCGACAAAGACGCGGCCGCAGTAGGAAACGGGGTCCCACGACTGACGAGCGGGTGCTTTATCCTTCTTCATGCCTGCCACAACCTGCTGCACAACCTGCTCGATTTGAGCTTCTGTCCAGTTAATCGCCATGGTTATGGTTCCTTTCTTTTAGCCGCGGGGCTTGTTGCAGCCCTCAGGCCAGGCTTATCTTATCTCAATTCTTATCTCAGAGCCGCCAGAACGCGTCTGGTGATTTCGGCAACCAAATCCTCGCTTCCGTTGCCGGAGGAATGGCAGGAGCAGGTATGGCCCTCGGACTTATGGAGATTGTCCTTGCAGCGACAGTTCTCGGTTCCGAGATTCTTACAGGTCTTGCAGCCGGGGTGACGGCCGGGGATCTGCATCTTTCTGCGGAGATCCATCAGCTTTTCAAGCTGCTCGCAGGGAATTTCCTCAACGCCGCCAAGCTCTCTTGCGTACTTGCAAATCTTAGCGTTGAATTCAACCTCTTCCATCACGAACTGTGCCTTCTTCAAATCCACGCCAACAGTCAGAGCGCCGTGGTTCTTCAAAAGGAATGCGTCATGATTCTGGATATAAGGCATCAAGGAATCGGGAATCTCCATCGTGGAGGGAGTTCCGTATTCGCAGGTGGGCACGTTACCGATGGTCAGAACGGCCTCGGGCAGTATGTACTGGTCAAGCTCAACGCCTGCAACCGTGAAGGCGGTAGCTACGGGAGGATGCGCGTGAACAACGGCGCCAACGTCAGGACGCTCCTTATACACGCGAAGGTGCATTTTGATTTCGGAGGAGGGATTCAGCTTACCCTCGATCTTCTTGCCGTTACCGTCGATACGGATAATCATATCGGGGGTCAGGTCTCCCTTGGAAACGCCCGTGGGAGTGCAGTAGAACTCATTGTCATTCACTTTGACGGAGATGTTACCGTCATTGGCAGCAACGAAGCCCTTATCGTAGAGCTTGTGGCCGACTTCGCAGATGGCTTTTTTGATTTCGTAAGCAGATTGCATTGTTTGTTCCCTTTCGTATATCTTTTATTTTATTTTTTTAATCAAGCTTGGGTAAGGCGCGCGGTTTCCATAGCAATCATCTTCTCCTCATCGGTGGGGATAACGAGAAGCTTGACTCTGGAATCTGCGGCAGTGATGTCGGTAAACTCGCCTCTTACGGCAGAATCGTTTGCCGCCTCATCCATACGGATGCCGAGGAAGTCGAGGTCGCGACAGATGTTGGCACGAACGATTTTGTCATTCTCGCCGATGCCTGCGGTGAACACGATGACGTCAACGCCGTTCATTTCGGCAATGTAGGATCCGACAATCTTCTTCACGCTCTGGTAAAGGATGTCCATTGCCAGCTGAGCGCGCTCGTCTCCTGCCATTCCTGCGTTAAGCACCTTCAAGCAGTCGCTCGAAATGCCCGAAACGCCCAGAAGGCCTGATTGGTTGTTCATCACCTTTTCCACTTCCTCGGGAGTCATTCCGCACTTCTTCATCAAGAAGGTGGGAACGGTGGGGTCAAGCGCGCCGCAGCGCGTTCCCATCGGAACGCCGTCCTGGGGGGTGAAGCCCATAGAGGTGTCTACGGCCTTGCCGTACATGGTGGCGGTGATGGAGGAGCCGGAGCCGATATGGCAGGTGATAATCTTCAAGGAATCCAGGGGCTTGCCGAGGATTTCTGCCACGCGGCCGCATACGTAACGGTGAGAGGTTCCGTGGAAGCCGTATTTTCTCACCTGGTATTTTTCATAGTACTCGTAAGGAATGGGGTAAACGTAAGACTTCTTGGGCATCGTGAAGTAGTACGCGGTGTCGGGCAGAACCACGTTGGGCTTGCCGGGCATAGCGGCCATAGAGGCGCGCATTCCTGCAATGGCGGGCGGGCCGTGCAGGGGGTTCAGCTCCACGATGGATTCTAAGTAGCGCAAAATTTCCTCGCTTACCAAAACGGCACCCGAAAGAGCGGCACCGCCGTGGGCGGCGCGGTGACCGACCGCATCAATTTCGGAAACGTCAGCAATAACGCCGAGCGTCTTATCCGTCAAAGTTTCCATAACCAAGGCAATCGCCTCGTCATGATTGGCGATGGGTCTTTCCACGAAATACTTTTCCTTGTCGGGACGCTTGTGAGTCAAGGAGCTACCCTCAATACCGATTCTTTCGCAAATTCCCTTCGCAAGAACCAAATCCTTATCCATATCAAAAAGCTGATACTTCAAGGAAGAGCTGCCTGCGTTGATAACCAAAATTTTCATAAAGTCCTTTTGTCCTTTCCTTTTCCTTGCGGATATAAACTTATACATACTAATTATATTATATTTCTTGCATAAAAGCAAGAGCAAAAATCCAAAAAAACCGCTTTTTTTCAAATTTTTTTTCGGTTTTTTTCGTTTCTGCGCGACAAAAAAGGACAATTTCCATTTTCTTCCCAAAGGAGAGGAAATTGTCCTATAAAAAGGCGGAGCGCGAAAGGGTTAACTTTGCGCTCCGCCTTGTGCTTCAAACGGAAAATTTTTACAGAATGGGGAACAAATCCGGGTCTTCCAAGCGAGAATACGGCGCTTCGGTAGGATTCTTGATTTTCACGCTTGCGGTGATAGCCGCGCCCTCCTTGCCAAAGTAAGAAACGGGCTGAATTTTCACACGGTACTCACCAACGGGCAAGGACACACGAACCACATCCGAGAAAGCGGCGGCGGGCTCGGTCATGTAAAAATCAGAATGCCAGAGGAAAGAATGGCAAGGCTCCTTTTCGCCCTTGGCGAAGAAGGTGAAGCGATAGTAGGGCACCTCGCTGTCATCGTTATAAGGCAACGCAGGGGTGTAGGCCTTCGGGAAGGCGAAGAATACACCGCCATCTGCCTCCTTGGCCGAAGCCGTAGCGCCCTCGGGGAATGCGGGGATTCCCGCTTTTTCCTTACGGGCGTCGGTATAATACTGCTCGCCTTGGGTATCAATTACCCAGGGCTCACCGATTTCCTTGCCCGCCAAGACGTCAATTTTATGAATGACGAGCGTGTTGCCGAAAACCTCGCAATAGGCGGCCTGGCTCTGATCAATTTTCGGGAGATTTCCCGCTTTGCTTCTGCGAACGCTGACATAGCCAACGGCGCTCATCGGCGCGTGGAACACGGTTCCGCCGTTTTCCTTCTGCCAGATGGCGCAGGGAGACTGCACAGGGTCGTGCAAATGGCCGCAAAGATTGATAATGCGGCGGTCGGAAAGCAAAAATTCGGCAAATTCATCGCTATGATGCTTGCCGGACGAGCCCTCCACCGTGTGCCGAATGGGCGTATGATACACAACGAAAACGGGCTTGGTCTGCGAGGCGGCGAGCGCCTTTTTAATTTCCTTCATCGCCCATTTTTCCGTTTTTTCGCCGAAGGTGCAGGCATAAGAGGCCAAATCCACCACGATGAAATGGTAGCCGCAGATAACACTGTGGTAGTGCAAGGGCTTGCCTATTTTCTTCTTCATCAGCTGACGCGCCTGCTCGGAGATGGCAGGGTCAGTATTGTGCTGTGGAAATTCATGGTTTCCGTTGGCGTAAAGAACGGGGGTTTTGGGTGCATAGCGCGCAATGGCGGCATTCAGATAATCGTAGGGCTCGTGGTACAGGGTAGTGCAGGTGCCGCCGCCCGAAAGATCTATCTGATAAACGATGTCGCCCGTCAGCACGTGCGCGTCAATGGCGGGGGTAATTTTTGCGAAGAGCGCCATATACTGCGATAGCTTTTGCAAGCCCTCACCGCGATGGGTCATATGTAAATCGCTCAAAATACCGAAAGACAGGTCAGCCTTTTTTTCTCTTTGCGTAAAGTCCATTTTGTATGCCCTCTCTTTATCACTTTTTTGTTTCATTGTAGCAGATGCCCCCCTTTTTGTCAAGCCCACAAAAGCCCTTTTTGCGCCTTTTTTCAGCATAAAAAGAGCGCCTTGCCTCATCTTTTTGGAAAGAAAAGGGCTTGGCGCTCCTTGCGTTTTTTCTTTTTGCGGCTCAATAGACGAATTCAAACTCGAAATCGTACATATTGACCGTTTCTCCCTCCTTGATGCCCGCTTCGCGCAGCTTATCAAAGACACCGCGCTTTTGCAGGACGCGTTGGAAGAAGTTGAGGGATTCGTAATCGTCGAAATTGATTTGTCCCATCAGGTTGAAAATCCAATCTCCCTCGACGTAATACACGCCGTCGCGATTGGTGATTTTGGTTTCCGCATCGTTTACGCGCACAGCGTCCTCGGCGGTAAGCTCCGGCTCAAAGACCAATACGGGCGGCAGGGTTGCCAAGGTCTCGGCAACCGTGCGCTTTAATTCATCAATGCCCTCACCCGTGACGGCAGAGATATAAAGGGGCGCGCGACCCGTTTTTTCTCTTACGTAGGCATCAAACGCCAGAACGTACGGCTCCTCCTGCCAAAAGACCGTGTCGCACTTGTTGGCAACCACGATTTGCGGTCTTTGTGCCAAAGCCTCGCTGTAAAGGGCAAGCTCCGCATTGATTTTTTCCATATCCTCAATGGGATTTCTGCCCTCCTCCTCGGAGATGTCCACCACGTGCAAAAGCAGGCGGCATCTGTCGATGTGACGCAGAAAATCGTGCCCAAGGCCAAGGCCCTCCGAGGCGCCCTCAATGAGACCCGGAATATCGGCCGCGACATAGCCCTTTCCTTCGCCCAAGGCAACCATACCGAGATTGGGAGAGAGGGTGGTAAAATGATAGGCGGCGATTTTGGGTCGGGCGGCGGAAATGGCCGCTAAAATAGAGGATTTTCCAACGCTCGGGAAGCCGATAAGGCCTACGTCTGCGAGCATTTTCAGTTCAAGCAAAAGCTCTTTTTCCTCGCCCTTTGTGCCGTTTTTGGCAAAGCGGGGAATCTGGCGCGTGGGGGTGGCAAAATGGCGATTTCCCCAGCCGCCTCTGCCGCCGTGGGCGGCAACGTAATCCTCATCCGAGGAGGACATATCGTAGAGAATTTTTCCCGTTGCGGCATCCTTTAAAAGCGTGCCGCGCGGAACGGAGATGATAACGTCCTCTCCGTTTTTGCCGTGCTTCTTGCCCGGCTTTCCGTTTTCGCCGTTTTCAGCGGCAAACTTGCGGTGATAGCGGAAGGCAAGCAGGGTGTTACAGCCCTCGTCAATTCTGAAAACGACGTTGCCGCCCCTGCCGCCGTCTCCCCCATCGGGGCCGCCCGCAGAAACGAATTTTTCACGGTGGAAGGAGATGGCACCGTTACCGCCGTCTCCTGCCTGTATGCTGATTTTTACTTTATCGATAAACATAGTTCTTCCTTTCTCGCGTCAAGAAGCTTTAATCTCCCTTTTGCCGCAGGGAAAGCCGAATGGGCGTTCCGATAAACCCAAAGGCCTCACGCAGACAGTTCTCCAAATATCTTTGATAGGAAAAATGGAAAAGCTCAATGCTGTTGCAGAAAATAACGAAGGTGGGCGGCGTGACAGAGGCCTGCGTCATATAGTAAATCTTCAAGCGCTTGCCCTTGTCGGAGGGAGGCTGCACCTTTTCGGTGGCCGCGGCCAAAAGCTCGTTAAGCGTACCCGTGCTGACACGCATACAAGAGGCCTCTCTGACACGCTTTATCCAATCGTAAAGCGTGTGTATTCTCTGCCCCGTCAATGCCGAGACAAACACCACGGGCGCATAGTCCATATACGCCAAGGCACCCTTGATTTTTTTGGTGAACTGATTGAAGGAATCGTTATCCTTTTCAATGCTGTCCCACTTATTAACCACGATGATGGAGGCCTTTCCTGCCTCGTGGGCGATGCCTGCAATTTTCTCATCCTGCTCGGTGATACCCTCGGCAGCGTCAATCATAATCAGGCAAACATCGGCTCTTTCTACCGCCATACGCGCGCGCAGAACGCTGTATTTTTCAATTTTGTCCTCAATTTTGGCAGAACGGCGTATACCTGCGGTATCAATGAGGTTAAAGCGCCCGTGCTCATTTTCCAAGAGGGTGTCCACCGCGTCACGCGTGGTACCTGCGATATTGGAGACGATAAGGCGCTCCTCGCCCAGCATTTTGTTGATCAGGGAGGACTTGCCCGCGTTTGGCTTTCCGATAACTGCCACGCGAATGACGTCCTCATCCTCCTCTACCTCCTCTTCCTCGGGGAAGGACTCAAAAACGGCATCCAAAACGTCACCGCTTCCGCTTCCGTGCAGGGAGGAGAGGGCGATGGGCTCGCTATCGAAGCCCAGCTCATAGAACTCGTAATACTCCATCGGCAAATCGCCTATTCTATCCGCCTTGTTTACACAAAGCACAATAGGCTTTCCGCTCTTTTTCAGCATCACGGCAATATCGCGGTCATCTGCCAAGAGGCCCGCGCGAATGTCACACATAAAGATAATGACGTCTGCCGTTTCGATGGCGATTTCGGCCTGTGTACGCATTTGCGATAAAATCACGTCATCGCTTTTGGGCTCAATACCGCCCGTGTCCACCACGATAAAGCTTCTGCCGCGCCACTCGCATTCACCGTAGATACGGTCACGGGTAACGCCCGGGGTGTCCTCCACGATAGAGCGACGCTCGCCAATGAGTTTATTGAACAGGGTGCTTTTGCCCACGTTAGGGCGCCCCACGATTGCCACAATCGGCTTTGCCATAAGAATCACTCCTTTTCTCTTATCGTCATCGGCCAAGCCAAGCATCAAGCAAGGCAAAGCCATCGTTTTCAACGGGGATAACGGGAACCCCCAGCCTTTCCGAAAGCGCTTCAAGGGACATTCCGCAAAGGAAGAGGTCTCCCTCGCTCCGCAAGGACGCGCGCGGAATCAAAAGCGCATCGCCCAAGGGCTTATCGCACAACGCCTCGGCCATATCCTTCCCCGTCAGCAGACCCGCAACGGTAATATGCTCTCCGAAGAATTTGTTTTCAATGGGGTAGACCGTAAGCGCAAGCTGCGGAATACGCGCCATAGCCGCTTCGGCAAGGGCCGACAGAGTTTCATACGCGGCAAGCCCCGTTGCCATAGAAACGCGGCGAGGGGATAGGCTTGTCATTTCCTCCTCGTCCAAAAGCGCAAGCGCAGAGGCAAGCTCCTCCTCCAGCGAGCGCAAAAGGCCAACGCCGTTTTCGATTTGCGGATACTCCTCGTATGCCTCCTCCGAGGGAACAGGAAGCCCTGCCTTAACATACAGCTCGTCCGCAGCAAAGAAAAGCCTGCTTCCGTATTTTTCAAGACACTCGGCGGCAAAGCTCTCCACCTGCGCGATTATCTGCTTACATTCCTCCTTCGAATAGGGGGTTAAGGGATAAAGACCTTCTCTATACTGCGTAAGTCCTGCCGGAACAACGGAAACGCTGTCAAGAGCAGGCATATAGGCGGTTAAATCCTGCATCGTCCGTTGCAGCTCTTCCCCATCGTTGACACCGCGGCAAAGCACGATTTGCGCCCGCAGCGTCAAGCCTGCGTTGGCTATGCGCCCGAGGTACTGCAAGACCTCGCCTGCGCGCTTGTTCCGCATCATAGAGACGCGAAGCTGGGGATTGGTGGTGTGCACAGAGACGTTGATGGGAGAAAAACGCATTTTGATAATGCGGCTTACATCCTCGTCCGTCAGGTTGGTTAAGGTTATATAGTTGCCGTGCAAGAAGGAAAGCCGCGCATCATCGTCCTTGAAATAAAGCGTATCACGCAATCCCTTGGGCAGCTGGTCAATAAAGCAAAAGATGCAGCCGTTTCGGCAGGTGTGCTTTTTGTCCATCAGGGGCGTTTCAAAGGAAAGCCCGATATCGTCATACTCACGCTTGCGAATCAGAAATTCAAGCGCTTCGCCCTCGCGCAAGACCTTTACGGAAAGATGGCGACAGGCGAGATAAAAACGGTAGTCCAAAACGTCCTTGATTTCGTTTCCGTTCAAGGAAACCAAAAGGTCGCCACCAAGTATACCTGCCTTTGCTGCCAAGGAATCTGCCAACACACAGGTGATTTCTACCATTTCTTCGCCTCCCTTCTCTTTTTGGCACATAAAAAGCCATCATACATTGTATTTTAGCACAAGTTTCGGAAAATTACAATCTTTTTTGAAAATATTTCCTTGCCGCTCTCTTGTATTCCCCCCAAAAAAGAAAACGAAGGAGGGGGGCTGCCCAAGCGGCGCCGCCTTTTTCCTTCGTTTTCTTTTTGGGTTATGCTTATTTTTTGCCCGTGGATCCGAAGCCGCCGTCGGCTCTTTCCGTATCGGAGAGGCTTTCCGCTTCGGTAAAGAGGGCGCGCGCTACGGGAGCAAAGACTATCTGGGCAATTCTCTCGCCGCCCGCAACCGTCTTTTCCTTATCCGAATGGTTATGAAGCGCGACCATAATCTCGCCGCGATAATCGGCATCTATCACCCCAACCTTGTTGGCAGGCGCAAGGCCGCTTTTTGTGGCAAGGCCGCTTCTGGCGTAAATAAAGCCGCCGAAGCCCTTGGGGATTTCAAGGGCAATGCCCGTATGAATGAGGCGCGTTTCGCCTGCGGGAACCGTCACATCCTCGCCTTGAAGCGCGTAAAGGTCGGCGCCTGCGGCATCCTCGGTGGCGTAGGTAGGCAAAACGGCGTTTGCCGAAAGTCTCTGAAAGCGAAGCTTGATTTCCATAAAAAGTCCTTTTTCTTGCCGCCTTTGCGACAAGCCTTTCTTTGTGATGAGTGCCTTACAGCTTACTGCGTAGGAAAAGGCCCGTATACGAATCGGGGCAAGCGGCAATTTCCTCCGGCGTTCCCGTTGCGATAACGGTGCCGCCGCCCTCGCCGCCCTCCTTGCCCAAATCCACCACGTAATCGGCGGTTTTAATCAGGTCAAGGTTGTGCTCGATGACGATAACGGTATTGCCCGCATCCGTCAGACGCTGCAAAATATCTATCAGCTTGGATACATCGTGTGAGTGCAGACCCGTGGTGGGCTCGTCTAAAATATAGACGGTTTTACCCGTAGAACGCTTGGCAAGCTCGGTGGCGAGCTTCACTCTTTGCGCCTCGCCGCCCGAAAGGGTTGTGGAGGACTGTCCGATTTTAATATAGCCGAGGCCCACGTCGCAAAGCGTTCCGAGCTTTTTGGCAAGCTTGGGAAGCCCATCGAAGAAGGCGAGGCCCTCCTCGACCGTCATCTCCAAGACGTCGTTGATGCTCTTGCCCTTATAGCGAATTTCAAGCGTGTCCCGATTGTACCGCTTGCCGCCGCAGGCGTCACAGGTGACGTAAACGTCGGGCAGAAAGTGCATTTCGATTTTCTTGACGCCGTCACCCTCGCAGGCCTCGCATCTGCCGCCGCGCACGTTGAAGGAGAAGCGGCCCGCGGAATAGCCGCGCGCCTTGGACTCGGGCACCATGGCGTACAGCTCACGGATGTCGTTGAAGAGTCCCGTGTAGGTCGCGGGGTTGGAGCGCGGCGTGCGCCCGATGGGCGATTGGTCAATGGCGATAACCTTATCTAAATGCTCCAAGCCCAAGACCCCATCCGATTTTCCCGGAAAGGCATTGGCGCGGTTGAGGTCGCGCAAGAGCGTTTGAAGCAAAACGGCGTTGACAAGAGAGGACTTTCCCGAGCCCGACACGCCCGTAACGCAAATGAAGGTGCCAAGCGGAAAATCCACCGTGATATTCTTTAAATTGTTTTCTCTGGCGCCGAGCACGCGCAGAAAATGTCCGTTTCCGCGCCGACGCACAGAAGGAACGGCAATCTGCTTACGCCCTGCCAGATAATCACCCGTAATGGAACGCGGATTTTCGGCAACCTCGGCAGGCGTGCCCGAGGCCACCACCTGTCCGCCCCAGATGCCTGCCCCAGGGCCGATGTCTACCAGATAGTCGGGCTCGCGCATCGTATCCTCATCGTGCTCGACCACAAGGACGGTATTGCCAAGGTCACGAAGCTCCTTCAAGGTGGCAATAAGCTTATCGTTATCCCGCTGGTGAAGCCCGATGCTTGGCTCATCCAGAATATAGAGAACGCCCACTAAGGCAGAGCCAATTTGCGTGGCAAGCCGTATGCGCTGTGCCTCGCCGCCCGAAAGCGTGCCCGCCTTGCGCGCCAAATTCAGATAATCCAGTCCCACGCTGGAAAGGAAGCGCAGTCTGGCCTTGACCTCCTTCAAAATCTCCTTGGCGATTTTTTCCTCGGTTGGCGTCAGCTGCAGATTCTCGACAAAGGCCAACATTTTGCCAATCGAAAGGCGGCAAATCTCGTCAATATTCAAGCCTCCGACCGTCACCGCCAGTATCATGGGAGAGAGCCTTGCACCCTTACAGGCAGGGCAGGGGGTTTCCTCGATAAAGCTATCGTAATAGTCGGCGCCGAACATGGTGGCACGGCGAGAAATGGCGTGAATGACGCCCTCAAAGGTGATAATCTGCTCACGCCGCGCGTTCTCAAAATAACGCACCACGTGGTAGGTCTTACTTCCCGTTCCGTACATCAGGGCGTTTAGCGCCTCGGGGGAAAACTCTGAAATGGGGGTGTCAAGGGTAAATCCGTAATCCTCGCCGACTGCGGCGTACAGCGGTCCGCCCCAGCCATCCTCCTCCATCGTTTTGAAGCCGTTAACGGCGATAGCGCCCTGCCGCAAGGACAAGGACTTATTCGGAATGATTTTTTCGGGAGAGAGGCTTCTGTCCACTCCGAGACCGCCGCATTTTTCGCAGGCGCCAAGGGGGTTATTGAAGGAGAACATACGGGGCTCAAGCTCGCCAAAGGAAACGCCGTGCTCCTCGCAGGCGTACTTTTGCGAGAACTCCATTTCCTCCTCCTTTTCGTCTGCGCGCGGAACGGTTAAGATACGCACGCGACCGTCCGAAAGCTTCAAGGCGCTTTGCAGGGAGTCGGAAAGGCGGGAGGCTATTCCCTCTCGGATAACCAAGCGGTCAAGCACCACGTCAACGGTATGCTTGATATTCTTATCCAGCGAAATCTCCTCGGAAAGCTCGTACATCGCGCCGTCGATGCGAACGCGCACGTAGCCGGAGCGTCTGGCGTCTGCGAGCACCTTTTCGTGCGTTCCCTTCTGGGCGCGCACCACGGGAGACAGCACCATAAAGCGCGTTCCCTCGGGCAAGGTCAAAACCTGCTCCAAAATCTGCTCTGTTGTCTGCTGGCGGATTTCCTTACCGCAGACGGGACAGTGCGGCACGCCGATGCGCGCGTAAAGCAAACGCAGATAGTCGTATATCTCCGTAACCGTTCCAACGGTGGATCGAGGGTTCTTGGAGGTTGTTTTCTGGTCAATGGAAATAGCAGGAGAAAGCCCCTCCAACACGTCCACGTCCGGCTTATCCAGCTGCCCTAAAAACATTCTGGCATAGGAGGACAGGGATTCAACGAAGCGCCTGTGCCCCTCTGCGTATATGGTATCAAAAGCCAGAGATGATTTTCCCGACCCCGAAAGCCCCGTGATAACCGTCAGGGTATCTCTTGGAATAGTCAGGTTGATGTTTTTCAGGTTATGGGTTCTGGCGCCCCGTATCACCAATTCTTTTTTCATAGATTCCTTTCGCGCGGTGCTTCTTGCCGAGAGAACGCCCACAAAGGCAGGTCTCCTTCACAGCGAATTTATCCGCGCAATTCCTTGATTTTATCTCGCAAATAGGCGGCACGCTCAAACTCCAAGCGCGCTGCCGCGCGCTTCATTTCTGCCGTCCATTCCGCAATCTGCTTTTCTTTATCCTTGGGAGAAAGCTTTTTCTTCTTGTCCTCCTTGGTGGCGACTGCTTCCTTCTTGCCGATTTCAATGAGGTCACGCACCGCCTTCTTGACCGAAGCCGGCGTGATGCCGTTCTGCTCGTTATAGGCCTCCTGGATAGCACGGCGGCGCGCCGTTTCGTCAATGGCGGTTTTCATAGAGTCGGTTATTTTGTCGGCGTACATAATCACGCGCCCGTGCTCGTTTCGCGCCGCGCGCCCCACTGTCTGAATCAACGAGGAGGCAGAGCGCAAAAAGCCCTCCTTATCGGCGTCCAGTATCGCCACGAGCGAAACCTCGGGAATATCCAAGCCCTCGCGCAGAAGGTTAACGCCCACCAAGACGTCAAAGACGCCCAGGCGCAAATCGCGGATAATCTCCTGCCGCTCCATCGTTTCCACCGTGTGATGAATATACTTGACCTTGATGCCGTGGCCGCTTAAATAATCGGTCAGCTCCTCTGCCATCTTGACGGTCAGCGTGGTGACCAGCACCTTTTCCTCGCTCTTGGTGATTTCCTTGATTTCGCCTATCAAGTCGTCCACCTGCCCTGCAATGGGGCGCACGTCAATTTGCGGGTCAAGAAGCCCCGTGGGGCGAATAATCTGCTCCGCGACCGTGGAGGAATTTTCGCGCTCGTAGGCGCCGGGGGTGGCGCTGACAAAAACGGTTTGCCCTATCTTTTCCTCGAACTCATCAAAGAAAAGGGGGCGGTTATCGTAAGCAGAGGGCAGACGGAAGCCGTACTCCACGAGGTTGGTTTTTCTGGCGCGGTCGCCTCCACTCATACCGCGCACCTGCGGCAAGGTAACGTGCGACTCATCAACAAACAAAAGAAAATCGTCAGGGAAATAGTCAAGGAGGGTATAAGGAGTGGAACCGGGGGCTCTTCCCGCCAAGACGCGCGAATAGTTTTCAACGCCGGAGCAAAAGCCCACCTCGCGCAGCATTTCAAGGTCATAGCGCGTGCGCTCCTCGATTCTTTGCGCTTCAAGAAGCTTACCTTGGCTTCGGAAAAAGGCGGCTCTTTCCTTCATTTCGGCCTCGATTTCCAAAAGGGCCGCTTCTCGCTTGCCGTCCGAAACGGCGTAATGCGTGGCAGGGAAAATGGCGGCGTAGGAAAGCACCTTTTCTATTTCGCCCGTCAGAACGCGGATTTGGCTGACCCTATCAATCTCGTCTCCAAAAAACTCAACGCGCACAGCCGTGTCGGTGGAGGAGGCAGGAAACACCTCCACAACGTCACCGCGCACGCGGAATTTATCGCGCACAAAGTTGAGGTCGTTGCGCTCGTAGCCAATGGCGACGAGGCGGCGCAAAAAATCGTCTCTCTGCATTTCCTGCCCCGGTCGCACGGACAAAAGCAGGCTTTGGTATTCAAGCGGGTCACCGAGCGTGTAGATACAGGAAACGCTCGACACCACGATGACATCCCGCCGCTCAAAGAGCGCGGAGGTTGCCGAATGGCGCAGCTTATCGATTTCATCGTTGACAAGCGCGTCCTTCTCTATATACATATCCTTGCCCGGTATATAGGCCTCGGGCTGATAGTAGTCGTAATAGGAAATAAAATACTCGACCGCGTTTTCGGGGAAAAACTCCCGAAATTCGCTGCAAAGCTGAGCGGCCAAGGTCTTGTTATGGGCAAGCACAAGGGTGGGGCGGTTCATGCGCGCAATGACGTTTGCCATGGTGAAGGTTTTGCCTGATCCCGTAACGCCGAGCAGCGTTTGCATTCTTTCGCCCGCCTCCAAGCCGCGCACGAGCGCATCAATGGCCGCAGGCTGATCCCCTGTTGGCGCATATTCACTTTTTAGCTTAAAGACTTGCTCCTTCATCGCGCGCTCCTTTCCCGCAGGCTTGCGAAAGTACATACTATTACACAATAAGTATACCTTATCGGCAAAGAAAAGTCAATGATTCTTTTTTGGCTTTTCTGCCAAAAAAACACACGGGGCAAAAGAAAAAGAAAGGGCGAAAAAGAAAGAAAAAAGAAAGCCCCGAATACTGTGATTCGGGGCTTTCGCTCTTACTGCGCGGCTCTTCTGCCGTTACTGCGGCACGATAAGACCGAAGTCGCCATCCTTTCTCTGATAGACCACGCAGGTCTCATGGATTTCGGCATCCGTAAAAACGAAGAACTGGTGGCCGAGAAGCTGCATTTGCAGAATGGCCTCCTCCACCGACATTGGCTTTACGTCGAAGGTTTTGGTGCGGATGCGAAGCTCCTCCTCGGGCTCGTCCTCCCCGTTTTCAATATGAATACTGTCACGCAGTCTTTTTTCCAAGCGCGTTTTGTTTTTGCGAATCTGGCGCTCCAAGGAGTCTACCGCCGCATCAATGGCGTTGGCAAAGCTATCGCTTCCCTCTTCACCGCGAAACATCAATCCGCCCGCGCGAATGGTTATTTCAACCATATCCAATCCGTGCCTTTGGCTGAAGGACACGGTCATCTCGGCATTGTCGTCAAAAAACTTATCAAATTTCGCAAGCTTCTTGGCCGCCATTTCCTTGGTGCTCTCGTAAACGGTCATTTGTCTACCCGTCATAATCATCTTCATGGTGGATTCTCCTTTTCGCTTTTTGACCGAGATTTCTCTCTGTCAGTTTTATTTTACCATACATTTTGCACAATGTAAAGGGTTTTTTTAATATTTTTTTGTCTAAATTGTAAAAAGTTAAATAAAAAGAACCCCTTTGGCTTGCACCAAAGGGGTCGATAGCATTTTGACGGGGGATTAATACATACCGCCCATACCGCCGCCCATGCCTGCGCCGCCGGGAGCTGCGGGCTCCTTCTCGTCCTCCTTGTCGGAGACAACGACCTCGGTGGTCAGAACGGTTGCGGCAACGGATGCTGCGTTCTGCAAAGCGCTGCGCGTTACCTTGGCAGGATCAACGATACCTACCTCCATCATATCAACGTACTCTTCCTTGTACGCGTCAAAGCCGTAGCCGATTTTGCCGCTGTTCTTGATTTTGTCTACGATAACGGATCCATCAAGACCTGCGTTCTCGGTTATTTGGCGCATAGGAATTTCAAGAGCCTTGATAACGAGACGAACGCCCGTCTTCTCATCGCCCTCAACCTCGTCAAGCACCTTCTCAACGTCTGCAATAACGTTGATGAGCGCAGTTCCGCCGCCTGCAACGATGCCTTCCTCAACGGCGGCCTTGGTTGCGTTCAGAGCGTCCTCAATGCGAAGCTTCTTTTCCTTCATTTCCATTTCGGTGGCGGCGCCAACCTTGATAACGGCAACGCCTCCTGCCAGCTTGGCCAAGCGCTCCTGGAGCTTTTCACGGTCAAAGTCAGAGGTGGTGGTCTCAATAGCAGCACGAATCTGGCCGACTCTGTTCTTGATTTCCTCGCTATCACCTGCACCGTCAACGATGACGGTAGTTTCCTTGCTGATTTTCACCTGTCTTGCTCTACCGAGCTGTGCAAGGGTGGCTTCCTTCAAATCAAGGCCCAGCTCATCGGTGATAACGGTACCGCCCGTCAGAATGGCGATGTCGCGGAGCATTTCCTTGCGGCGATCACCAAATCCGGGAGCCTTAACGGCAACACAGGTAAAGGTGCCGCGAAGCTTGTTGAGAACAAGCGTGGTCAAAGCCTCGCCCTCAACGTCCTCTGCGATGATAACGAGCTTCTTGCCCGACTGCACGATTTGCTCCAAAAGGGGAAGCAAATCCTGAATGGAAGAAATCTTCTTATCGGTGATAAGGAAGTAAGCGTCATCAAGAACAGCCTCCATCTTATCGGTATCGGTTACCATATAGGGAGAGAGGTAGCCTCTGTCAAACGGCATACCCTCAACAACCTCGCAATAGGTCTCGGCGCTCTTGGACTCCTCAACGGTGATAACGCCGTCTGCCGTTACCTTTTCCATAGCGTCTGCAATCAGGGTTCCGATAACCTCATCTCCTGCGGAGATGGTGCCGACTCTGGCGATGTCTGCCGTGCCGCTTACCTTCTTGGCGTGCGACATCAAGGATGCAACGGCGGCCTCGGTGGCCTTGCTGATGCCCTTACGGAGAATCATGGGGTTGGCGCCTGCGGTTACGTTCTTCATACCCTCGCAAATCATAGCCTGTGCCAGAATGGTTGCGGTGGTGGTACCGTCTCCTGCTGCGTCATTGGTCTTGGTGGCAACCTCACGCACGAGCTGTGCGCCCATATTCTCGGCAGCATCCGCAAGCTCAATCTCCTTGGCGATGGTTACACCGTCATTGGTGATGAGGGGCGCGCCGAACTTCTTGGCCAAAACAACGTTTCTTCCCTTGGGGCCAAGGGTAATTTTAACGGCGTTGGCAAGCTGATCCACGCCGCGAAGCAACGCGTTTCTCGCGTCATTTCCATAAATAATGTTCTTAGACATAGCGTTTTCCTTCTTTCTTTTATATCAGAGAATGGTGTATCTTACTCAACGATTGCCAGAATGTCGCTCTGACGAACGATATTGTATTCCGTTCCGTCACACTTAACCTCGGTGCCGGCATATTTGGAGGTGATAACCTTATCGCCTACCTTTACCGTCATCACGACCTCGTTGCCATCCACCATACCGCCGGGGCCAACGGCCACAACCTCTGCTACTTGGGGCTTTTCCTTGGCGGAGCCGGGAAGCAAAATGCCTGCCTTGGTGGTCTCCTCCATCTCGACCAGCTTAACAACAACTCTGTCTGCAAGCGGTTTAATCGTCATATTTACGTTCCTCCTGTTTCCTTGCTTGTGCAAGCGTGTTTACAATTTAGTTTAGCACTCTTTCTTTTTGAGTGCTAAATCTATTTTAGTCATATCATAAAGAAAAATCAAGTCTTTTTTCTAATATTCACATATAATTAACAATTATATCCGTGTTTCCCAAGAATTGCCTTTACAGGCTCGCTTTTTGCCCTTTTTTCCACAGCCAAGAGGAAGAAAACGCATAGTTTTCACGAGAGCTGCTCCTTCAAAAAGGAGAGAATTTTCTTTTCCTCGCGCGAGACCTTCACCTGCGAAAGCCCTAAGGCTCTGGCGGTTTTCTCTTGAGAATAATCGCGGAAATAGCGCAGGAGAATAATTTTTCTTCTTACCGTGGGAAGCTTTCCAATCGCCGAGGCCAAGGCGATTTTATCAAAGGTTCTTTCGTTTTCTCCCTCATCGTACAGCGTGTTTTCCAGCGTCCTTCCCTCCTCCTCGCCATAGAGGAGCTCGGAAAGAGAGCGCAGGGGACGATTGGCGTCAAGCGCGTCTGCCGCCTCCTCGGCCGTAACGCCGCAGCGCGCGGCCAGAGCAGAGACCGAAACCTCGCCTTCGCCCTCCCTTATCATTTTCTCTCGCTCCGAGGCAAGCATAGCGCCCATACGCTTTTGCGCGCGTGAGACCTTGATGGGCCCGTCATCTCGCAAAAATCGGCGGATTTCGCCAAAAATCAAGGGAACAGCATACGTGGAAAAGGCGCACCCTCGCTCAAAATCAAAGGTGCGAATGGCCTTCAAGAGCCCGATATGCCCGATTTGCGTCAAATCCTCAAAATCCGTTCCTCTACCGAGAAAACGCCCCGCGATGCTTTTTACCAAGCCCACGTTCAGAAGAATCAGCTGCTCTGTTGCCGCCTCGTCTCCCTCCTTGGCCTTTACCAAGAGCGAAAGGTTTTCCTTATATTTTTCGTCTGCCATTTTGCTCCGACAGCCGCTTTTGCATCACCACGCGCGTTCCCTTGCCGCATACAGAATACACGCGCAAGGAATCCATAAAGGTTTCCATAACCGAAAAGCCCATTCCGCTTCGTTCGCCCTCGCTATCTGTGGTGAACAGAGGCTGTCTTGCCTCCTTTATATCGGCAATGCCGCAACCCTTGTCGCGAACCTCGATTTGTACGCTTCTGTCTGCGTACAGCTTGACCGATATGTAGATGACACCGACAGTACCCCGATAGGCGTGAACGATACAATTAGTCACTGCCTCCGAAACGGCACAGCGGATATCCGACCATTCCTCAACGGTGGGGTCAAGCGTTGCAACGATGCCGCCCACCATACTTCTTGTCACTCCCTCATTGACCGAGAGCGAGGGCAAGCGCAGACTGATTTGATTTAAAAGCTCTTTTTTCATTTCTTGCTTCCTTTCTTTATCGGGAGTGCGATTTCCAAGGTAAGCCCCGGCAAACGCTCAAGCCCTGCCATTTGAAAAATGTGGCCGCACCGCTCATTTTTTCCCACAACCACGGTTACCTCGCCGCCAAGCGCCCACGCCTTACGGTATCGCCCAACGGCAAGACCGAGGCCTGCGCTATCCATAAAGCTTATTTTACTGAAATCCATTCGCAGCTTTTTGGGCTTGTACCGATAAATTTCCATATCCATTTCCTCCCGCAAATACGCGGCGGAATGATGGTCGATTTCGCCAGAAAGGCTGAAAAGCAGCTCCCCGTTTTCGAGGACGCATTTGCAAAAAGCCCTGACGCCCACTGTTTTTTTCATATCCTCGTCTATCCTTCCAGATGTTTTTTTCAGTATAGCACACACCTCTTGCCCTTTTTTGTCACATTATGGAGGCACTCGGAAGGAAAAGAAGAAGAAAAAAAGTTAAGCGGGCAAGCACCCACTTAACTTTTTGTTTTCAAGCATCAATTCATACCGTTGCCTCCCCTTTGAAAAGAGGCTAAAAGGCAAAAAAAGGCTGCGTTAATTTCTTAACGCAGCCTTTGCTGTTGTATGCGGCAAAGAGATTTTTCTCTTATGCGTTTTGCTCTACCAGCGTTTCCTCAGGCTCCTCTTCCTCAACGGAAATGTCCACGTTACGATAGTTTGCCAAGCCCGTACCTGCGGGAATCAGCTTACCAATGATAACGTTTTCCTTCAAGCCGAGAAGGTGGTCGATTTTGCCTGCGATGGCGGCCTCGGTCAATACCTTGGTGGTTTCCTGGAAGGAAGCGGCGGAGAGGAAGGACTCGGTGTTCAGGGCAGCCTTGGTGATACCAAGCAAGAGGGGCGTTGCGGTGGCAAGACGGACGGTGTGGTCGCCCGCGTCAATCATTGCCTGAACGCGCTCGTTTTCGCTGTTGAACTCCTGAACATCGGTGGTGGTACCTGCCAGAAGGTCGGTGTCACCCGCGTCCTCGATGCGAACCTTACGGGTCATCTGACGGGTAATAACCTCAACGTGCTTGTCGTTTACTCCCACCTCCTCACCGCGGTACACACGCTGCACCTCGCGCACGATGTAATCGTACACGGCGTCGATACCCTTCATTCTCAAAATATCCTGGGGATAGAGGAAGCCCTCGGTCATAGGATCACCTACGCCTACGTGCTGACCGTCCTTAACGGTAATGTTCATACCGAAGGGAATGTCATAAACGGGCTCCTGTCCCTTGGGAACGTCGGGAGAAAGGATAGCGATTCTGCTGGTTTTCTTTTCGGTGTTGATTTCAACAACACCCTCGTGCTCGGAAACAACGGCAGTCTTCTTAGGACGGCGAGCCTCAAAGAGCTCTTCAACTCTGGGAAGACCCTGGGTAATATCAGAGCCTGCAACACCACCCGTATGGAAGGTTCTCATCGTCAGCTGGGTACCGGGCTCACCGATGGACTGTGCGGCGATAACGCCGACGGCCTCACCAATGTTAACCAGGTTGCCCGAAGCCAAGTCTGCACCGTAGCAATGGGCGCAAACGCCTCTCTTGGAGCGGCAACGCAAAACGGAACGAACCTTCAGGGTTTCAATGCCGGCGGCCTCAATCTCGGCAGCCTGCTCCTCGCTTACCATTTCGTCAGCACCGACAATAACCTCGCCCGTTTTGGGATTCACAGCGGGGTCAATGGTAAATCTGCCGACGATTCTGTCGGAAAGCTTTTCAAGAACGGTGTCACCGCTGATAATCTTGGACATAACGATGCCATCGGTCGAGCCGCAGTTCTCCTCACGGATGATAACCTCCTGCGAAACGTCAACAAGACGGCGGGTCAAATAACCCGAGTCTGCGGTACGCAGAGCGGTATCGGACAGAGACTTACGCGATCCCTTTGCACCCATAAAGTACTCCAGCATCGTCAAGCCCTCACGGAAGTTGGACTTAATCGGGATTTCGATGGTCTTACCGTTGGTAGCAAACATCAATCCGCGCATACCTGCCAGCTGACGCCTCTCCTTCATAGAACCACGGGCACCGGAGGAGCAAATCATATTGATGGCGTTATACGCATCAAAGCCTGCTTGCAGCTTATCGGTAACATCGTCGGTTGCTCTGTCCCAAATTTTGATAGTCTGGGCGTAACGCTCCTCGTTGGAGAGCTCACCCATCATATACATTTCGTATACCTCGTCCACTCTTCTCTGCGCGTCTGCCAGAATGTCCTTCTTCTCGGGAGGAATGGTCATATCGTAGATAGCGATGGAGATAGCGGACTTGGTGGAATACTTGTAGCCCATCGACTTGATATCGTCAAGCACGGCGGCCGCAGTTGCGAAATCGTGATGCTTGATGGTACGGTCAACGATGGTTTTCAGCTTACCGGAGTCGGCCAAGAAGTTGATTTCGGGGTCACAAACCTGGTCGGTGGGGTTGCCGTTTTCGTCAAGACGGGTAACGTATCCCAAATCCTGCGGAATTTTGGAGTTGAAAATCAAGCGGCCGAGCGTGGTTTCAACCACACGGGTGTAGTCCGTTCCGCCGACGTTCAGGGTGCGGCGCACCTTGATAGGCGCGTGAAGGCCTAAAAGTCCGTTCTCGTATGCCATAACGGCCTCGTCATAATCACGGAAGAACTTGCCCTCGCCTACCTCGTAGCCCTTCTTTTCGAGGGTCAGATAGTAGGAGCCAAGCACCATATCCTGCGAAGGAACGGTAACGGCCTTTCCGTTCAAGGGCTTCAAAAGGTTGTTGGCGGAGAGCATCAGGAAGCGAGCCTCTGCCTGTGCCTCTGCGGAAAGCGGCACGTGAACAGGCATCTGGTCACCGTCAAAGTCTGCGTTAAATGCAGGGCAAACCAGAGGATGCAGCTTGATAGCACGGCCTTCTACCAAGACAGGCTCAAAGGCCTGAATGGAAAGACGGTGCAGGGTGGGAGCGCGGTTCAGAAGCACGGGGTGCTCCTTGATAACGTATTCAAGCGCGTCCCAAACCTCAGGCTGTGCCTTTTCAACCTTCTTTCTGGCGTCCTTGATGGAGGTTGCCTTTTGGGTCTCCAACAGACGCTTCATAACGAAGGGCTTGAAAAGCTCAAGTGCCATTTCCTTAGGAAGACCGCACTGGTAAATCTTCAAATCAGGGCCAACAACGATAACCGAACGGCCCGAGTAGTCAACACGCTTACCCAAGAGGTTCTGACGGAAGCGACCCTGCTTACCGCGCAGCATCTCGGAAAGAGATTTCAGCTGACGGTTGGATGCGCCGATAACCGGCTTTCCGCGACGGCCGTTGTCAATCAGGGCGTCAACAAATTCCTGCAACATTCTCTTCTCGTTGCGAATGATGATTTCGGGAGCGTTCAGCTCAATCATCTTCTTCAAGCGGTTGTTGCGGTTGATAACGCGGCGATACAGCTCGTTCAGGTCGGAGGTGGCAAAGCGGCCACCGTCCAAAAGCACCATAGGACGAATATCCGGAGGAATAACAGGGATAACGTCCAAAATCATCCACTCGGGACGGTTTCCGGACTTGCGGAAGGATTCCACAACCTCAAGGCGCTTGATGATACGGGTCTTTTTCTGACCCGACGCCGTGGCAAGCTCCTCCTTGAGCTGCTTGGAAAGCGCCTCAACGTCAATTTCTTCAAGAAGCTTCTTGACAGCCTCAGCACCCATACCTGCTACGAAGTCATCCTCGTACTTTTCGCGAGCCTCGCGGTATTCGCGCTCGTCGAGCAGCTGCATCTTCTCCAAGGGAGTAGAGCCGGGATCAACCACGATATAACGGGCAAAATACAGCACTCTCTCCAAAAGGCGAGGAGAAATGTCCAGCATCAGACCCATGCGGGAAGGAATGGCCTTGAAATACCAGATATGCGATACGGGAGCGGCCAGCTCAACGTGGCCCATACGCTCACGGCGCACCTTCTTGGTGGTTACCTCAACGCCGCACTTATCGCAGACCTTACCCTTGAAGCGCGCGCGCTTGTACTTTCCGCACATACACTCCCAGTCCTTCGTAGGACCAAAGATCTGCTCGCAGAAAAGACCGCCGCGCTCTGCCTTCTGGGTTCTGTAATTTATGGTCTCCGCCTTGGTCACCTCACCGTGAGACCATTTGCGAATCATATCAGGAGATGCAAGACCGATTTGAATAGAATCAAATACTTTCATCGGATTTTATATACCTCACTCTCGTTTTCGTTCCGTTTCCGCGGAATCAGTTTTCTTCGTCGTAATCGTCGTCGGAAAGCACCTCGTCCACGAAGTCGCCGAACACATCCTCATCATCGGGATCAAAGTCGTCGTCCTCGTCGGAGATGTCCTCCTCGGAATCCTGTGAATCGTCATCCTGCGGAATCATGCGGTCTACGGCTTCCTCAACCTCGTCGATGGTGGCAAAGGAGGGAGAATCGTCCTCCATCAGCTCGGAAAGCTCGATTTCCTCGCCGTTTTCATCCAGCACGCGAATGTTCAAAGCAAGAGACTGCAATTCCTTTACCAAAACCTTGAAGGATTCGGGGATACCGGGGGTAGGAATGTTTTCACCCTTTACGATAGCCTCAAAGGCCTTGGTTCTACCGGAGATATCGTCGGACTTCACCGTCAAAATCTCTTGCAGGGTGTAAGCGGCGCCATATGCCTCAAGTGCCCAAACTTCCATCTCTCCAAAGCGCTGGCCACCGAATTGGGCCTTACCGCCGAGAGGCTGCTGGGTAACCAAGGAGTACGGACCGTTGGAACGGGCGTGAATCTTATCATCAACCAAGTGATGCAGCTTGAGGTAGTACATAACGCCAACGGTAACGGGGTTATCAAAGGCTTCACCCGTACGTCCGTCATACAGCGTGGTCTTACCGTCAATTACCTTAAGCTTCTTCTCTGCGAGAAGTCTTGCATATTCCTCGGGATTGTTGAGGGTTTCCTCATCCAAGCGGGAAAGAATACGCTTGCCGTTTTCATCAAATTCCTCCAAGAACACCGACTTACCCTTGACGTTCTCGCCGTCGCGAATGTCGCGGCAGAGGCCTGCCTTATGCAAGCAATCAATGATGTCGGTTTCCTTAGCACCGTCAAATACAGGGGTCATAATCTTCATGCCCAGCTCTCTGGCGGCAATACCGAGATGCACCTCGAACACCTGTCCGATGTTCATACGGGAAGGAACGCCCAGGGGGTTAAGAACGATATCCAGAGGCGTACCGTCGGGAAGGAAGGGCATATCCTCGGGAGGCAAAATGCGGGAAACGACACCCTTGTTACCGTGACGGCCTGCCATTTTGTCACCAACGGAGATTTTTCTCTTCTGGGCAATATATACGCGAACAACCTTGTTGACACCGGGGGCCAACTCGGAGGAGTTTTCGCGCGTGAACACCTTAACGTCTACAACGATACCCGATTCTCCGTGGGGCAGACGCAAAGAGGAGTCTCATACCTCTCTTGCCTTCTCACCGAAGATGGCGCGAAGCAGGCGCTCCTCGGGGGTCAAATCGGTTTCGCCCTTAGGCGTTACCTTACCAACCAGAATGTCACCTGCGTGAACCTCGGTACCAACGCGGATAATACCGTCGGCATCCAAATCCTTCAGGGCGTCCTCACCAACGTAGGGCACCTCGCGGGTGATTTCCTGCGGGCCGAGCTTGGTGTCTCTGGCTTCGATGGAATGCTCTTCAATATGAATGGAGGTGTAAACATCGTCACGAACCAAGCGCTCGTTCAGAAGAACGGCGTCCTCGTAGTTGTAACCCTCCCAAGTCATAAAGCCAATGAGGGCGTTCTTACCAAGGGCAATTTCGCCATTGGAGGTAGCAGGACCGTCGGCAATAACCTGGCCCTTCTCTACTCTCTGGTTTTCCTCAACGATGGGGCGCTGGTTGACGCAGGTTCCCTGGTTGGAGCGCTTAAACTTGATAAGCTTATAAACGTCCTTGTGGCCCTCGTCATTCAGAATCACGATGGTATCGGCGCAAGCCTTTTCAACCACACCTGCTTCCTTGGCAACCACAACGGCACCGGAGTCAACAGCGGCCTTGTATTCCATACCCGTGGCAACGTAAGCAGAGTCGGTCATCATAAGCGGAACGGCCTGCTTCTGCATGTTAGAGCCCATGAGGGCACGGGTATTGTCGTCATTCTCCAAGAAGGGAATCATTGCGGTTGCAACGGACACCAGCATACGAGGAGATGCGTCCATATAATCAATCTGAGAAACGTCAAACTCGCCGATTTCTGCCTTATCGCGCGCAACAACGCGGCGGTTGATAAAGCGACCCTCTTCGTCCAGAGGCTCGTTTGCCTGGGCGATAACGTAGTTGTCCTCAACGTCAGCGGTCATATACTCGACCTCATCGGTTACGATGCCCTTTTCCTTGTCTACCTTACGGTAGGGGGCCTCCAGGAAGCCGTACTCGCTGATGCGCGCGTAGGTTGCCAGGTAAGAAATAAGACCGATGTTAGGACCTTCGGGCGTCTCGATAGGACAGATTCTTCCGTAATGCGTGTAATGCACGTCACGGACGTCAAAGGAAGCGCGGTCACGGGTCAAGCCGCCGGGGCCGAGAGCCGAGAGACGACGCTTGTGGGTCAATTCTGCCAAGGGGTTGTTCTGGTCCATGAACTGCGAAAGGGGAGAGGAGCCGAAGAACTCGCGAATGGCGGTGGTAACAGGACGGGAGTTAATCAAGGATGCGGGCGTCATCTCGGAGGAATCGTGCACGGACATTCTTTCCTTGATGTTCTTGTCCATACGGGTCATACCGATACGGAGCTGGTTCTGCAAAAGCTCGCCTACGCAGCGCAGACGGCGGTTGCCCAAGTGGTCAATATCATCGGTAGAGCCGATGCCGTTGGCCAGAGCCAGCATATAGTTAATGGAGGACAAGATATCGTCCTTGGTGATATGACGGGGAGCAAGCTCATGGGCTCTTTCGCGGCATCTCTTTTTGAGTGCGTCAACGTCGCCCTCGGTCTCCTCCATAATTTCCTTCAAGATGGCATAACGAACCTTGCCGTCAATGCCCTCTGCGCGAAGGTCAAAGCCCAATACGTCCACAGGACGAACGGTGCCGTTGGAGAAAAGCTTAACCTCGTCACCCTGCTCGCTGAACAGGTACACCTCGTTAACAGCGGAGGCATCAATAGCGTCTGCCATAGCCTTCGTGACGATTTGACCCTCCTCACCGAGAATCTCACCCGTCAGAACGCTGACAACGGGACGCGCCAGCTTAAAGCCAACGATACGGTTGCCAAGAGCCAGCTTCTTATCGTATTTGTAACGACCAACTGCCGCCAAGGCATAACGCTTGGGGTCAAAGAAGGTCATATTCACGAGAGCCTGGGCGCTTTCCACCAGAGGAGGCTCGCCGGGGCGCATTCTCTTATAGATGGTCTTGAGGGCTTCCTCGCCAAGTCCGGTGCCGTTTTCGGCGGCCAGCTTGCCGCTATCGTCCTTTTCAATGGTGGCGGCCAAAATCTTGTCCTCACCAAAGAGGCGATAGATATCCTCGTCACTCTCCTCACCCAAAGCACGAATGAGAACGGTTACGGGAATCTTTCTGTTCTTATCAATTTTGACGTAGAAAACGTCAGCGGCGTCAGTCTCATACTCCAACCAAGCGCCACGGTAGGGGATAACCGTTGCGGTGTAGCTGCGCTTGCCCTTGATATCCATTGCGCTTCCGTAATAGATACCGGGGGAACGAATGATCTGAGAAACGATAACGCGCTCCGCACCGTTGATGACGAAGGTTCCGTTGTCCGTCATCAGAGGGAAACAGCCCATAAAAATCTCGGAGGACTTGATTTCTCCCGTTTCCTTGTTGGTCAGACGAACCTGCATACGCAGGGGCGCCTCATAGGTAGCGTCACGCTCCTTGCATTCCTCCACGGAATATTTGGGGTTGGGGTCCAACGAGTAGGATACGAAATCCATCGAAAGATTGCCCGAATAGTCAACGATAGGGGAAATGTCATGAAGCACCTCATTCAAGCCTTCCTCCAAGAACCAGCGGAAAGACTTTTTCTGCACTTCAATCAGGTTGGGCATTTCAAGCGTATCGTCAATTCTGGCGAAGCTCATTCGGGTGGTCGTGCCTAACTTTTTGGGTTTCAACTGCATAATTTTGAATCACTCCATTTCTTTCATATTCAAAATTGGTTTACTTTGTAAGCTTTTGTTCCTTGCGCCCGCACGCCTCTCCGAAATTTACAATTCCGACGCAATTTGTTTACAGAAAATTTCGCTCTTTTTTGTAAACAAACATGGAGGATTTTGTAAATTCAAGTGGTATGTGGCCGCAAAAAAGCCAATTTTACGCATTTTAATATTGTACACAAAATTTCTTCTTTTGTCAAGTGTTTTTCCAAAATTTGTTTATTTTTTTAAAATCTTCGCCTTTTCTTCCCTTTCGGCAAAAAAGGCCCCTGCCAAATGGCAGGGGCAATAGAATTTAATGAAAACCCGATTCGTCCAGCTCCTTGAATTTTTTGAAGGCCGTTTGGGCCTCCATATAAGCCGTTACGACACGCCTATCCTCAAAGTAGTCGCAGATGTTACTGCGCCCGACCTTCGTCCGACGCTTTTGACAATCCAAATCGCCATCGCTGAATTCCGCGTTTTTCGCATACACGCAGTTTTTGCAAAGGCGGGGCACTTGGTTCATAAAGGGAATATTCAATTTGATTGCATCGGGGTCGGGCTCTTGACCTTGGCGCGCGGCAGCTAACTCTACCTCAGCAATACGCAGCTCCTCTTTTGCTATGAGATAAATATCGCCTTCAAGGGTGTCCTTGGTTACGTCGGTGCGTAGTTTAGCTTCTTCTTCATATTTCTTTTCGCCATTCGCGCTTATCATCGCACTCCCCCCAAAAGGTATGCAAAAGAAGGCGACAACTCCGCCAAGGAAGCCTGCACCCCCAAGGGTATTAAAATCCATAAACCATTTAATTAAGACAATTATACCGAGCACGCCTAAAATCATAGCCGCCCATCCTATGAATCCAACCCTTTGCAAAAAACTTCTCTCTTCATATTCCTTGCGCCGTGCTACCTCTTGCCTTTTCATATTGGCTTTGTGGCGGTATTCCTCCACCACCTTGCCCCAGGCACGGACTTTTCTTTCTCTTTCTACGATGCTGATTTGCTCACTCATTGTCCTTCTCCTCTTTATGATATAATTTTATTTTTTATAGCGATAGGAATCTATTTGTTTTTCTCCCGCTTGGATATAATGCTCCGTACCGCAAATGCTGCATTTGCAATACGCCATAATGCGCTTATAGGTGTCCCAACCCAAGTTCTCTGTTTCTTTATAGGTTGTCGGCTTTCCTAAGTCAATGGTTCCACGCTTGCCATCATATTCAAAATCCAGGGTGCCGCCGCCGTAGCTTCCTTCGTGCGTTACGGTAATATCACGCGTAAACTTGTCGCCATCCATCAGGCTGATTTTGTAGATGCAGTCAAAATGACCGCATTTCTTTCCGTCAACGCCGCCCGTGCAGGTGTTTTTGCGAACGCGGTGAAGCGTCATAATATAAAAGAAGGTATAATACGCAACGAAGCACCAGGCAAAATGCATAAAGGTGGGCATCCAGGGAGCTACGCCGGGAAGAAAATCCACACCGAGCAAGTGACAGAGAATAAAATCCAAAATTTGCGAACCGACTCGATGGGGAGCAGGATTGACCGCCATATATTCTCGGCAGAACATAACCACGGCGACTATCACCGCCAGAATGGCGACAAGGTAGAGCCTTGTCAATAAAATCAAAGCTTCGCCCTTGATTTTTTCGTCTGCCCCCTTCCCCTTAGCACCACTGATAAAGCCACCCTTGGCGCGGCATAGCGGCGTCTTTTCACAAAGGAACGCTCCTGCTATGGAGATACCAATCAAAAATACAAAAAACAAAAGGAGTGCAAGCCCCGAAAGAGATTCATGCCAGAAGAGCAAAAGCTTCGTTGCCACGGCAAAACCAATAAAATAGAGTCCGCCCACCAGGGTGTGCTTCAAAAAGCGTGAAAGTGTTGCCATTTTTTGTCCTTCCCCTTTCTTTCATCTTCTAATCGCGGTTTGACATTTAGTAAATGTCAATTTATAAAAATAATAGCATATAATAAAGAAAAAGTCAAGCACTGAATGTCAAATTTAGACAAAATGAGACTTT
>JAZRFK010000052.1:0-2636 GCA_045661325.1 Eubacteriales bacterium | reverse complement strand
ACAAGGCGCATTTGCCGCATTCGCGTTTCGGCTACGGTTTTACGAGGCGGTGCTCGGTGCGAAATAATCGCTGTCTGCGCCTTTGAAGGTGTGGAGGGCGGCAGGATTTGAACCTGCCCCGAGGGAATCCCTTGCTCTTCCACAGAGCCGCCCTCCGTATACAAGGCGCATTTTTTGATAAGGGTCGGATTTCTCCTCGCCTATTCAGCATCTTTATGGCTGTTTGCGCCTTTGGCGGAGAAGGTGGGATTTGAACCCACGCAAGCTTATCAGGCTCCTAACACGTTAGCAGTGTGTCCTCTTAACCAACTTGAGTACTTCTCCGTTATTTGATATGAATGACAAGCTTTTTGTCATTCATTGCTATAACAAGACGCTTTTGCATGAATTTCGCAACCAAGTCGGTGCGGGTCAGAACTTACCTGACAAATCTGCCTTGTGCTGTTAGCGTCTTTATATCCTTATCGGTAAGTTAATCGGCATCGGTACAAGCAGATGCCCACTATTAACCGTTAAGTTTTATTGCAAGGCACATTCACCCCGCAAAGCAGGGGAGCCATTGATCTTAACGGGATCATGCTCGACCAAAAATTGCTGTACGTGCCTTTTTTACAAGATACAGTAGCGGTAGCTACGGGACTTTCGCCCGCGCGTCTCCCGTTCCAAAAACGGGCGTTCCTTATGGAACCACACTGCTAAAGAATTGCTGTCTGTATCTTTTCGAGATGCGTTTTTGACCTGTACCGCAAGCCGGTGAACCCGACGCACTGTTCGCCCCGCGTTATGGAATACGGTGGGCAGGTTTCCAATATGGCTGTGCGCATCTCCTTTTGACACACTACGGCGTCACGGCTCCAATTGCCGCATGCGGTTCAGCGTGCCAAATATATACACCGCAAGTTATAACGGTATATATTGATGAAAACAAGATGCCATTTTTAAAACTTACGAGGGTTTTCACCCCGCACCGGTCTGCTTACGAAGCAGCTCCTCCCTAATGGAGGGAAAGTCAATATTTCTTTTGCTGTTGGCATCTTTTATGACCGTATCGCAAAACACCAAGCCAATACGGCAAGCTCTACCGTCGGAGGGCATTCCGCGAGGATCAGCGAGAAGGCAAGGCACGTTTCATCAACACAAAAGATGCCTTAAGCACCATCTTGTTAAACAAGCATTTGCAGAAACGGTCATCTTTCATTACCAGTTACAATTACCGTAGGTTTTGAAAACAGATTGCTGTGCGTGCCTTTCGCACCGCCAGTGAACGCAATACAAACAAGGTAAAGAGTTATAGCGATGCAGTTACAAGATACGATTTCGACCTGATTGCTTTCGCAATCATCAGTGCGATGTCATCAAGAGATCCTGCTTACGACAGGGGCCAGATGCATCACAATGCCATACCTTTTTCAAGATCAGCCTATTACGGTTCTTTGGTTGCTGTTCGTATCTTTGGTTTTCGATCCAAGCCACTCCGGACACAATTTCCTTCGGGCGGATCGCTACAAGGCGCATTACCTCCGGGCTATGAACCCGACGACCTAAAGGAGTTGAAATCCTATGATCTACACAGCGTTGCTGTCTGCGCCTTTAATGATTCAGCTTATTCACACCAAACTTCTATGTAACCATCAGTTATGCTATCAGCGCCACAAAAACAAAGTATTGTGCCGCTATCCAAGTGCAGGCGTATAGTTGAAAAGTAATCTCCGCCTTCCGGGCGAATTTCTTCCGTAGCCGAATTACATTCAAACGCGCTCGAAAACCGCTCGACATCTATTTTTGTTATTTTGCAATTCTCTATTTCCTCTTTTTTTACGCCTAAAGAAAATTCCTGATTATAATAATCGACCAACACGTTTTTTATATCAATCATATCGGCCACATCTTTATTTGCGGAAAGTTCATTTTTCGTCCCTACCATAATACCAATATCGCTTGGAATAAGATAGCTAATTACAACAAAACAATCATCTAATTCGAGAACTACAGGGCAATCTGACAAACTGCATCGTCCGTAATTAGGCCAGAAGTCAACATAGAAATTTTTAATGTGGTTTCCAACAATCTTATCTTGATATTTATCAAGAAACTCAATTAACGGAGTGGCCTCGGTAAAGCTATATTCTCTCATACAGTCACCTCGTTAGTTCTATTTTACGTACTGCTAATATGCAAAGAACATTAGCAGTACTCAAGGCACATTCCGGTACTTTACCTCCGAAAATGGTTTTACCACTACTTCGGCATTCTTAGTTTGGTGAAGTTTGCTGTCTACGCCTTTCGTGCCCTCATTTTACCATCATTTTCCTCGTTTATCACGGAAAAAAAGCTGCGAAAACAACAAAAAAGCCCTCGAATGAGAGCTTTTTTGCTATTTTAGTCCGCAACTTTTCTGATTTTTCAGCTTTTCAATCACTAATTTCCGCAAGGATTCCGATCCGATCACCTCAATCATTGGACCAAAGGAAAGCGCCCTAATTACCATTTCGGGCTCGTCATCCCGTGCATACTTGATCCTGATCAGATAGTGCTTTTCGTCCAATTTTTCCGCCTGCTTTTCGAAATGGGCGAAATGAAGCATAAAGCGCTCCAAAGCATTGCGCTCGTCGGATAGCTTCACCGTTGCCGTATCG
>JAZRFK010000051.1:0-22980 GCA_045661325.1 Eubacteriales bacterium | reverse complement strand
ATACGCGGGAAAGCCCTTGACAAAAAAAGAGGAAAATGCTATAATAAATCCGTTGATAACAGTCTTTTGTGACCGACGGATTAGGTGGATAACCACAGGGGAGCAAAGGAAGGATTGCCGACCGTCTGGGCACGCTTATCTTTGAGAAGATAAGTGCGCCCTTTTTTAATTTAAAATCATTTAAAATCAAATGGAAAGAGGTTGAAGCAATGAAAAAAATAGCCATCGTTATGGGAAGCGACAGTGATTTGCCTATCGTGCAGAAGGCAGTAGACACCCTCGCTTCCTTTTCTGTTCCTTACGAGGTGCACGTGTTTTCCGCGCACAGAACGCCCAAGGAAGCGGCGGAGTTTACCGCCTCTGCCCGTGAGCGTGGCTTTGGTGCCATTATTGCCGCGGCGGGTATGGCCGCGCATTTAGCAGGCGCCGTTGCCGCCAACACCACCCTGCCTGTTGTGGGTATTCCCGTTGCATCGGGCGGCCTTGGCGGAATGGACGCACTGCTTTCCACGGTTCAGATGCCCACGGGTATTCCCGTTGCCACCGTTGCGGTGAACGGCGCGGCCAACGCCGCTCTGCTTTGCGTGCAGATGCTGGCGATTGAGGACGCCTCCCTTGCCAAGGCGCTTGACGATAAGCGCAAGGCCGATGCGGCAAAGGTTCTGGAAAAGAACGCCGCCATCGAAAAGCAATTCAACTGATTAAAAATTTTTTGAACATAAAAAGGAGAAACAAAGATGAGCAAGAGCTTGGTTTACACCGGAAAAACGAAGGACGTATATGCACTTGACAACGGACACTATCTGTTGAAGTTCAAGGACGATTGCACGGGTAAGGACGGCGTGTTCGATCCCGGCGAAAACAGCGTTGGTCTGACCATTGACGGCATTGGTGACGTTAACCTCCGTATGTCCGTTTATTTCTTTGAGAAGGTGAATGCCGCAGGCATTCTGACCCATTTCGTGAATGCCGATTTGAAGGAAACCACCATGGAGGTGCTTCCTGCGCGTGTGTTCGGCAAGGGCCTTGAGGTTATCTGTCGCTACAAGCCTGTCGGCTCCTTCTTCCGCCGCTACGGCGATTACATCGAGCAGGGCGCAGATCTTCCCGCATACGTGGAGATGACCTTCAAGAACGATGAGAAGGGCGACCCGCTGGTAACCGAGGACGGCTTGGCTGACCTTGGCGTGATGAGCCACGAGCAGTATGCCGACACCAAGGCTATGACCCAGAAGATTACCGCTATCGTTGCCGAGGAGCTGGCAAAGAAGGGACTCGTTCTTTATGACATCAAGTTCGAGTTCGGCTACGACAAGGACGGCAAGGTTATGCTGATTGACGAGATTTCCTCGGGCAACATGAGAGTATACAAGGATGGCAAGTACGTAGATCCCGTCACCCTTTCCAAGCTTTTCTTCGCTTAATGTAAGCGCGGAAAAAACGAACAAAGGAGAACTATATGGGTGGCTTTTTTGGGATAACGGCGAAAAAGGACTGCGTGCAGGACGTATTCTTCGGAACGGATTACCACTCTCACCTCGGTAAAGCGAGGGCGGGAATGGCCTCCTTGATGCCCGACGGATACTTTGAGAGAGAAATTCACAACATTGAAAACTCTCCCTTCCGCACAAAGTTTGACAATATCGCGCAGCGCTTGCAGGGCAATGCCTGCATCGGCTGTATCAGCGACGTAGAGCCGCAGCCCATTTTGATTCATTCCAAATTCGGCTATTATGCTATCTGCTTTGTGGGTGCCGTGATGAATTGCGATGCACTTGCCAAACGCGAGCTTGCGGAAAGCTCGGGCGTTTTCCAGTGCATGAGCGGAAACCGCGTCAACTCCTTGGATGTGATAGCCGCCTTGATTGAGCGCAAGGACGATTTCGTGGAGGGCATTCGGTATGCCCAGTCGCAAATCGAGGGCTCTGCCTCGCTTCTGTTTATGACGGAGAAGGGCGAGCTTATCGTTGCCAGAGACAAGGACGGGCGCTTGCCCGTTTCGGTGGGCAAGAGCAGAGAGGGATACGCGGTATCCTTTGAGTCCTTCGCTTATGAGAAGCTTGGCTATGAGACGGTAAGGGCGCTTCGCTCGGGCGAAATCGTGCGCCTGACGCCGACCTCTATGGACGTTTTGTTTGAAGGGCGCGAGGAAAGCAAAATCTGCGCGTTCCTTTGGACCTATTACGGCTTTTCCACCGCCACGTACGAGGACGTCAACGTGGAGGTGATGCGCGTTCGCAACGGTGCCATTATGGCCGAAAACGAGAGAGAGGCAGGAACGCTTCCTGACGTTGACTACGTTTGCGGTGTCCCCGATTCGGGAACGCCTCACGCCATTGGCTACGCAACGGCAAGCGGCAAGCCCTTTGCCCGTCCCTTCATCAAGTACACGCCCGCTTGGGCCAGAAGCTTTATTCCCACCAACAAGAAGGAGCGGGAAAAGATTGCCAAGATGAAGCAGATTCCCGTCAAGGAGCTGATAAAGGGCAAGGATCTTCTTTTTGTGGACGATAGCATCGTGCGCGGCACCCAGCTGGGCGAGACGGTAGATTTTCTCTACCAGAACGGCGCGAAATCGGTGCATATCCGCTCCGCCTGCCCCCCGATTATGTACGGCTGCAAGTACCTCAACTTCTCGCGCAACACGAGCGATATGGATTTGCTCGGCAGAAAGATTATTATGGAGCTTGAGGGCGAGGAGGGCTTTTCGCATATTGAGGAATATAGCGATGGCAGCACCGAGCGCGGCCGTCGGCTCCGCGAGAAAATCTGCGAGGAGCTGCATTTTGATTCCTTGGAGTACCAGACGCTTGAGGGCGTCGTGAAGGCCATCGGGCTTCCTGCCTGCCGCCTTTGCACGTACTGCTGGAACGGAAAAGAATAATTACCAAAAACAAGGACGAAAGGATAAAAGACATGAAGGATTCTAAATCGGAAAGCTACGCTAAGGCGGGCGTGGACATCACGGCCGGCTATCGTGCAGTGGAGCTTATGAAATCACATATCGGCAGAACCATGACGGAGGGCGTTTGCTCGGACGTCGGCGGCTTTGGCGGCCTGTTTGAGCCCAACATTTGCGGCATGGAGAAGCCTGTTCTCGTCAGCGGTACGGACGGCGTCGGCACCAAGCTGAAAATTGCCTTCTGCCTTGACAAGCACGACACGGTGGGCATTGACTGCGTGGCTATGTGCGTCAACGACGTTATTTGCTGCGGCGCGAAGCCCCTCTTCTTCTTGGACTACATTGCCTGCGGCAAGAACGTTCCCGAGAGAATTGCCGCTATCGTTTCGGGCGTTGCCGAGGGCTGCGTGCAGTCGGGCGCCGCTCTGATTGGCGGCGAAACGGCAGAGATGCCCGGCTTCTATCCCGAAAATGAATACGATCTTGCGGGCTTTGCCGTAGGTATCGTGGACAAAAACAAGATTCTGCGTCCCGAGACGATGCAGAACGGCGACGTTATCATCGCGCTTCGCTCCAGCGGCGTGCATTCCAACGGCTTCTCCCTGGTTCGCAAGGTGTTTGGCGTTGGCGAGAAGGATATTACCTCTCCCGTTGCCGAGCTTGGCGGAAAGTCTGTCGGCGAGACGCTTCTGACCCCCACCAAGATTTACGTGAAGCCCGTAACGGCGCTGCTTAACGAGGTGACCGTTCGCTCTATTTCTCATATCACGGGCGGCGGCTTCTACGAGAATATTCCGCGCAGCCTGCCCGATGGCTTCGGCGCCAAGATTGAAAAGTCTGCCTTGCAGATTCTTCCCATCTTCGATTTGCTTGCCAAGACGGGCGACATTCCCGAGCGCGATATGTTCAACACCTTCAATATGGGTGTTGGTATGAGCATCGTTGTGAAGAAGGACGAGGCCGACAAGGCTCTTGCCGTTTTGCGTGCCGCAGGTGAGGACGCCTATATTATGGGTGAAATCGTCAAGGGCGCGGAGGGTGTGACCTTATGTTGATAAGAGAGGGAATTAAGGGCTTTTTGGCAGGCCTTTGTATCGCCCTTGGCGGAAGCGTGTATCTGGCCGCCGAAAGCAAGGTTGTCGGTGCGCTTCTTTTCTCGGTTGCCCTTTTAACCATTTGCTATTTCGGCTTCTCGCTCTATACGGGCAAGGTTGGAAACCTGGTGCTTCACCACAAGGGAAGTGACATCAAGGCGCTCTTTTTGGGCCTTCTCGGCAACGCACTGGGCTGCCTTGGCTTTGGAAGCCTTGTGCGCCTCGGCTTGCCTGCGCTTGCCCAAAAGGCAGAGCTGCTTGCCACCGCCAAGCTCGCCGAGACGGTACCCGAGGCGCTGATTCGCGCCTTCTTCTGCGGCGTGCTGATGTATATTGCCGTATGGGTATTCGTCAACAAGAAAACGGTGCTTGGCATCTTCGTTGCTATCCCCGTCTTTATTCTCAGCGGCTTTGAGCACTCCGTTGCCAATATGTTCTATTTTGCAACGGGTGCCGCCTATTCTCTGCAAAGTCTTCTTTACACGCTTTTGTTCATTCTGGGCAACAGCATCGGTGCTTGGGTGATTCCCGCGCTTGTTCTGGTTGTCGAGAAGAGCGAGGCACCGAAGCCCGCCTTGGAGGCAGAGGCTAAGGGAGATGAAGGAGAAGCGGAATGAAAGCGGAAAGAACGAAAATAGCCGTTCTGGTGTCGGGAGGCGGCACGAATTTGCAGGCCTTGATTGACGCTGAAAGGAGCGGCATTCTGCAAAACGGAAAAATCGCCCTTGTCATTGCCGACAAGGAGGAGGCTTATGCCTTGGAGCGCGCGCGGCGCGCGGATATTCCCACCAAGGTGCTGGTTAAAAAGAGCTTTCCCTCCAAGGAGGCCTTTGAGGCGGCGCTTATCGCCGCGCTTGACGAGGCGGGCATTTCGCTTATCGTTTTGGCAGGCTTTATGTGCATTTTGAGCGAGAGCTTCACCTCTCGCTATCCCAAGCGGATTTTGAACGTGCATCCCTCCCTTATCCCCTCCTTCTGCGGAGAGGGCTTCTTTGGGCTTCGGGTACACGAGGCGGCGCTTGCCTATGGCGTCAAGGTGACGGGTGCGACGGTGCATTACGTCAACGAGGTTGCCGACGGCGGCGAAATCATTTTGCAAAGGGCCGTTGCCATCGAAGAGGGGGATACCCCCGAAATTCTGCAGCGGCGCGTGATGGAAGAAGCCGAGTGGGTGCTTTTGCCCCAGGCGGCAGAGCTTGTTTCCCGTAAGCTTCGGGAAGAAGCCCGATAACCAACAAAGCGTCATAGCAAAGACAGGAAAGGAAAAAGAACATGAACGTATACGAAACCAAAACCATGGGCGAGCGCCTTCTTGGCAACGCCTACGCAGGCCGCGGCATCGTCCTTGGCAAGACGGAGGACGGAAAGCACGCCGCTGTTGCCTATTTCATTATGGGCAGAAGCGAAAACAGCCGCAACCGCGTTTTCACGATGAAAAACGGTGCGCTCTTTACCGAGCCCTTTGACGCTTCGAAGGTCGAGGACCCCTCCTTGATTATTTACGCCGCTCTGCGCGTTTTTGAGAACAAGCTTATCGTTACCAACGGTGACCAGACGGATACGATTGACACCTTTATCAAGGCGGGCAAGAGCTTTTCCGCTGCTTTGGAAACCCGTGCGTTTGAGCCCGATGCGCCCAACTTCACCCCCCGTATCAGCGGTATGATTACCTTTGGTGAGGGCGATTTCACCTATGAAATGAGCATTTTGAAGAGCATAGACGCAGAGGGCTCCGATTGCGCGCGCTTCACCTATGCTTATCCCGCCAAGGCAGGCCTTGGTCACTTCATTCATACCTACGTAAAGGACGGCAATCCTCTGCCCACCTTCCAGGGTGAGCCTGAGCGCGTCTCTGTTCCCAACGATATGGAGGCCTTTGCCAAGGATATTTGGGAAAGCCTTGACGAAGGAAACAAGATTTCCCTTTACGTGCGCTACACCTCCTTGGAGGACGGAAGCTTCAAGGATATTTGCTACAACAAAAATGAGGCGTAAGCCAAACCGATAAAAGACGAAGGACGAAAGGAACACGAATTATGAAGGATTTTGCTTTAAAATACGGATGCAACCCCAACCAGACCCCTGCGCGCATTTTTATGGAAAGCGGCGAGGATCTGCCCGTTGAAATTTTGTCGGGCCGCCCCGGCTTTATCAATTTCTTGGATGCCTTTAACGCCTGGCAGCTGGTAAAGGAATTGAAGGAGGCGCTCGGCCTTCCTGCTGCTACCTCCTTTAAGCACGTCAGCCCCACCTCTGCCGCTGTTGGCATTCCTCTTTCCGACACCTTGAAGAAGGCCTGCTTTGTAGACGATGTGGCAGGACTTGACGAGTCTCCCTTGGCCTGCGCCTATGCCCGCGCCAGAGGTACGGACCGTATGTGCTCCTTCGGCGACTTTATTGCCCTTTCGGACGTGTGTGACGTTGTTACCGCCCGCTTGATTGAGCGCGAGGTTTCCGACGGCGTTATCGCCCCCGGATACGAGCCCGAGGCTTTGGCTATTTTGAAGACCAAGCGCAAGGGTAACTACAACATCATTCAGATTGACCCGGGTTACGTGCCTGCCGCCATTGAGCGCAAGCAGGTGTTCGGCATCACCTTTGAGCAGGGAAGAAACGACATCAAGATTGACGAGACTTGCCTTGCGAATATGGCAACCGCCAACAAGACGCTTCCCGATTCCGCTAAGCGCGACCTCGTGGTTGCTCTTATCACCCTGAAATACACCCAGTCCAACTCCGTTTGCTACGCGGTAGACGGACAGGCCATCGGCGTTGGCGCAGGTCAGCAGTCCAGAATCCATTGTACGCGTCTGGCAGGCGGCAAGGCAGATACCTGGTTCCTCCGTCAGCACGAGAAGGTATTGAACCTGCCCTTCCTTCCCACGCTTGGCAGACCTGACAGAGACAACGTGATTGATGGCTACATCAACAAGAACGAAGAGGACGTTTGCGCCGAGGGCGTATGGCAGAGATACTTTACCGAGCGTCCCGAGCCCTTGACCAACGAGGGAGCAAGAGCATACCTTGGTTCCATTTCCGGTGTTGCTTTGGCCTCTGACGCCTTCTTCCCCTTCGGTGACAACATCGAGCGCGCCAAGAGAAGCGGCGTTTCCTACATTGCAGAGCCCGGCGGATCGATTCGCGACTCTCAGGTTATCGAGGTTTGCGACAAGTACGGTATCGCTATGGCGATGACGGGCACGCGTCTGTTCCATCACTAATCCAAGAAAGGAAGCCCTATGAAGCTTTTGGTCGTGGGTGGTGGCGGCAGAGAGCACGCCATCATCAAGAAATTAAAGGAAAACCCCAAGGTTGAGGTCATTTATGCCGTTCCCGGTAACGGCGGCATGGGAAAGGACGCGGTTTGCGTTCCCATCGGCGCCAAGGAAATCGACAAGATAGTGGACTTTGCCCTTGAAAAGAAGATTGATTACGCCGTAGTGGCGCCCGATGATCCGTTGGTGCTTGGCGCGGTTGACGCCTTGGAGGCCGTGGGCATTGCCTGCTTTGGCCCCCGTAAAAACGCCGCCATTATCGAGGGAAGCAAAATCTTCTCCAAAAATCTGATGAAGAAATACGGCATTCCCACCGCCGCATACGAGGTGTTTGAGGATGCCGACAAGGCGCTTGCCTATCTGGAAACCGCCGCCATTCCCACCGTTATCAAGGCAGACGGACTGGCACTGGGCAAGGGTGTTATTATCGCCGAGAGCCGTGAGGATGCCAAGGCGGCCGTTATTTCGATGATGAAGGACGGTGCCTTCGGTCAGAGCGGAAGCCGCGTGGTTATCGAGGAATTTCTGACGGGCCCCGAGGTTTCGGTTTTGTCCTTTACGGACGGAAACTGTGTGGTTCCTATGGTGTCCTCTATGGACCACAAGCGCGCCCTTGACAACGATGAGGGACTCAACACGGGCGGTATGGGCACCATCGCGCCCAACCCCTACTACACCGAGGATATTGCCAAGGAATGTATGGAAACCATTTTCCTTCCCACCATCCGCGCGATGAAGGCGGAGGGAAGAGAGTTCCGCGGCTGCCTCTACTTTGGTCTGATGATAACGCCGAACGGCCCCAAGGTGATTGAATACAACTGCCGCTTTGGTGACCCCGAGACGCAGGTGGTGCTTCCTTTGCTTGAAAGCGACCTTCTCTCCGTGATGCAGGCCACCACCGAGGGAACGCTCTCGGCGGATATGGTGAAATTCAGTGACAAGGCGGCCTGCTGTGTGGTGATGGCCTCCAAGGGATACCCCGAAAAATACGAGACGGGCTTCCCCATCACGCTTCCCGAGGATTTGGAAAACGCCGTTTACGTTGCAGGCGCAAAGGCCGCAGACGGCCAGGTGCTTACGGCAGGCGGCCGCGTGCTTGGCGTTGTTGCCGTGGCAGACACGCCCAAGGCGGCAGTTGCCGAGGCCTACGAAAGAGTCAAGCGCGTGCATTTTGAAAACGCCTATTATCGCCGCGATATTGGCGCGCGCGCCCTTGCCGCTTGGGAAAAGCTGGGCAAAGAATAAGAAAAGAGGACGGCTAAATGGTATATCGCATATTTGTTGAAAAGAAAAAGGAAATGGCGAATGAGGCAAGAGGCCTGCTTTCCGATTTGCAGGGACTTCTTGGCATCTCCGCTTTGACGGATTTGCGCGTTTTGAATCGCTACGACGTGGAAAACGTCGATAAGGCGCTCTTTGATTACGCGCGCTTCACCGTGTTTGCCGAGCCCCAGTCGGACTTGGTGAGTGAGACGCTTTCGGCAGAGGGCGCTGCGGTTTTCGCCGTGGAATATCTCCCCGGTCAGTTTGACCAGAGAGCAGACTCCGCCGCACAGTGTCTGCAAATCATTGCCAAGGGCGAGCGTCCCACCGTTCGCACCGCCAAGGTGTACGTTTTGTACGGCGACCTTTCCGAGAAGGAAATTGCCGAAATCAAGAAATACGTTATCAACCCTGTGGAAGCCAGAGAGGCCTCCTTGCAGACGGTGGAAACCCTGCAAGTGAAGTACGAGCTTCCCACGGAGGTTGCCGTGCTTGACGGCTTTATCTCGCTTTCGCGCGAGGCACTTGCCGACTTTGTTAAGAGCTACGGCTTGGCAATGGATTTAGACGATATTCTTTTCTGTCAGGATTATTTCAAGAAGGAGGGAAGAGACCCCTCCCTGACGGAAATCCGCATGATTGACACCTATTGGTCCGACCATTGTCGCCACACCACCTTCTTGACCACGGTGGACGGCGCGGTGTTTGAGGACGCGCTTTTGCAGGAGGCCTTTGACGACTATCTGGAAACCAGACGCGTTCTTGGCAGAACCAAGCCCGTCAACCTGATGGACATCGGTACTCTGGCGGCCAAATATTTGAAGAAAACGGGCAAGCTTGATAAGCTCGACGAGTCCGAGGAAATCAACGCCTGTACCGTAAAAATTAAGGTCACGATTAACGGAGAGGAAGAGGATTGGCTTTTGCTCTTCAAGAACGAGACCCACAACCATCCTACCGAGATTGAGCCCTTTGGCGGCGCGGCCACCTGTATCGGCGGTGCTATTCGCGCCCCGCTTTCCGGGCGTTCCTACGTCTACGGCGCTATGCGCGTGACGGGCGCGGGTGGCCCCACGGTTCCCCTGTCCGAAACGATGGAGGGCAAGCTTCCCCAGAGAAAGATCGTTTCTACTGCGGCGGCAGGCTATTCCTCCTACGGCAACCAGATTGGACTTGCCACGGGCATTGTAGACGAGCTGTATCACGATGGCTATGCGGCCAAGAGAATGGAAATCGGCGCGGTTATTGCCGCGGCACCTGCCAGAAACGTGCGCCGTGAGGTACCGCTTCCCGATGACGTCATTATTTTGCTCGGTGGCAGAACGGGGCGCGACGGCTGCGGCGGTGCTACCGGCTCCTCCAAATCGCACACCCTTTCCTCGCTCGAAAGCTGCGGCGCAGAGGTGCAGAAGGGTAATGCACCCGAGGAAAGAAAGCTGCAGCGCCTTTTCCGCAACCCCGAGGCTTCCTTGATGATCAAGCGCTGCAACGACTTTGGTGCAGGCGGCGTTTCGGTTGCTATCGGCGAGCTTGCCGATGGCCTTGACATCAATCTTGACGCCGTTCCCAAGAAATACGAGGGACTGGACGGCACCGAGCTTGCTATCTCCGAATCCCAGGAGAGAATGGCCGTTGTGGTTGCGCCCGAGGATGTGGACGCCTTTATCCGTCTTGCTGATAGCGAGAATCTGGAGGCCACCGTGGTGGCAACCGTTAAGGCAGAGCCCCGTTTGCGTATGACCTGGCGCGGTAAGACCATCGTGGACATCAGCCGCGAATTTCTGAACTCTAACGGTGCTGAAAAGCACATCACCATTCATTGCGCGAAGGGCAAGGATTACGCCAAGAGCATTCCTTCCGATTTCTCCGCAGGCTATACTGCCTTGGTGGAGGATCTCAACGTTTGCTCCAAGCAGGGCCTTTCCGAGCGCTTCGACTCCACCGTTGGCGCGGGCACCGTTCTGATGCCCTTTGGCGGCAAGGAGCAGAAAACGCCCATTCAGGCAATGGTGCAGAAGATTTCCTTGGAAAACGGCTTCACCGACGATTGCTCCCTGATGGCTTGGGGCTACAACCCCTACTTGACCGAGGCATCTCCCTATCACGGCGCATATTTGGCCGTTGTAGAATCGGCCTCCAAGCTCGTTGCCACGGGTGCCAAGTTTGAGGACGTGTACTTAACCTTCCAAGAGTATTTTGCCCGTCCCGGCAAGACTCCGTCCCGTTGGGGTCAGCCCTTGGCGGCGCTTCTCGGCGCCTTCCGCGCACAAAAGGAGCTGGGTATTGCCGCTATTGGCGGTAAGGACTCCATGAGCGGCACCTTTGAGAGCCTTGACGTGCCTCCGACGCTCGTTTCCTTCGCGGTAACAACCGAGAAAACGGACAGCATCGTAACCCCCGAATTTAAGAGCGCAGGTCACAAGGCCGTGCTTCTCTTGCCCGAATACGATGAGAACAAGCTTCCCAAGACCGAATCCCTGCTTTCTCTCTTTGACACGGTGAACGGTCTGATGAGAAAGGGCGCCGTTTACGCTGCCTACACCCTCGGCTTCGGCGGTGTGGCAGAGGCTATCTACAAGATGGCTATCGGTAACGGCCTCGGCTTTACCTTTGACGAGTCGCTTTCTCTTGAAGAGCTGTTTGGCTATGGCTACGGCGGCTTCGTTCTGGAGGTTGACGCATCGGCAGAGCTCGGCAAGACTCTGGGTACGGTAACCGACAAGGCAACCTTGGTTTACAAGAACGAAAGCCTCTCCCTCTCCTTCTTGGAGGGCAAGTACGAGGCCAAGCTTGAAGGCGTATATCCCACGCGCGTCAAGCAGGAAAAGGAAGCCCCCGCGGCGATTTCCTATACCGTTCGTCCCACCAAGGCGCCTGCTGTGGCGGTGAACAAGCCCCGTGTATTGATTCCCGTATTCCCCGGTACCAACTGCGAGTACGAGTCGGCCAAGGCCGCCGAGCGCGCAGGTGCCGTTTCGGAAATCTTCGTTATCAACAACCTTTCTGCCGATGGCATTGCCAGAAGCGTTGAATCCTTTGCCAAGCGTTTGTCCGAGGCGCAAATCGTCTTTATTCCCGGCGGCTTCTCGGGCGGTGACGAGCCTGCCGGATCGGGCAAGTTCATTACGGCCTTCTTCCGCAACGCCGCGGTGAAGGAAGCAACCGAGGCGCTCTTGGAGAAGCGTGACGGCTTGATGCTGGGTATCTGCAACGGCTTCCAGGCCTTGATTAAGCTGGGTCTTGTTCCCTACGGCAAGATTATGGATACCGATGCCTCCTGCCCCACCCTGACCTTCAACACCATTGGTCGCCACCAGTCGAGAATCGTCAGAACGAGAGTGGCGTCTGTTGCGTCTCCTTGGCTTTCGGGCTGCGAGGTTGGCGAGATTTACTCCGTGCCGATTTCTCACGGCGAGGGTCGCTTTATCGCCGAGGACGCGGTTCTGCGTCAGCTGATTGCGAACGGACAGGTAGCAACCCAGTACGTTGATTTGGAGGGCAACCCCACCTACGATATTCATTTCAATCCTAACGGTTCTATGGAGGCCATTGAGGGTGTTCTTTCGCCTGACGGCCGCGTGCTTGGTAAGATGGGTCACAGCGAGAGATACGAAACGGGTCTTTACCGTAACGTTGTGGGCGAATACGATATGAAGCTCTTTGCCTCTGCGGTGAAGTACTATCATATTTGAGCCTTTTAAAAACATGAGCCTCGTCGGTGGCAAGGCGACTTGCCGCCGACTCTAAAAAACGAAGCAGTCGCCCAAGGCGACAGAATGGAGCAAAAAATGGCATACCTTTCCGATATTGAAATTGCACAGGCTTGCGAAATGAAGCCTATCACCGAGATTGCAAAGACGGCTTCCGTAGACGAAAAGTACTTGGAGCCCTATGGCAAGTATAAGGCCAAAATCGACCTTTCTCTTTTGAGCGAAACCAAGAAGGAGGACGGCAAGCTGATTCTGGTAACGGCCATTACCCCTACCCCTGCGGGCGAGGGTAAGACCACCACCACCATTGGTCTGGCAGACGGCTTGCACCGCATTGGCAAGAACGTTACCGTGGCGCTTCGTGAGCCCTCCCTTGGCCCTGTATTCGGCGTAAAGGGTGGTGCCGCAGGCGGCGGCTACGCACAGGTTGTTCCTATGGAGGACATCAACCTGCACTTTACCGGCGACTTCCACGCCATCGGCGCGGCCAACAACCTTTTGGCCGCAATGCTCGACAACCACATTCAGCAGGGCAACACCCTTGGCATTGACCCCCGTAAGATCACCTGGAAGCGTTGCGTGGATATGAACGACAGACAGCTTCGCTTCGTGGTGGACGGCTGGGCCGGCAAGGTGTACGGAACGCCTCCTGAGCACGGCTTCGACATCACCGTTGCTTCCGAAATTATGGCTGTTCTTTGCCTGGCAAGCTCCCTTACCGACCTGAAAGAGCGCCTTGGCCGCATCATCGTGGGCTACACCTATGATGACAAGCCCGTAACTGCCGCCGATTTGAAGGCCGCAGGTGCGATGACCGCGCTTTTGAAGGATGCTCTGAAGCCCAACCTGGTACAGACCCTGGAGGGAACGCCTGCCTTCGTGCACGGTGGCCCCTTTGCCAACATTGCCCACGGCTGTAACTCCGTTATCGCCACCAAGATGGCTATGAAGATGGGCGACTATACCGTTACCGAGGCAGGCTTCGGCGCTGACCTTGGTGCTGAAAAGTTCTTGGACATCAAGTGCCGTATGGCAGGACTCGTTCCCTCTGCGGTTGTAGTGGTTGCCACGGTTCGCGCACTCAAGATGCACGGCGGCGCTGCCAAGAGCGAGCTTGGTGTGGAAAATCTTGCTGCTTTGGAAGCAGGTATTCCCAACCTTCTGCGCCACGTATCCAATATGAAGAACGTATACCGTCTGCCCTCCGTGGTTGCCGTTAACCGTTTCCCCACCGATACGGACGCTGAAATCGACTTTATCATTGCCAAGTGCAAGGAGCTGGGTGTCAACACCGTTCTTTCTACCGTTTGGGCAGAGGGCGGCCGCGGCGGCGAGGCTCTGGCGCGCGAGGTTGTTCGTCTTTGCGAGGAAGAGAAGGGTGACTTTACCTTCGCTTACGGCGATGAGCTTTCTCTTGAAGAAAAGATGGAAGCCTTGGTTAAGAAGGTGTACGGCGGTGCCGGCGTGACCTATATGCCTGCTGCCAAGGCACAGCTTGACAAGCTGACCGAGATGGGCTTCGGCAACTGCCCCATTTGCGTGGCAAAGACCCAGTACAGCTTCTCGGACGATGCCTCCAAGCTCGGCGCTCCCGAAAACTTCACCGTAACGGTCAAGAACGTCAAGGTTTCCGCAGGTGCGGGCTTCGTGGTGGTATTGACGGGCGACATTATGACCATGCCCGGTCTTCCCAAGGTTCCTGCCGCAGAGCGCATTGACGTGGACGAAAACGGAAAAATCTCGGGTTTGTTCTGATATTACAGCTATTGCAGCTATTGCAGATATAGCAGAGCCGAAAATCAAAAAACAACGAAGCGTGAGGAAGAAGAGGGCCGATATGCTCTCTTCTCGCCTCGCGGCTTAAAACGCTTTGTCCCTTCTTTTCAAGAAAGGCAAAGCATTTTTGGCGTTTAGACCATCTTTTTCGCCGCCGAAAAGACAGCGAAAAAACGAATAAAAAACGAAAAAACTGCAAAAATATTCAAAATAGAGAATAAATATTCATAAAGTATGCAGAACGGCCGTACATAAAGGAGCAGAATGCACAAAAGATGCGCGGAAAAGGCCGCAGGCATTTGTGCGATGCGTGGAAAAAGAGAAAAAATGCAAAAAACGGTTGCATAAATTATGAAGCTGATGTATAATAAATCTGTTCAAAACCTGAAACAAAAAATGAATTTTTATGCAATTATGCAGGAGGATGTTTAAAATGGCAGACAAGCAGATTAAAAAAATCGTTTTGGCTTATTCGGGAGGACTGGATACCTCCATTATTATTCCGTGGTTGAAGGAGAACTACAATAACCCCGAGATCATTGCCGTTTCGGGCAACGTGGGTCAGGCAGACGAGCTGGAGGGCTTGGAGGAAAAGGCGCTGAAAACGGGCGCTTCCAAGCTGTATATCGAGGACTTGACGGATGAGTTTGTCAACGATATGATTATCCCCACCTTGCAGGCAGGCGCTAAATACGAGGAGTACCTGTTGGGAACGGCCTTGGCCCGTCCTATCATCGGCAAGCGCTTGGCAGAGATCGCCATCGCTGAGGGTGCTGACGCGATTTGCCACGGCTGCACGGGTAAGGGCAACGACCAGGTGCGTTTTGAATTGGCTATCAAGGCCTTCGCTCCCGGTATCAAGATTATCGCTCCTTGGCGTGAGTGGGATATCAAATCCCGTGAGGAAGAAATTGCCTACGCCGAGGCGCACAACGTTCCCTTGAAGATCAACCGCGAGACCAACTATTCCAAGGACAAGAACATGTGGCATCTTTCCCACGAGGGCTTGGATTTGGAGGATGCGGGCAACGAGCCTCTGTACGAGAAGGAGGGCTTCTTGGAGATGGGCGTTTCTCCCTTGCAGGCGCCCGACACGCCCACCTACGTGACTTTGGACTTTGAAGCAGGCGTTCCTGTTGCACTTGACGGTGTTTCCATGAGCGCAAAGGACATCATTTTGAAGCTCAACGAGATTGGCGGCGCCAACGGCATCGGCCTTTTGGATATTGTGGAGAACCGTCTTGTCGGTATGAAGTGCCGCGGCGTGTACGAGACTCCCGGCGGAGCTATTCTGTATTTTGCACACAACTATCTGGAAACCCTTTGCCTTGACAAGATGACCAAGCACAAGAAGGAAGAGCTTGCCATCACCTTTGCTGACCTGCTTTACAACGGTCAGTGGTACACCCCCTTGCGCGAGGCGCTTTCCGCCTTCGTTTCCAAGACGCAGGAGCACGTAACGGGTAAGGTAAGAATCAAGCTCTACAAGGGCAATATGATTAAGGCAGGCGCTTGGAGCGATTGGTCGCTTTACTCCGAGGAAATTGCTACCTTCGGTGAGGATCACGTGTATGACCAGAAGGACAGCAAGGGCTTTATCAACCTGTGGGGCTTGCCCATCTCCGTGCAGGCACAGGTAATGGCAAAGAACCAGAAGAAATAACACGAAAACAACGAAAAAAACGAACGGTAAGGATACAGCTATGGAAAAGATGTGGGCAGGGCGGTTTGCCAAGGCCTTGGATAAAGAGGCGGATGATTTCAACTCCTCCTTGCATTTTGATAGAAGAATGTTTAAGCAGGATATTGAGGGCTCGATGGCGCACGCAGCGATGCTTGCCCAAACGGGTATTCTCTCTTCTGCCGATGCCGAGCTGATTATCGCCTCGCTTGGCGAAATCCTTGCCGATATAGTAGAGGGAAAGCTGTCTCTTGAGGGTGACGCGGAGGACATACATATGTTCGTTGAGGCCGAGCTGACGCGCCGCATCGGTGATGCGGGCAAGAGACTGCACACGGCCAGAAGCCGCAATGACCAGGTGGCCGTGGACGTTCGCCTCTATTTGCGCGAGGAGGCAGACGGCATTATCGAGATGCTGAAAGGCTTAATCGAGGTTATTGCCGAGCAGGCCGAGCGGAACACCGAAACGGTGATGCCCGGCTACACCCATCTGCAACGGGCACAGCCCATCGTGTTTGCCCACCATCTGCTCGCGTATGCGATGATGTTTATGCGAGACGTGGAGAGGATCAAGGACGCCAAGAAGCGCATGAATCTCTCCCCTCTCGGCTCCTGTGCCTTAGCAGGCACCACTTATCCGACGGATAGAGCCGTAGAGGCCGCGGCGCTCGGCTTTGACGGCATCACCCAAAACAGCATTGACGGCGTTTCCGACAGAGATTTCTGCGTGGAGCTGCTTGCCGCCTTTGCCACGGTGATGATGCATCTTTCCCGCTTCTCCGAGGAAATTATCCTTTGGTGCAGCTGGGAGTTCAAATTTGTGGAGCTTGACGATTCCTATACCACAGGCTCCTCCATTATGCCCCAAAAGAAAAACCCCGACATTGCGGAGCTGGTGCGCGGCAAGACGGGGCGCGTATACGGTGACCTTATGGCGATGCTGACCGTTTTGAAGGGTCTGCCTCTTGCTTACAACAAGGATATGCAGGAGGACAAGGAGGCCATCTTTGACGCGGTTGATACCGTAAAGCAGTGCTTAACGGTCTTCCCGCCCATGCTTGCGGGAATGAAGGTTTGCAAGGAGAATATGCTCGCGGCCGCCCAGAAGGGCTTTATCAACGCCACGGACCTTGCCGACTATCTTACGAAAAACGGCCTGCCCTTCCGCACGGCCTACAAGATTTCGGGCCAGGCGGTTGCCTACTGCATCAAGGAGGGCAAGGTGCTTGACACCTTGACTTTGGATGAATTCAAGGCTCTTTGTCCTGAAATTGAAGAGGGCGTTTACGAGGCCATTGACCTTTACACCTGCGTTTCCAAGCGTATTTCCGCAGGCGGCACGGGTCCCGATTCGGTGAAGGCACAGCTTGCCTTCGTGAAGGAGTTTTTGAAGGGATGAAAAATGTATTTATCGACGGAAGCGCCGGCACGACGGGCCTTCGCATCAGGGAAAGACTTTCCGAACGCGAGGATATTACCCTCTTGACGCTCTCCGAGGAAAAGCGCAAGGACCCCGAAGCGCGCCGCGAAATGCTGAATGCGGCAGACGCGGTTTTTCTCTGCTTGCCCGATGACGCGGCAAGGGAAGCGGTTGCGATGCTGCAAAACCCCAACACCGTGGTTTTGGACACATCTACCGCTCACCGCACCGCAGACGGCTGGTGCTACGGATTTCCCGAGCTTTCGGCCGCCCACGAGGAAGCTTTGCGCTCGGCCAAGCGGATAGCCGTTCCCGGTTGTCACGCCAGCGGCTTTATTGCCTTGGTGTACCCCTTGATTGCCGAGGGTATTCTTTCCAAGGACGCCTTGCTTTCCGCCACCTCCTTAACGGGTTATAGCGGCGGCGGCAAGAAGATGATTGCGGAATACGAAAGCGAGGAAAGAGACGCGCTCCTTTCTGCCCCCCGTCAGTACGCCTTGGGTCAGACGCACAAGCACTTGAAGGAAATGAAGGCCCAAACGGGTCTTTCAAACGCCCCTCTCTTTTTGCCCATCGTGGCGGATTTTTACAGCGGCATGGAGGTAACCGTTCCGATTTTTGCCTCCTCGCTTAATAGCGGCTACGGAATAGAGGACGTTAAAGAGGTGTACGCCGCGCATTATCATTCTCCGCTTCTTTCCTATCGGGAGGGTGCGGACGAGGGCGGCTTCCTTTCTGCCTCTGCCCTGATGGGCAAGGATGCCATGCAGGTGTCTGTATTTGGTAACGAGGAGAGAATCCTTCTCGTTGCGCGGTATGACAATCTCGGCAAGGGAGCCTCGGGTGCTGCCATTGAGTGCTTCAATCTTTCGATGGGCGTTTCCGCCTACGAGGGCTTGGTTATATAAACTGAACACACGGAAAGAGAAGCTCTTTCCCATACATATAAGAAAGGACGCTTTTTTCGGAAAGCGGAAAAGACGAATGAAGATGATTTCGGGCGGCGTTTGCGCCGCAAAGGGCTTTAAGGCGAACGGCATTCATTGCGGCATTCGCAAGAACAAGACCAAACGGGATTTGGCGCTGATTTTCAGCGAGGTGCCTGCCGCGGCCGCCGCTGTTTATACCACGAATCTGGTGAAGGGCGCGCCCTTGACGGTAACGCGTAAGCACTTGGAGGACGGTAAGGCGAGAGCCGTTATCTGCAATAGCGGCAACGCCAACACCTGCAACGCGAACGGCATTGAAATTGCCGAGGAAATGAGCAGCCTTTTGGCTGCGGAGCTTGGAATTTCCGCCTCGGACGTGGTGGTTGCTTCCACGGGCGTTATCGGACAGCCCTTGGATATTGCTCCCATTGCAAGCGGCATTCCTGCCTTGGTGCAGGGTCTTGGCGCCGAGAACGGCGCGCTTGCCGCCGAGGGCATTATGACCACCGATACCAAGAAGAAGGAGTTTGCTGTTTCCTTTGAGATTGGCGGGGTAGAATGTCATATAGGCGGTATTGCCAAGGGATCGGGTATGATTCATCCCAACATGGCAACGATGCTGGTGTTTATCACCACCGACTGCGCCATTTCCTCCGAAATGCTGGGAAAGGCTCTTTCGGGCGATGTGGAAAAGACCTTCAATATGATTAGCGTAGATGGAGATACCTCCACCAACGATATGGTTACGGTTTTGGCCAACGGTCTTGCCGGCAATGCTGAAATTCGTGAAGAGGGCGAGGATTTTGCCATCTTTATGAAGGCGCTCAACACCATCACTGTTTCTCTTTGCCGTGCCATTGCGGCAGACGATGAGGGCGCAACCAAGCTGCTTGAATGCAAGGTAACGGGTGCTGCTGATGAGCAAATTGCCAAGACGGTTGCCAAGTCCGTCATTTGCTCCTCCTTGACCAAGGCGGCTATGTTCGGCGCTGACGCCAACTGGGGCCGTGTCCTTTGCGCTATCGGTTATAGCGGCGCGAAGGTTGACGTGACCAAAATTTCCGTTCGCTTTTCCTCTCCCAAGGGCGAAATTCTCGTTTGCGAGAATGGCGCGGGCGTGGATTTTTCCGAGGAAAAGGCAAAGGAAATTCTCTTGGAGAACGAAATCGACATTTTGGTTGATTTGTTTGACGGAGAGGCCGTGGCAACTGCCTGGGGCTGTGACCTGACCTACGATTACGTAAAAATCAACGGCGACTACCGTACCTAATAGCTGACGGTACATGAGAGCTTTCTCCAAAACCTTATGGGCTTCACTCCCTTACGGCTAAGAGAAGGCTCTTTGCCGCCCTTTGACCGAATAAAAATAGGCGCGAAAATTTGCCAAAGCGCGCCTTTTGACACAAAGAAAGGAAAAGGATATGAACATTTCTAATGCAGACAGAGCCAGAATACTTGTTCACGCCCTGCCGTACATTCAAAAATACACGGGCAAAATCATCGTAGTAAAATACGGCGGCAACGCCATGATTGACGAGCATCTCAAAAATTCCGTGATGCGCGATATGATTTTGCTTTCCTTGATTGGCGTCAAGGTGGTGCTTGTGCATGGCGGTGGCCCCGAAATTACCGAAATGCTTGCCAAAATCGGCAAGGAGACGGCCTTCGTTAACGGCCTTCGCGTGACCGACAAGGAAACGGTGGAAATTGCCCAGATGGTTCTTTCGGGCAAAATCAATAAGAGCCTTGTTAATCTTATTCAGAATATGGGCGGCAAGGCGCTCGGTCTTTCGGGTGTTGACGGCCATATGATTGAGGCCAAGGTGAAGGACGAGGCTCTGGGCTTTGTCGGCGACATCACCAAGGTTGACGTGCAGCCCATTCTTGACGTCATTGACAAGGGCTATATTCCCGTGGTGTCCACCATCGGTTGCGACACCGAGGGCAACATTTACAATATCAATGCCGATACGGCGGCGGCCAAAATTGCAGGCGAGCTGCACGCGGAGGCCTTGATTTCTATGACCGACATCAGCGGCATTCTGCGCGACAAGAATGACCCTGAAACCTTAATTCCCAAGATTTCCGTGGAGGAGGCGCCTGCGCTCATTGCAGACGGTACCATCAACGGCGGTATGATTCCCAAGGTAGAGTGCTGTGTTAACGCCATTCAATGGGGCGTGCATCGCGTCTTTATCATTGACGGCCGCGTCAGCCATTCGATTCTGATTGAAACGCTGACCGACGAGGGTATCGGCACTATGTTTTACAAAAATTAAAACCGCAGGTTTTCATTTTTGTAAAACATCAAAAGCAAAGCTTTTGCTTTTGTAAGAATAGAAAAAGGAAATGAAAGTATGAACACCTTTGAAAGAGATAAAACCTACGTTGCATCGACCTACGCGCGCTTCCCCGTGGAAATCGTTTCGGGAAAGGGCGCCGTATTGACGGATGCTGACGGAAAGGAATATATTGATTTGGGAAGCGGCATTGCCGTCAACACCTTGGGTGTTGCCGACGAGGGCTGGAAGGCGGCAGTCATTGCCCAGCTTGACACCCTGCAACACGCCTCCAACCTCTATTACACCTCGCCCTGCGCCAAGCTTGCCGAGGCGCTTTGTCAAAGAACGGGGATGAAGAGGGTGTTTTTCAGCAATTCGGGCGCCGAGGCCAATGAGTGTGCCATTAAGGCGGCCAGAAAATATGCCGAGCTGCACAAGGGCAAGGACGTTTATACCATTCTGACCCTGAAAAACAGCTTCCACGGCAGAACCATCACCACCCTTTCCGCAACAGGACAGGACGTGTTCCACCAGAGCTTTTTGCCCTTGACTCCCGGCTTTTTGCACGCCGAGGCAAACAATCTTGACGAGGTTTTGCGCATCGCAAAGACAACGCCGCTTGCTGCTATTATGCTTGAGGTTGTGCAGGGTGAGGGCGGTGTTATCGCACTTGATGCCGATTTTATCGCGGGCGTTGCGGCCTTGGCCAAGGAAAAGGACATTTTGCTCATCGTCGATGAGGTGCAGTGCGGCAACGGCAGAACGGGCAAGCTCTACGGCTATATGCATTACGGCATCACCCCTGACATTGTGACAACGGCCAAGGGTCTTGGCGGTGGGCTTCCCATTGGCGTGACGATGCTTGGCGAGAAGGTCGAGAACATCTTTGCTCCCGGTGACAATGGTTCCACCTTTGGCGGCAATCCTGCGGTTTGCGCGGGTGCGCTTCACATTCTTTCCCGTTTGGACGAGGAAATGCTGGCAGGGGTAACCCTGCGCGCCGCTATGATTCGCGAGAAGCTTTGCGGAAAAGCGGGAATCAAGAGCGTTTCGGGTCTTGGCTTGATGGTAGGCGTTGAAACCGAGAAGGATGCAGGCGAGGTTATTGCCGCCTGTCGCGAGATGGGCGTTTTGGTTATCAAGGCCAAAAACAAGGTTCGCCTTCTCCCTCCCTTGAATATTCCGCTTGCGCTCTTGGAAAAGGCGCTTGACGTGCTTTGCAAGGCCGCAGCTCTTTAAAAGCAGAAAGTAAAGAAAGGTTTACAAAAGAAAGGCTTGAAAACAATGATGAATTTGGTAGGAAGAGATTTTTTAAAGCTTCTGGATTATACGAGCGAGGAAATTTTAGGCCTGATTAACCTGGCCGCCGAGTTGAAGGCACAGAAGAAGGCAGGCATTCCCCACCGTCTTTGCGAGGGCAAAAACGTTGCATTGATTTTTGAAAAGACCAGCACCAGAACCAGATGCGCCTTTGAGGTAGCGGCAAGGGATTTGGGCATGGGCGTAACCTATCTTGACCCCTCGGGCTCTCAGATTGGCAAAAAGGAGAGCATCGCCGATACCGCGCGCGTGCTTGCCTCGATGTTCGATGGCATCGAGTACCGCGGCTTCGGCCAGGAAATCGTGGAAACCTTGGCAAAGTACGCCTCCGTTCCTGTTTGGAACGGCTTGACGGATGAGTTCCATCCCACGCAGATTTTGGCCGATATGCTGACCATTCGCGAGCATTTTGGCTATTTGCAGGGCATCAATTTTGTATATATGGGTGACGCGCGCTTTAATATGGGCAATTCCTTGATGGTGGGCTGTGCCAAGCTTGGTCTTAACTTTACCGCCTGCTGCCCTGCCGCGTATTTCCCCGATAAAGCCCTGATTGAGACCTGTCAGGCCATCGCGGCGCAAACGGGTGCAACCTTGCGCTTTGAGGAATCGCCTGCTGTTGCCGTTGCAGGTGCCGACGTGATTTACACGGATATTTGGGTTTCTATGGGTGAGCCCGTTTCGGTTTGGGCCGAAAGAATCGAGGCCCTTTCTCCTTACCAGGTCAACACCGCCTTGATGAATATGACGGGCAAGGATTCCACCGTCTTTATGCATTGTCTGCCCGCATACCACGATCTCTGTACCCAGGTTGGCAAGGAAATGGGCGAGAAATTCGGCCGCGACAGCATGGAGGTCACAAACGAGGTGTTTGAAAGCGAAAAATCCATCGTCTTTGCCGAGGCCGAGAACAGAATGCACACCATCAAGGCTGTGATGGCCGCAACGCTTGGTGGCGCAGAGGGAGAAGGCTCTTACGCATAAAATTCTTCGAACTCCGAAGCACGAGAAAAGGATGATTGTTTCGGCTTCAGAGCGGGTTCGATTAATATCAACAACAAAGGAAGACTTTATGGCGTTACAAACGGAATTTATCGAGCTGACGGAAGAAAAGATTGAAGAAAAGAACCGCTATTTCTTCGCCTTAATTTTCGTTGCGGGCTTTTTCGGTGCGTTCATCTTTTGTCTGCGCGGCGGTGTTTTCTGCAACGCGCAAACGGGAAATTTGCTTTTGGCAAGCGTTTCCTTGGTAACGGGAGATATGCCGGGCTTCTGGTCGTACTTCTGGTCGCTTCTGGCGTATTTTATCGGCGTTATGCTGGCAACGC
>JAZRFK010000050.1:0-1969 GCA_045661325.1 Eubacteriales bacterium | reverse complement strand
TTCCTGCTTCAAGGAGGAAGGACGCGGTAAATTCGCAGCCCTTGCAGAATGCCTTTTTGACACAAAAGCCCTGTATTTCATATAATGCCTCTATGTATTGTTCGGTGGCTTCTTTTTGCTCTCTTGTCAGCAAAGTGTTTGCTACCTCGCGCATTTTGGCCGCCTTTTTTATAAGCGTTCTTTCCTCTTGGGTGTTCATTATCGCGCATTCCTCGGCAAAATAGTCATTCCATAGCTTTTCAAGTGTTTTTTTTCATATAGCATATTCTCCTTTCACAACACATATGTTGTATATAAACTTATTTTACAACATTTTTGTTGTAAAGTCAAGTACAACATAGGTGGTGTATGCTAAAATATCCACGGGCGGCAAAGCAGAGAAGCAAAGCTTCGATTTTGCGAGTTTTTACGATGCAAGCTGCTTGCCGAGCAAAAAAGAGCCGTTTTCGCGGCTCCTGTGGGAGAAAACACGATGCAATTTTATCAAAGGCTTCGAGATGTCAGGGAGGACGCGGACAAGACGCAGGCTGAAATAGCGGCCGTTTTGGGAACGCGACAGCAGCAATATGCGCGCTGGGAGAGTGGGGCTTGGCAAATGCCCATTGAGCACTACAAGACACTTGCGCGGTTTTATAACGTATCGTTGGATTATCTTGCCGGCCTTGTTGATACGCCGAAAAAGCTCAGGTGAAGCTGTATAAAGTCGCAGGATATGCCCAAGAGTCGCGTCCTTGGCAGAGTGATATGCCCAAAAGCGCGCGATATTCTGCCTTCGGCAGAGTGATATGCCGCGCAAGGCGGCGTGAAAAAGGCAGAGAACGGGAAACCGTTGCTCTGCCTTTTTGTTTATTTTACAGAAACTGCGTAGAGAGTTTTGGATTGGAAGAGGTCGCCCTTTTGGAGAAATGCGGAGGGGTAGCTTGGGCAGTTGACGCAGTTGGGGAAGCGCTGGGTTTCAAGGGCGATGCCGTTTTTGTTGCCCGTATAAATTTGCATACCCGGCATATCGGTATAAACGGTGAGCAGAATGCCCGTTTCTTTTCCGTAGAGAGTGGAAACGGCGCGGAAGCCCTCGCCGTCAAGCACGAAGTTTTCGTCATAGCAGCCGCGCGCCGAAAGCACGGGGGAGGCGGAAAGGTCACAAACGAAGGGGCGGGGAGAGCGGAAGTCGTAGAGCGTGCCCTCAACTGCGGCGTATTCGCCGTGGGGGATGAGCTTTTCGTCCACAGGGGTGATGCTATCGGCAAGGATTTGCAAGAGAAGCCCATCGGTTGTGGCGGTGACACCGTTGGTGTTAAAATAGGCGTGATTGGTCAGGTTAACAACGGTATCGGCATCTGCCGTGGCTGTATAGGCAATTTCAAGGCCCTCGTCCGTCAAGGAGTAGGTAACGGTGACCTTCATTTCTCCCGGAAAGCCCTCCTCACCGTCGGGGCTGATGTAGGAGAGGGTGATGGCGTCCTCGGAATACGCTTCAACCGTCCAGACCTTCTTGTGAAAGCCCTCAATGCCGCCGTGCAGGGCGTTTCCGTTCTCGTTTTGGTTGATTTGATAGGCTTTTCCGTTCAAGGAAAAGCGGCCCTCGCCGATGCGGTTGGCAAAGCGGCCGATGGTGGCACCGTAGCAGCCGCGCAGGGAGACGTACTCCTCAAGGCTCTCGCGGAAGAGAACGATGGGCGTTTCCTTCCCGTTTTTGTCAGGTGCGGACAGATAGGTTAAAATAGCACCGTAGCTGATGATTTTAGCGGTAAATCCGCCCTTTTTTAAGGTGTATTCAAAAATTTCTCTTCCGTTATGGAAGCCATAAGAGATAGGATTCATAGCTGCTCCTTTCTGATAAAAGCAAAAATATACCCTATAAAGTATACACGAGGCGCACCCGTTTGTCAAGGCGCTTTCTTGCTAAAAAGGTTGACAAGCAGCTGTCGGGTATGCTAAAATGAAGAGGATATGAAGCCCCGAAGAGAAG
>JAZRFK010000049.1:0-14042 GCA_045661325.1 Eubacteriales bacterium | reverse complement strand
AGTGAAGTTTTGCCTTCGGCAAAGTGGGCAAACTTAACTTCACTTTCTTCTTTGCGTCGCAAAGAAGAAAACTTCACTGCGTAGCAATTTCTGCGTAGCAACTTCACTTTCGCGCAAGCGAAAACTTCACTGCACCCACATTCCATTCAAATGAAAAGAGCAAGACAGAAGGATGTTTTCCTTTATCTTGCTCTTTTTCTGTTTGTGAACAATTTGTAAAACCCACATTTTTTTATACGTTCACTATTGACAATCATAAATAATTGTGTTATACTTGAACCATCAAAAAACATAACGCTTTTGAGGAGGAACATTATGAAAACTGCTGACATCATTACTGCTATCAACGAGGATTTCGCTGCGACCTACAAGAATGCGACGCCTTTTGTTAATTCCGGCGCACTTTGGGATTTCTGTATGGAAACCATACAAAACCCCATTACTATGAGCAACATTGCTTTCGCAAATGACCTGGGCGTACCCCCTGTAAAATCTCTGTTGGTAATCTACCGCAGAAAAATGAACCCCGCCGCCGCTTTCAAATTTGCGCCGACCGAAAGTCAATACATGGGCGCTTTAATGGGATTTGTTTTCAAGTTCGTGTTGCATTATCAAAATCAAAAGGAACGCTGCGCTGTAAACGACCTTGGTGTTAAAACCGCAACTCGCTTTTTGAACGGCGCCCCCGTGGATTTTGAATAAAAGCAGTAAAAAAACGCTTGCGACTTTCGCAAGCGTTTTTTTGTCGATATGTGGACTTCGTCCGCTCGATATATTTGCCTTTGGCAAACTCGATATATTGCCGCTTTGCGACAATTCGATATGAGATAAATCCCTTGCGGGATTTATCTCGATGCGGTCAGTCCGTTTTTTTGGTAAAGAGGCGGCGAAGGCGCTCGTTGTTGCCGCCGATGTCGCCAAGATAGAAGGCAATGGCAAAGCCCAGAATGACAAGGCCAACGGCCAAAGCACCCTGTGGAAAGCCCGTAATGACGCATTCCTCGGTCAAGACCTTGGGAATAATAGAGAGGAAAAGCCCTAAAATCACCGAGAAGGTGGCGGTATAGAAGCGCTTGATTAAAAGGTGCATCACAATGGAGAAGAGGAACACGCCCAAAACAACCCCAAGGGCCGCAGGCAAAAGCACCGAGAAATTCAGGTCGGCAATCGCGCCGACGTACAGCTCGTAAAGGCCAAGCGAGGAGAGGATAACGGCGCTATCCACACCGGGAATGATGGAAGAGCCTGCCACCGCCAAGCCGAGAAGCGCCGACTGCCAGAAATTCGGCTCGGTAACGGGGGGGAAGCCGCCCTTGTTGATATAGAAAATAAAGACACCAAGGGCAAAGGCGCCAACGATAAAGAAGATATACCGCAGGGAAAAGCCGTTTTTTCGGACGGATTTCCAAAAGAGAGGCAGAGTACCAAGCACCAGCCCCAAAAAAAGATAGCGCGTGGCAAAGGGGAAGGCCGCCAAGGCAAAATCCACCGCCTTGCCAAAGAGAAAAACGCCTAAAACCATACCAACGGCCAAGGGGGCCAAAAAAAGAACATTCCGCTTGAAATCCCGAAAGGATTTAAAAAGGGTGCTGATAGATTCCACCGCGCGCTCGTAAAGCCCCAAAATCAACAGCATCACGCTGCCGCTGAGCCCGGGCGCAACACCGCCAACACCAACCACGGTTCCCTTCAAAAAGGTAAATAAAAGCTTCATTTGATAAGCCCTTTCTGCCGAAGGTATCCTGTCCTTCGCTTTTCTACGGCTATTGTAGCACATTCCCGTAAAAAAATCTACCCTCTATTTACATATTCAGGCGAAATCGGGGAAAAACCATAAAAAAGAGCGCAAAACGGCTTTTTCGCAAAAGCCCTGCGCCGACCGTTAGGGAGCTTGCTATGAAATTTAATAAAGAATCCTATCAAAAAAGACTGCGTCAGGGAGCGCCGCGCTCCCCCGTTTTGCGAAACTGCCTTGCCGCCTTTTCGGTGGGGGGCGGCATTTGCCTTTTGGGCGAGGCGCTGTATCGCCTTTTCCTCTTTCTCTCCCTTGCACCCAAGGAGGCCGCTACTTCGGTTTCCGTCCTTTTGGTGCTTCTGACCGCCATCTTGACCGCCCTTGGCGTCTTTGACAGAATCGGGCGCTTTGCAGGGGCAGGCACGCTCGTTCCCATCACGGGCTTTGCCAACGCCGTGGTCTCGCCCGCCATCGACACCAAAAGCGAGGGGCTGGTTTTGGGTGTCGGCGCCAAAATTTTCACCGTGGCAGGCCCTGTCTTGCTCTTTGCCGTGTTATCGGGCGCGGCCTACGGGCTTTTGTACTTTCTCTATCTCTTGGTTTTTTAGAAAGGAGCTTTTATGAACGGCCGCATTATGACGCATAGCCAAATCACCATATCCGCATACGCCGCAGTGGGCGGCAAGGAGGAAAAGCGAGGCCCCTTGGGCGCTTGGCTTGATTTCCACGATGAAAGCGGGCTTTTCGGCGCAAAAACCTGGGAGCTTGCCGAGGGAGAAATGGAGGGGCTGGCCTTGCAGTTCGCCTTGGCCAAGGAAGGACTGCGAGGGGAGGACATTTCTCTCATCTTTGCAGGAGACCTGCAAAACCAATGCACCGCCACCACCCACGGCCTTTTGCCCTTCCGCATTGCCACCCTCGGCATCTACGGCGCCTGCTCCACCTGCACGGAGGGGCTTCTCCTTTCCGCGCTTGCCCTTGGCAACTCCGCCGTTTTGCGCGCGGCCGCTCTGACGGGCTCGCACTTCTGCGCCGCAGAGCGTCAATTCCGCCTGCCGCTTGAATACGGCGGTCAGCGCGCCCCCACGGCCCAATGGACAGCCACAGCCGCCGGGGCCTTTATCCTTTGCCGTTATGACAACGCGCCCGCCCCCGTTCGCCTCACCCTTTCTGCCTCTATGGCAGGAAAGCCCGTGGATAGCGGCGTTTCGGACGCCTCCAATATGGGCGCCGCGATGGCGCCTGCGGCCGCCGATTCCATTCTCACCTTTTTAAAGGAAACGAACACCGACCCCTCGGACTATGATGCCATTGTCACGGGAGATTTGGGCAAGGAGGGCTCGCGGCTTTTATACGAGCTGACCGAGGAAAACGGCCTTTCGCTTCGCAAGCAGCATCTGGATTGCGGCCTTCTGCTGTATGACGAAGCCATACAGGACATTCACGCAGGCGCATCGGGCTGCGGCTGCTCTGCCGCCGCATTGGCCGCCCACTTTCTGCCCGCCTTGACGGTTGGGCGGTACAAAAGAATTCTCTTTTTATCCACAGGAGCCTTGATGAGCCCCTCCTCCATTCAGCAGGGCGAAAGCATCGTTGGCATCGCGCCCGCCGTTTGTCTGGAAAGCGGCAAGCAAAACAGCTTTTTATAAAGAAAAAAGCGCCAAAAGGCGCTGAAAGGAACAGAATATGGATTTGCTTTTCGGGCTTTTAAAGGCCTTTTTGGTGGGCGGCGGCCTCTGCGTCATCGCCCAGCTTCTCATCGACCTGACCTGCTTGACACCGCCGCGCATTCTGGTGCTGTACGTGGTATCGGGGGTTGTGCTTTACGCCTTGGGGATATTCACGCCCCTGCGCGATTTTGCGGGAAGTGGCGTTTTCGTCACCCTCTTGGGCTTTGGCGGCAACGTGGCCGAGGGCGTTCGCGAGGCGGTAGAGACGAAGGGGATTCTTGGCGTTTTAACGGGCGGCCTTTCCGCCGCAGCGGGCGGAAGCGCGGCGGCGCTTTGCTTTGGGTATCTCGCCGCTCTTTGTAGCCGCGGCAGGCCGAAAAACCTGTAAATAAGCGAAATGTAAAGAACGTTTTACGCGTCCTCTACGGACAAAACCGACAAAACGCTGCCCGTAACGGAGAACTTTATTTCCTTGTCGGCAAAGCCGAAGCCGTAAATTCTGCCTTCCTCCTGGTAAGCAGGGCGCGGATCCTCTGCCAAAAGGGAAAGAAGCCCTTGGCGCTTCTCGGGCGCGATTTTTTCAAGCAGCAAAGAGGGAAAGGAAACGGAAAGCTTCTCGCCAAAGGCCGCCTCGGCGAAGCCGCCAACGGCATCGGGATGTGAATCGGTAAAGGCCAGATAGGGCTTAATATCAAAAACGGGGGTGCCGTTCACCAGATCGGCGCCCGTTACGTAAAGAACAGGGCCGCTTGGCGTTTGCAGGTCAACGCCGACAAGGCGAACGGAGGAAAGCCCCAAAGGGTTGGGGCGAAAGGGCGAGCGCGTTGCAAACACGCCCATACGGCAGTTGCCGCCCAGACGGGGCGGGCGCACGGTTGGCGAAAAGTCCTTTTTGTGCGAAAGGGAGAAATCCCAAATCAGCCACAAATGCGAAAAGCCCTCGATGCCGCGAAGGGCGTCGGGGTTGCGATAGGGCTTTTCAAAGACGATTTTGGCCCGCAAATCGCCGCCCAGACCGCTTTGCCGCGGAACGCCGAATTTGTCGGGAAAATCCGTTTCTATATGAGCAATGGGCTTAATGGAAATCTCTTCCACGGTGTTGTCCTTTCGGATTGACATTTTTTATAGCAAAAGGAGCGAAATGCCCACAAGAGCAGCGCCAAGGGCGGCAAGCAGGGCGGTTGCGATATGCCCCATATACTGTCGCACAAAGGCCAAAAGGAGACTGTCAAGGGAGACGCCGAGCGCCGCGGCGCCAAAAAAGCCGAGTATCTTGGCCGCGCCCGACAGCTCGCGCGTTAAAACCGCGTAAAGCAGGATGGGTAAGGCCAAAAGAAGCAGACCCAAAACCGTAAAAAGCCGATAAAGCCAGGGGTGCGCGAGCGCAAAATCGCCATCCGCATCGGCATCCGCATAGCGAAGGCTCGGCTCTTTTTTGGCAAAGGTGGGGTGCAAAAGGGGCTTAACGTCCTTCCCTGCGAGAAATTCTCTTCCCTCGTCCTCAAAAAAGGCGATGCCGTGCTTGTCCTCCAAGGGCAACACCACCGTCTCGTAAAAGCGGCGACGGGAGAAGAAGGGGAAATCAAAAACGCCGCAAAGGCGCACGCCCAAATGGGCCAAATCGCCTGCCAAGCGGAAATTTTTATCCTTCAAGGCCTCTCTGATTTTGTCAGCGCAGGACAAAACGAGGCGCGCAGACTCGCCCTCGGCATCGCGAAAAGCCTCTTCAAGCGTGCCAAGTGCCGCAAGATAGTCGGCCGTTTTTCCCACGTCCTCTGCGGCCGTCACGCGAAGTCCCTCGCGGCTTCCGTAATAAAACTGCTTGATGCGACAAAAAACGTCCTTGGCCGCCAAAAGCCTTCTCTTTTCCATCAAAGGCACTTCCTTTCTCGTTGTTTTCAAAGATGCCGTGTCCCTCGGCATACAGGGGCTAACCTATTGAAAATGCTTTAATTCTTGCTTATGTGAATTGAAAAGCGATACTTACAGGCGGCGCAGGTCACGGTGAAATCGCCGCTTTTTCTGGCCAAGCGCAAGCGCGAGCTGCAAGAGGGGCAGGTGCAATATAAATAGGGGTTGTTTTTCTCCTTTTTCTCCCGTATGGCGCGGCGCAAATGCGAGCAGGTTATCACCGAGAGAAAGAGGCGGTTTTCCCGATGCCGTCTGGGCAGGTTGCGCGAAAGCAGGCGGTAAAGAGAGAGCGCCATCAAGAAAATTGCCAGGGCAAGAAGCCCGATTTTCCAAAAAATCGCGCCGAAAAGGGCGGCAAGCAGCGATAAAAGCAAGAGGAAGAAAAAGAGCGCATCGGGCCCGTTTCTGCCGGGAAAAATGCTTTTTGCTCTGCGGAAGCGCATCGGTTTTTTCCTCCTTTTTGTTTTTTACAGTACAAGTATAGCACAAAGCCGCCCCTTCGTCAAGGGCGAGCCGTTGCTCTTTTTCGCCCTTTTAAGACGGTTCGGTGAAGCCTTTTTGATGAAAAGGATAAATTTTGTCTTTACCCGTTGCATTTTCGCGGAAAATCCGTTATAATAGATGCGTATATTTCGTTTTCTCCCGTTGCCGCTCGGCCAACCTGCCGAAAAGCCGAAAAAAGAGAAAAGAAAGGATTTCTTCTTGATGAAAAAAAGAGCTTTGGCGCTTCTTCTTGCGCTTTGCACCCTCTTCTCCCTTTTCGCCTGCGCCCCCGATAACGCAGAAGGCGGCGAAAACGGCGCAACGCCACCCGCCACCGTGAAGGACGAAAACGGGCTTGTTTACGCGTTGAGCGGCGATACCTACGCCGTTGTGAAATACGAGGGCAAATCGGCGGCCGTTACCGTTCCCGCCGCCTTTAACGGCATTGCGGTAACCCAGCTTTCCTCTGATGCGTTTTACGGCAACACCGTTATCACCTCACTCTCTCTGCCTGCCAGCATCAACTCCATCTCCCCCTTCGCCCTTGCCTCCTGCACCAAGCTTACCACCATCACGGTGGACGCGGAAAACCCCGTTTACCGCGCAGAAAACAACTGTCTTTTAAAGGGCGAAACCCTGATTGCCGCCTGCAACGGCAGTGACCTTGCCGCAACCGCCTTTACCGAGCTTGGCGAGTACGCGATGTACGGCCTTGCGCTTTCGACCGTCACCCTGCCCTCGTCCTTAAAAACCGTCGGCCGTTACGCCTTTGCCTTCGCGACCGCCACCACCATTACGCTCCCCGAGGGCGTGGAGGAAATCAAGGAGGGCGCCTTCTATTTCTGCCAGAAGGTCAAGAATCTCTCCCTGCCCGCCTCCTTGAAGGAAATTGCCACGGATGCCTTTGCCTTTATGACGGCCTTGGAATCCATTACCGTTGCTTCGGAAAGCACCTTCTACACCGCCAAGAGCAACTGTCTGATTCGCCTCTCTGACAGCACGCTCGTCCTTGGCTGTGCAAAATCGGTCATTCCCGCAGACGGAAGCGTTAAAAAAATCGGCACCGCCGCCTTCGTTGGCGCTGTTGCTCTGGAAAAAATCTCGATTCCCGAATCGGTCACCGAAATCGGCCCCAACGCCTTTTATGCCACCGCCTTGACGCAAGCAACCTTTGCCGTCAACCGTTGGTACGTCTCTGCCTCGACCGACACCACCGTTGGCACGGCCATTGACACCAAGAACGTCCTCTCCGACACAGGCAAGCCGATGACGGCCCAAGAGGTTGTCGTTTACAACGCGCGGCTTCTGCGCGAGGGCTACGTCAATATGCGCTGGTTTACCCTGCCGTAATGCAACGGTATCATCCGCCGTTCACCGATAGCAAATAAAATACGCCCAAAGGTACGCAAGTGTGCTTTTGGGCGTATTCATATCTTTTCCCTTCTTTGCATAGGATAACCTATCAAGCGTCAGAAGGAGGGAAAGCGATGAAGCGATTTTTTTCGGCTTTGTTGGTTGTTTTACAAATAAGCGCCTCCCTTTTGCTTTTTTCCTGCGAGCAAAGGGGAGATTTTCTTTCTTATCAGAGCGAGGCGTTTTGCGCTTCGGTTGTGTATATGGGGAAAAACGGTCAAATGGCGGGTGAAATGAAAAGAGAAAAGGACGGCTCGCGCCGCTTTTCCTTTACCGCGCCCGATACGCTTGCAGGGATTTCTCTTCTTTCGGATGCAAGCGGCCGTTATTTTCTCACCTATGAGGGTATGACCGAAGAGGTCAGCGCCAAGGCCGAGGAGGCGCTTGCCGCCTTTGCGCTTTTGTCCTTGACGCCCACCGCCCGTATACGCTATATCAAGGACGGCGCCGCCTTCGCAACGGAAGGGGGCGAGGCCACGGTCAAAAAGAACGAAAACGGCGCCCCCGTTTTCATCGCCCTGCAAACGAAGCAGGGGCAGCTCTCCCTCACCCTTTCCTCTTGGGAGGAGCTGCCGTGAGTATCACTGTTTTTCCCGAAAACGCCCTGCAAAACGCCCGATTTCTCTTGGATACGGCCAAGGGCGCCCCGCTCTATTTCGTCCTCAAATCCAATGCCTACGGGCACGGCCTTGCCGCCATCGCGCCCTTGCTTTTAAAAGAGGGGGAGCAAAGACCGAAAGCGCTTCGCTTTGCCGTTTCCTCGGTAAAGGAGGCCCTCGCCTTCCTTGCGCTTATCCCCCCGGGGCTTTCTTACCGCCCCGTCCTTCTTTTGCTTTCCCCTGCGGAAAATCCCCTTCCGCTCCTTTCTCACCCTGCCTTTCCCTTGGCCGAGGTTCATTTCTCCCTTCATTCGTTAAAGGGCGCCCTTCTTCTCTCGCGCTTCGCGCAAAAGGCCAAGGAGGAGGGGCTTTTGCCCAAAGCCCAATGCCTTTTTTGCGAAATCAAGCTGAATACGGGTATGCATCGCCTTGGCTTTTCCGTGGATGCGCCGCTTTGGGAGCTTTTTTCTCTTCCCTCTCTTTCTATTTGCGGCCTTTATTCGCACTTAGGCAACGCCGATAGCCCCGATTCTCCCAAAACCGCCCTGCAATGTCGCGCCTTTTCCCGCGCGGCCTCCCAGCTGCACCTTCGGGGACTTTTGCCCTTCACCCACCTTTGTGCCTCCGCAGGCTTTCTGCGAAGCGGCTTTTTAGGGCAAAACGGCGCAAGGCTGGGGCTCTTGCTGTACGGCGCCTCGCCCATATCCCCCTTTTGTGCCTCTTATCCCACCGCCTTTCCCACCCTTTTGCCCGTCAAGCGCCTGTCGGGCAGGGTGCTGTGCGTCAGAGAGGTGGCGCGCGGCGAGTCTGTCGGCTACGGCCTTTATCCGCTCCAAGCAGACACGAGAATTGCCGTGCTTGACGTTGGCTACGCCGAGGGTCTGCCGCCCTCCGCCCTTGGCGCGCACGCCTTGCTGAACGGAGGGGTTGCTTCCCTTTGCGGATCAGTCTGTATGGAAAAATGCTTTCTCTCCATTGGCTCTCTTTCCGTCAAGGAGGGTGACGAGGCCGTTTTTTACGGCGAAAGTGCCGAGCAAACCGCCCGATTCGCCGCCGAATGCGGCCTTTCTCCGCACGCGCTTTTGGCAACGGGCGCAAGCGATTCCCTTTCGTTTTAGCCCCTGCCGAAAAAACCAATAAAAAGCCCGAAAAAGCCCTTGACTTCACCTTGTCTTTGTTGTATAATCACAGAAAAGGAGCAAGGAAAATTGCCCTTCTTATGATGAAAAAACACCGTAAAAAAGCAAGGAGAAACGCTATGTTAAGGCTTGGTATTATTGGATACGGTATACGCATTCGCGATATGCTATACGAATTTTTACGCACGGGTAAGATGGAGGTTGTCGCCGTTTGTGACGTTGACCCCGCTTACGCGCGCAAAAACGCCGATTCAAACGGCGTTGGCGAATACGCCTTTTACACCGACGCGCGCGAGATGCTGGAAAAGGAGAAATTAGACGGCGTTTTGGTTGGCACGCGCTGCTCCCTTCATACCGAGTACGCTTGCCTTGTGGCCTCCTTCGGCATTCCGCTGTTTTTGGAGAAGCCTGTGGCAACCACAAGAGAGGAAGAGGCGCGCTTACGCAGCATCCTCTACCACAGCGACAAGACGGTGGTTTCCTTCCCCCTGCGCGTGACCGATATTGTCCTTCGCGTCAAGGAGATTATCGAAAGCGGGCGCATCGGCAAGCTTTCTCAGGTGCAGGCGGTCAACAACGTGCCCTACGGCCGCGTCTATTACCACGGCTGGTACCGCGATGAAAGCGAAACGGGCGGCCTCTTCTTGCAGAAATCCACCCACGATTTTGACTATATCAACTCAATGCTTAACGGTGCAAAGCCCATCTCGGTCTGCGCCGCCGCCTCCAAGGTCATCTTTACGGGCGATATGCCCGAGGGTCTGCTTTGCGAGAACTGCCCCGATAAAGAAACCTGCCCCGAGGGCCCCACTTCCCTTCGCAAGCTCAATATTGACCCGACAGGCTACGGCTGCTGCTTCGCGCGCGACACGGGCAACCACGATAGCGGCTCCGCCCTCGTCACCTACGACACGGGGATTCACGTTGTCTATACCCAGAACTTCGTTGCGCGCAACAAGGCCGCAAAGCGCGGCGCGCGCTTCATCGGCTATGACGGCACGGTGGAGTTTGACTTCCCCACCGCCACCATCACGGTCTACGAGCACCATACGGGCAAGGTTGAAAAAATTGATATGTCGGGCGATTTCGGCCAGCATTTCGGCGGCGACCGCCGTCTTGCCGAAGCCTTCCTGCGCGTCCTTGAGGGCGGAAAATCCCCTTCCACTCTCGCCGAGGGTATTTTGAGCGTCTCGATGTGCCTCGCCGCGCGCGAATCCGCCGCCGAGGGCCGCTTCGTCCCCGTGGACTTCGAGATCTGACCCAAAATTGCAAACAAAAAAAGAGAGCAAGTCGGTTTTTCCGAGATGCTCTCTTTTGCTTTTGAGGAATTATTCCTTCTCAAAGGCGTCCTTGTCGAGGCCGCAGATGGGGCAAACGAAATCGGCAGGAACCTCCTCCCAGGGAGTGCCGGGAGCGATACCGTTTTCTTCGTCGCCAAGTGCGGGGTCATAGACATAGCCGCAGGGACAAACATACTTATCCATCGTGTATTCTCCTTTCTGTATTCTTTCGGGAAGATCCCGAGTCTTATAAACAGTATTTCTCAATAAAGCCAAGACTATGAACGCTATCGGCAAGCGTTGCTCTTTCAATGGGCAGGCCTGCCTCTGCACAGCCAACGAAATAGGAAAGCTCTTCCATATAGCCGTCGAGCTTTGAGAGGTTTCCAATGCCCTCACTTGCGTGGCCTGCCGAGGCCGAGAAGGGAATAACGGAGGAGCCGCCCTGCTCGTACAGAGTGAGGGTTTCGCGGTCGTATTCCAAAACCGCATTCTCAAAAGCGGCGCGGAAATAGGCGTTAAAGGGGAAGGAGGCCGGCAAAAACCAAGTGCCCTCCAAGCTTACAACGAAGCTTTCATACTCACAAACGGTTGCAATATAGGAATTTTGCTCGCAAAGCGTGTTTTTGGCGCTATGCACGCGCAAGGGATCTCCCAAAGCGTGCAGCATAAAATCAACATCGTGAATATGCAGGTCTAGTATAGCGCCGCCGCTGAGCTTGCTGTTCTTGCGCCAAGAGGCAAAATCCCAAGAGGGAGAGGGGCTGTGGCGATGCATTGCCAAATTTACGAGCCTGCCGTAACGGCCATCGTCTATCGCCTGCTTCAGATATTCATATTCCTTGAAGAAGCGCACCACATGGCCAACGCCGACCTGGGCGCCCGTTTCCCTTTGCTTTTCCAAAAGCGCTTCTCCCTCCTCCTTCGTGAGGGTGACGGGCTTTTCAATGATGATATAGGGAAGCCTTCCCATCGCCGCTTCGGCATATTCCTTGTGCAAAAAGGTGGGCAGGCAAATATCCAAAAGATCAAGCTCGCATTCGCGCAAAAGCGCCTTGGCATCGGTATACACCTTAGCACCAAAGGGAGCGGCAAGCGAGGCGGCAACCTCCTCGTTCAAATCGGCCACCGCAACGACCTCTGCAGCCTCTATCTGCTTATAGCAGCTTGCGTGCATAATACCCATAAAGTTACAGCCGAGAATACCGACTCTTACCTTTTTCATAATTCTCCTTTCATTTTTTAACGGCCGAAAGGGTAATTTTACCGCTTTCGTGCGCTTCCTTGGAAATCGAAAGAAGCGTTTTGCCGTTTTCATACGAGGCGCTTGCGCCTTCTATTGCATATTCTCCGTGAATGACAATCTCGAAGCCCGAAACGGCGGGCGGCTCGGGAATGTTGGCGATATGGTTTTCGCTCATGGTGTTGACGTCATAGACCGTGTCCGTTTTCTTCTCGCCCCACTCGCCCTCTCGGGTATAGAGGGTGAATGTAAAGCTTTCTTTACAGGAGTCGGTCATTTCCATCTTTGTTTCAAAGACCTTGCCCTCCTCGTAATCGTAGGTGATGCCGTCGTCCTCAACGAGGGTAAAGGAGGCGTCCGCTCCGGGATAGAGATGCACGGTGTAGACTTCGGGGAAGCGCTCGTCAACGTGCGCCAAGGGGGCTTGCATCACGAGAATAGAGCCCTCCTTAACAAAGAGCGCGCCGCCCTTGCCCTTGGGAGGCTGATAATCAAGCTCACCGCCCTCGTATACCTCGCCCGTGAAAAAGTCCGTCCATCTGCCCTTTGGCAGGGTCAGGTGCATATCAAAGGCGCCAACGAGCAAGGATTCGCCAAGCATATATTCGTTTTTCAAGGCGTCGAGCCGCTCTTCCTCGGGATAAGCCAGACAAAGCGGGCGCGCAAGCGGTATGCCCGTTTGGTTTGTCAGATGCGCCATCGAATAAATATAGGGGAAAAGCGAGGAGCGCAGGCGGCTATAACTGCGAATCATCTCCTCCAGCTCCTCGCCGAGCAGCCAGGGCTGATGCCAGTTGCGCCAACCGAGAAGCTGGCTCCAAGGCATTAAAAAGCCGTAGTGAATGGATTTAGGGTCGCTGGGATCAAGGTCGCAGGAGGCGTTTGCGTGGCCCGAAAGGGCAAGATTGAGAATCGAAACGAGCGTTCCCTCGCCGCCGCCCGTGTCTCCTGCCCAGCTGGCCGCGTACTGCTGGGTGCCTGCATAGAGGCAGGGGGTGTAAATCAGGGCGCGCTTGCCCGTGTAATTCTCGAAGCCCTCCTTCATCTGCTTGGCGTAAATAACGCAGTAGACGTTATGCACCTCATCGTCGAAATACTTGCCTGCCCAAAGCCTGTCGGGATGCTCCAAGCATTGCTGGCTGGCGTCAAGCTTAAAGGCGGCAGCGCCGTTGTCCACAAACTTCTTCAAATGCTCAAACCAGGGCTCGCCCTGCTTGGTAATTCTGTCCATAAACACGCTGTAATGCAAATGCTCGTCCTTGATAAGCCGCCCCTCCATACTGTTTTCGGCGCGGCGAAGAATCTCGCCCTCCTCCTCGTACAGAAGGTCGTAATCACAGCACAGCCAAAGGCTCAGCTTATACCCCATCTTCCGCAGGTTGTAGCAGAAGGAGAAAATACCCGTATAATTGGCAGGCTCCCAATAGGGAAGATAGAAGCGCCCTGCATCCCATTTCTTGTCCACGGAAAAATCGTAATGGGTTTCCATCCAGCCGGGCTCAAGCCCCACAATGTCGCAGGGAATGCCAAAGCGGCGGAAGGAGGCGCAGTCCTCTAACATCATTTTGGCATTGGCCTCCTCGTTGCAAACGAAGGTAAAGCCGTAGGCGGATTTCGGAAGCATCACAGGCTTGCCCGATACGTCGGTATAGAGATTCAGTACCCCCTTCATATCGGGAGCAAGGAAAATATAAAAATCAAGCGCGCCCTTCTCGGCGTCAATCACGAGGGTGTTCTTCTCGGTTGCGCCCATATCGTAGGTATGCAAATAGGTGCAGTTGACGAGAATGCCCCAGCCTGCCGAGCTCATCAGAAAGGGGATGGGCCCGTAGCCGATATAGTCGGTCTGCCAGAGAGTCGCCACTCTGCCGCGCTTCATAATGCCCTCTCGGTTTTCGTCTCCAAGACCGTAAAGGCGCTCGTTTTCCGCCAAGCCGAGCGAAAGACGGAATCCGTCCTCGCCAAGCGGCTCACCGCCGCATCCTGCCACGGTAAAGGAAAGCGAATGCCCCTCGCCCTGAACGGAAAGGCGCTCTCCCTCAAGCGAAAGAGAAAAGCGCGCGGTCGAAAGCAGGCCGCCGTCAAACGAGGCCTCTATATCCTTGGGCTTTTCCTTCAAAATATTATATTTGGAGAGCAGGGATTCGCGGAATTTTTCCGTTGCAGAAATACGCACGCGGAAAATGCCCTCGTCTATCGCGCGAAGCTCCACCGTGCGTCCTTCGGACTTGAAAAGAAAAAGGTTTTTCATATCAGAATCTCCCGTTAAATGTTTTTTTCAGTTTAACATAGTAGGGGGTAAAAGTCAAGAGACTTTTGCCCTCGCGCCCTGCCGCGCCGCTTCCCACGGCCCTTGCAAAAGAAGAAAAAAGGTGCTATAATAGAAAAAAACGAAAGGAGCGCGCCTGTGGAAAAGAAAAAGAGGCCTTATGCCAAGGCCTATGTTGAAATCACCAACGTCTGCAATATGCATTGCTCCTTTTGTCACGGGCATTCGCGCCCCCCTCGCTTTATGACGAAAGAGGAGTTTTCCTCGCTGCTTACCTCTCTTGACGGGCTGACGGACTAT
>JAZRFK010000048.1:0-15043 GCA_045661325.1 Eubacteriales bacterium | reverse complement strand
TCTTAGCTTCTTTTACTTTTTTGAGTTTCTCAATGTGTTTTAACGAGATTCCTTACACACTTGTACACATCGCGCTTCGCTTTCGCTCGCGCGACTTGTTTCGTGCTTTTTCGAAATTCTGTTGTTCAATTTTCAAGGATCTATGCTCGTCCCGTGCAGTCTCCCGCTCCGTGACGCCCGATTAGTATACCACACTCTTTTTCGTTTGTCAACCCCTTTTTATAAGTTTTTTTCGATTTTTTTGAAGTTTTTTTAAGGTTTGGCGTTTTGCACGAAGCCTCCCCTTTTTTTCGCCCCACGGTTTATGTATATCTTTCACATTTTTACAGAATACTATTCTCCCAAGAGGCAAAAATTTCAAAAAAGAGGCGAGTTATGCTTACCATTATCGTTCGCGCCGTCATCATTTACACCGTTTTGACCATTATGCTACGCTTAATGGACAAGCGACAAATCGGCGAGCTTCAGATTTCCGAGCTGATTACCACCCTACTTCTTTCCGAGCTTGCGGCCAATCCCATCGAAAACCCCGACCAACCGCTTTTGTATTTCATCATTCCGATTCTTTTAATCGTTGCCTTAGAGCTTTTTATCAGCGATTTGAAAAATCGCATTCCCTTCTTGAAAAAAGTATTTGAGAGCCCTCCCGCCGTTTTAGTACGCTACGGTGTTCCCGACCAGGCGGAGATGCAGCGCATGCGTGTTTCCCTTGAAGAGCTTTTGTCTGCCTTGCGCTTGGAGGGCATTACCGACGTGAACGACGTGGCCTACGCCATTTTGGAGCAAAACGGGAAGCTCTCCGTCACACCGCGCGCCGACCAAAAGCCCGTTACCCTTTCCGACCTTTCCCTGAACGCAACAGAGCGCGGCATTTCGCACGCCCTTGTCATTGACGGCCAGATTATCAAGGAGGAATGTGCCTTTTGCCAAAAGGACGAGGAATGGCTTTATCGGACGGCGCACCGCTACGGCTGCTCCTTAAAGGACGTGTTCCTTTTGGCGCTGGATGATGCGGGCGGTGTTCTTTGCCTTAAAAAGAAACAAAAGGAAAAAACGGAGGAGCTTTCCGTATGAAAGGTATTATTCTTTCGCTCGTGCTTTTCGCCCTGCTTTTTGGCAGCACCGCCTGCTGCTCTATGGCCGTTGCCCGTCGCTGCGATACGTTGGAAAGCATTTTTGATTCCTTTCCCTCTCCCGACGAGGAGGGCGCCAAAAAGCAAGAGGCAACAGAAAGGCTTTTTTCGGAATGGGAAAAGGCGCGTCTCTTTTTCTCCCTTTCGGTTATACGCTCTATGGTACGGGAAATGGACGGCGCCCTTTGCCGTCTGAAAGGCGCTTCTGACACGAACGACAGGGCTGAATATGCCATTGCCTTATCCGAGGCGCGCCGTTTGCTATCAGAGCTGCGCGCATCCGTCCTGCCCACTCTGTCCTATATATTATAATGAAGAAAAGCGAGGCGCTTCGGCCTCGCTTTGTTGTATTGCTTTGCTTTTGTTTTTTCTTAACGGAAAAGCGCACCGTCTTTGCCGTAAACACCCGTGCGAAGAATAGAATATTCTTCATCCAAGGGACTTCCCGACAAAACGCCTGCTGCATTTTTCAAATAGGTTACGATATATTCGGGGTTAAGGAATTTTTCGTTATCCACCGTCAAGGTTACGGAAAGCAGAATTTTCCCCTCGGAAAAAGCAGACTCGCTTTTGATAATCATGGGGGAGATATCCGTTTCCTTTTCGCCGCTTTTGGTGCGTTTGAGAACGGTAAGCGGGCTTGCCTTCAACAGTTCGCCGCAATGCGCCGCCAAGGCTTCGTCAGCGCCTGCCGTTTGCAAGGCGATTTCGTACGAGGCAAAGGCGACCTCGGTAAACTTGGTTTCGGGGTAATATACCTCCTCCACCACGCACTCCTCGGTGAGATTTTGGTTGAGCGCGGCCAAAGCGGCGTCACAGTTCACCCGTCTGTCAATTTTCACGTCCATCAGCTCGTAAAGGCTTTGTAAGCCGATAGACATCGGCGTTGCAAAGGAAAAGCGGGGATGGGGATTAAAGCCCTCGCTATACCAAAGAGGAAGCCCTGCTCTTACCAATACCTTCTCGAAGGTGCGAACCAAATCAAGATGGGAAATATATTGCAGGGCGCCCGTTTTGCGAAAGCGCACCCGCAGCGTTGCGGCGGGATACAGCACCGCCTCGTCGGCAATTATCTGCACCATTTCGTCTTACCTCCCAGCTTATTTGCACCGCATCCGTTGCAATGCTCCGCGCAGCTCGGCGTTGTTTCGTGCCGATACGCGCGCTCGTATTCACGCTTCAAATAGCGTTTGTCAACGCCGCAATCAATAATATCCCAAGGGAGCCACTCATCAAGCCCGAAGGTGCGGTTAGCGTAAAAGCTCGGATCAATACCCGCCTTGTCAAACACCTGCATCCATTTTTCAAAGCTGAAAAATTCATCCCAGGCGTCAAACATCATATTTTCCTCAGCGGCAAGAAGAAGCGCCTTGGAGAGCCGTCTGTCACCGCGCGCGAAAACCGCTTCAATATGCGAAACCTCGGCGTCATGCCAATTATAGCGAATCTTTTTATCCTGTATCGCCAAGCGCAAGGCCTCCTGCTTTTCCTTTAAGGACGCCAAGGTATCCTGCGCTGCCCATTGGAACGGGGTAAAGGGCTTGGGAACGAAGCAAGAGACGCTGACCGTTACGGAAACGGGGCGCGCCTTATTGCGATTGGGCGTTTGATAGAAGCGATGCACAACCTTTTTTGCCAAATCGGCAATAGCAACAACGTCCTCGATTTCCTCGGTGGGAAGGCCGTTCATAAAATACAGCTTGACGTTGTTCTTGCCCGCACCGAAGGCAATACCGACGGCCTGCATCAAGTCCTCCTCGTTGACGTTTTTATTGATGGCGTCACGAAGGCGCTGGGTGCCTGCCTCGGGAGCAAAGGTGATGCCGCCCGTGCGAATAGAGGAAACCTTTTTCATCAGCTCCTCCGAAAAGCTGTCGATACGCAAGGAGGGCAAGGAAAGGCTGACGTGCTTCTCGTCCGTCCATTCCAAGAGCATATCCGTCAGCTCGGCAATACGGGAATAGTCGCTGATGCTGAGGGAAATGAGCGAAATCTCCGGGTAACCGCTATTTTCATACAGGCATTTGGCAAGCTCACAGAGCTTTTCGGGAGATTTTTCTCTGATAGGACGGTAAACCATACCTGCCTGGCAGAAGCGACAGCCGCGAATGCAACCGCGGTTGACCTCCAAGACCACCCTGTCATGCACCGTTTCGATATAGGGCATCACAAGCTTTTTGGGATAGGGCGCACTGTCCAAATCCTTGACGATTCTTTTTCTAACCTTTAAAGGCACGTCATCATAAAGGGGCGTATAGGCGGCAATGGTGCCGTCCTCCTTATAGGTGACCTCGTAAAGCGAGGGCACGTAAAAGCCCTCAAGCTTGGCCGCTTCTCTCAAAAAATCCTTTTTCGTGTAGCGACCGCTTTTTTTCATTTCGGCGTAGAGCGCGCAAAGCTCGGGCAAAGCCTCCTCGCCCTCACCGATGCTGAAAATATCAAAGAAATCCGCAACGGGCTCGGGATTGTAGGCGCAGGGACCGCCGCCAAGAATAATGGGCGCGTCCTCGCCTCTATCCTTGGAGAGAAGCGGAAGTCCTGCAAGCTTGAGCATATGCAGAGCTGTGGTATAGCACATTTCATATTGCAGGGTGAAGGCCACAATATCGAACTCACCCACAGGGTCACCGCTTTCGTGCGCCGTTAGGGGAATGCCATACTCCTGCATTTTCTCGTCCATATCCACCCAGGGCGCGTACACCCTCTCGCACCAGACGTTTTCCTTTTGGTTCAGGGCCTCGTAAAGAATACGAAGGCCGAGGTTGGACATACCGATTTCATAGGTATCGGGGAAGCAAAAGGCAAAGCGAACGTCCACCTTGCTTTTGTCCTTCACAATGCTGTTAAATTCACCGCCCGTATACCTTCCGGGCTTGCTGACGGACTTTAAAATGCCCGACAATATCTTCTGATTCAAGACTGCCTCCTAAATAAACCAAGTCAAGAGACTTTTATTGCTTTTTTGCTTCCTTTTCGGCGCCCTTGCTTACAGGCTTTTTTACCTTGGGGCGACGAATGCGACACCGCGCCCATATCACCGTGATAAAAAGCCATATCAAATGATGCAGGCCGAGAATCGCGGAGGGGACGGCGCCAAGAGGAAGAACGAAGAACGACAAAAGACCAAGAAGCGCGCCAAAGAACAGTGAGACGCTCTTCAAAAGCCGCGAAAATGCAATAACACCGCGGGTACGCAGAGAAAGGAACAAAAGCTGCAAGAGCTTGCCCGAATCCTCTGTGGTGACGATGCCGCCCGTCAGATGCGGCGCCGCAAAGTCATTATACTGCTCCACCGTCTTGGTGACAACGTGCACCCGACAGTCGCCAAGCGCAGAGATGCGCTGCAACAGGCGATTGGTGATATTGGGGTCATAGGTACGAATAATGGTGGCGATGCCTGCACGGGAGAGGCGCATCACATTATGCTCAAAGGCGGGATCCATCGTGTACTGCACATAGAACTTGGCGCAGAGCTTATGGTTGATAGCGGCGAACATAATGCAGACGCCCTTTTCAATCCAGCGCTCGTCCTCGGCGTCATAAAACAGCTTAACGCCGTTGCTTTGCATATATTCTCCGTCACCCACCAGAACGTGAAATTTATCAACCGTGGCCGAAAGGCCGCCCGCGACCGATTCCTTCAAGGTGACACTTCCCGTGTGTCCCAGCTCCTTGGTGGATTTATTGAAGAAGCCGCAGATAGGGCCACCCACCAGATGAAAGAGGCTGGACAAGCAATAAAACACAAGCGCCACGTCACCCACGTACATTTTGACGTTTTTCACGTCTACCTTGCGGGAGGGAATGGCCTCGATGTCCTCAAACTCCACCGCATCAAGTCTCGCGCACTCGTTCACCGACGCTTCGCCGAGAATGGTGGAGCTTTCCCCTGCCACGTACAAGGCGCGCGACATAGGATATATATGCGTGGCACACATCGAGAAGGGCAAGGAAAAGAAGAGAACGGTCAGCATCCAACCGAACGCCTCCATAAAGGGCTGCTTCATAATCAAGGCGGCTACGAACGCAACGGCCGAGGCCGCAAGAGAAAGCACGAGCATCCAGAAATTCTGGCGACTGTTTTCGCAAACGCGGCCTGTGCGCGCGGAAAACTCGTCCACAAAGCCCGTTTTTCTGACGCGGTAAATATACGGAATTTCCTCGTTCAAGCTTTTGCCGAGAACATTGGACTCGGCCAGAGAATCCTTGGGCGAGGCCAAGGAAAAGAGCAGCTTATCGCCTGCCTTGGACAAAACGGTGAAGGAGGAAAATCTGTTTTCGTATCGCACCGTTTCCCAATACAAGAACAAGACACAGGCCAAGGCCGCCCCGAAGGAAACGCGCGGCGCGCCCGTCAAAACGAGGACGCTTCTGCCCAGCGCGGCAACGAGAACCGTATACACCAGCGCTAAAAGGGAGGCAACGCCCACAATTCCCAAGGGCAACACCCTATGGTAAAAGAAGGCAGAGACACCCGAAAACAGCTCCTTGGCACAAAGGCCGATTACGGCCGCCAAAAGCACGGCCGAGATAATATCCGCGCTGCTTTGCAAGAAGGCGGGCGCGGCGCCGATAACGGCAACGTTTTCCAGATACAAAAGCGAAAATGCGAACAAAATGGCAAGCACGAGGCGCCCCTTTGCCCACTTGATTTCCTTAGAGAGCGTGCGGCGAATACGCTCGGCCTGGGTGCGCGAGGTATATTCCAAGCGCGCGCCGCGATTTTTTCTGCGGCGGCTCGCCTCTGCATCGCGCAGACGAAGGTGGGATGCGCTCTCCTCATCGTTAAAGAAGGAGCGCATGGGCTTGTCCTTTGCGTCAGCCGCTTCCTTCGCGCCGACCTTTTCGGGCGCAGGCGTTTTTGCCTTATCCGCAGCGTCCGCTCTTGCAGGCGGTGCGGCAGGAGCAACGGGCGATGCAGAAGCAGGCTTTTGCTCAGCCTTGGGCGGAGCGGCAGGTGCTTCTTCGGGCTTTTTCTCTGTTTTCTCTTCAATCACCCGAGGCGCTACTGCGGAAGCGACAGCATCAAGCGGAATGCCGTAATCGGTGTCGTCTCTTCGCTCGGGCAGGCTTTCGTCGGCCTCGGGCGGAGCGGCGATTGCTTCCTTGGGCGCGGGGCTTCCTTCGCCGATGGGGAAAAGAACGGTTCCCGGTCTTTCCTCGCCCATATCGCCTTCATCAGCGTCAGCCTCGGGCTCGGACTCGGCAAAGGCCTCGCCGTCAGACGCAGGGGCGTCTTCATCCGCCGCCAAGGCAGAATCCGACTCTATCGACTCATCTTTTTCAACAAGCGCTTGGATGCTTTCCGATGGCTCGGCATCCGTTGGCTCGTTTTCTTCGGTTATTGCCTCCGAGGAGGACACAACGGGCTCGTCATCAAAGGAAAACATTGGAATAAAGCCCTCGTCGGACGCAGGGGTGCTTACCTCGTCTTCCTCGTCCTCTTCCTCGTCTTCCTCCTTTACCGAGCGGATTGGCAAAGCGGCGGTGATGTCCAAGCGCTCTTGGACGTACTCGCCGTGCGCCGCATCGGGAAAATCAAGGTCAGCGCTTTCTTCCTCCTTGTGCGTCTCCTCCGCTTCAAGCACAAAATTCTCCTGCGGCACGTTTTCATCGGCAGCTTCCTCATAAGGCTCTGCTTCATCGGTCACGGCCACACTCATCCCATCAACCTCGGGCGCAGCTTCACCGTTGGTGATGGGCTCGTCCTCATTCTCCGCGCACACCTCTTCGATGACGAAGGGACTATCCTCCTCATCCTCCTCGGCTTGCTCGGCACTCGGCGCCTCGTATTCTTCGTCTACATTCGGAAAAACGAAGGGCGTTTCCTTCTTGTCATTTATATCATTTATAGCGGCAGGTGCCGTTGGCTTTTGCTCCTCCTGCACCGCCGCAGCCTTCACGGCGGAAGGCGCATCTGCTACGGGCTTTTTGGGAGTGGGCGCGATGGCGTATCGATCAAGCAGGAAGGCGAGCGTTTCGTCTCCGCAGCCATCGCCGTCAAGCGTAGACAGCGTCGGCGCTTCGGCTTGCTCATTCTTATCCATTTGCTCGTGAAATGCGCCAAAGGTCTTGGACAACGCACGAAGCGGAACAACGGCAGCGGCCTCCGGCTCTTGCTCGGATTCCTCGCTTTGCGGAATGGCAAAGGAAATCGTGGTTTCCTCCGCCTGATATTCCTCCTCGCCATCCTCCTCACTTGCGGAGCTTACGGACGAGGTTGTGCTTTCCATATCGAATTTGGCGCGAAGCTGCGCCAACAGCTGTTTAATTTTTTCGCTATCAACAGAGTTGTTTTTATCGGACACGGAAATCGCCTCCCTTGCGTTTTACTTGATATGCCGTTGCTTTGCCGTTTCGCAAAGCAAAACCGCGGCGGCGGCAGACACGTTCATAGAATTGATTTTGCCGTACAGGGGGATGGAGATGCGGAAATCACAATTTTCCTCCACCAAGCGAGAAATACCCGACCCCTCGTTTCCGAGCACGAGAGCGACCGCCCCCGTCAAATCGGTTTGATGATACACCTCGCCGTCCATATCTGCGGCATATATCCAGACGCCCTTTTCCTTTAAGGCCTCAATGGTTTGCGAAAGGTTGGTTACCTTGGCAATTCTTAAATGCTCAATGGCGCCCGCGGAGGCCTTTGCCACCGTTGCGGTTAAGCCCGCAGAGCGCCGCTTGGGAATAATCAAGCCGTGAGCGCCCGCACATTCGGCGGAGCGCATAATGGCACCCAGATTGTGCGGATCCTCCACGCCGTCACAAATGACGATAAAGGGCTTTTCGCCTTTTTCCTCAGCGTACGCCAGAATATCCTCTACCGTGGCATAGTTGCGCGGCGGAACCGTGGCCACGATGCCTTGGTGATGAGAGGCAGGACACATAGCGTCCAGCTTCCGACGCTCTACCTCCATAACGGGAATCTTGCGCGCAATGGCCTCTCCGACCAAAACGACGATAGAGCCCTCCCGTTCGCCGCGAGCGGTAAAAATCTTATCAACGTCGCGCCCCGAAGCCAAAAGCTCCTTTACGGCATTTCTGCCGCAAACGATGCCCTCCTCTTCTCTTTCCGTCTCCTCCGCGAAAGCGGGGCGGGGGCGGTGCGAAAAGGAGCCCTCTCCCTTGCCGCCTCTTTTGCCGGCGGGCGTGTATTTCTTTTTGTTTTCCATAGCAGGTTTCCTTTCCTTTGGCCGTTAAAGAGGGCAAGCCCAGGCGCGTTTTTCTTTGTTTTTGCTCGGCCGTTGCTGTTCGGCCGAAAATGGATAGTCTTTTTTCTATTTTACCATAAAAACGATACAAAATCAAGGACTTTTTTGCGAAAATGAGGAGCAAAAACGAGAAGCAGAAAATAAAAAAGACACCGATAACGGTGTCTTTTTTTATGCACGATTGAACGAAAATTACTTCGCTCTTCTTGCTGCAAAGCACTCGCTGCAATAAACAGCCTTGCCCTCGGTGGGATTGAAAGGAACTTTGCATTCTTTGCCGCACTCAGCGCAAACTGCATCGAACATTTCTCTGGCGCCTCTTGCTCCGTTCTTTCTTGCGTCACGGCAGGCCTTGCATCTCTGGGGCTCATGATCAAAGCCCTTCTCTGCATAGAACTCCTGCTCACCTGCGGTGAACACGAACTCCTCGCCGCAATCTTTGCACTTCAGTGTCTTGTCCTCGTACATTGTGTTTACCTCACTTTAAATGTGAAAAATTTTTACCCTCGGACGGATTCCAACCGACGCCTTTGAAATCATTGGACCAACAAAAACAACGCTCTCCCTTAAGCTACTTGGGCATATAAACTATGAAATTTTGAACTGCTCCCGCAGTTTTTGCAAGAGACGGAAAACAGCGTTACTGACCGACTTTTCCGTTTTTCCAAGTTCTCTTGCGATTTGAGAAATGGAATTTCCCTCCGCGTACAAATCAAACACGCGCTGCTCGTACGGAGAAAGAATTTTCTTCATTCCCTTGAGCGCCGCGACCGTTTCGGCCTCCTCGGCCGCCGAACGCGCAGAAGAAAGGTCTGCCTCTTCCCAAAGCAACGGCCATTCCTCAATAGGAAGCACAGCAGGAACGCGATTGCGCTTGCGGTGAAGAGAAATCAGCGCATTTTTAATGCACACGCGCGCATAAGCTCCAAAGGTGACGCCCGAGTCTTCCGTATAGGTACGCACAGCCTGAAAAAGCGCAATCTCCGCTTCCGCAGAAATCTCGTCACAGTCTGCCGCGCATAAGCCCTGACAAAAGCTTTTTTTGATACGGCGCAAAAGCGGGGCAAACGACGCGGAAATCGCCTCAAAGGCTTCACTGTCGCCTCTGCCTGCTCTGGCAAGCAAAAGCGTTATTTCCTGTTCGTTTGGCTGCTTCATTCACCTATCCGCCCATATGTGCAATAAAAATACCTGTTTGTCATTTCCGCAAAAGCAATCAAGCTCCCACTCCCCTTCGTATCGGGGGATGGGAATTGCTTTAAGAAGAGACAAATGTGTATAGAAATATTCCTATACATAATAATTATAGCAACAAATTAAAACTTGTCAAGTGTTTTTTAACTTTTTTTAAATTTTTTAATAATTGTTTATCGCGCGCAAGGATGCTCAATGCATATAGTAGTCTACCTTGCCCGTCAAAACGGCCAAAACGCCGCGGCAGACCTCCTCGGGCTTTTCCTTGAAATGCGCCTTGATTTGCTGCGCTTCCGATTCGGTGGACGTGGTAACGGTGGTGTCTGCTACGAGGCCTCTTTGGTTTTCAATGCGGCAATGAACCTCATAAACGCCGTCCTTACGGCGCTTGATTTGGCAACGGCATTTCGCACCCTTCTTGTGCAAGGAGAGAAGGCGAAGCGCACCGATGCGGCTCTTTTCACGAATGGAATCAAGCAAGGTACCTTGCAGCTCGGTTGCCACCATATGTCCCATTTCGGAAACAACGTAATAGGTTTTCTTTTTGTCCTCGTAGGCGGTGATATGTCCCATCTCAACCAGCTCCGAAAAGCAGGCGGCGAAATCAAATCTTCCCACGTAACCGCTTTCTCCGATAATAAAGGAAAGGGCCGTATAGTCCAAGGGATAGCACAGCTCATCCATCAAGAAAAGGATAAAAATTTTCATTTCGGTCTGGTCTGTCATACCGCCATCGTACACGTTTTTATTAAACATAGCCTTTTCCTCCTTTCTGTATATAGATAAAGCAAGGTCGGTTCACAGGGCGGGGAAGCCCTCTTCCCTTTCACCGAATGAACCGACCTTTTGGCATTATTTCAGTCTCGCGTTCGCGAAGGAAACAAGACCGTAATAGTCCATACTGAGTCCACTAATGCTTCGAGAAGCATAGTAGGAATAGTTGAAAACGATAGGCATGATGGGCATTTCTTCCATCAGCATAGCCTCTGCCTCGTGCAGAATAGCTGCGCGCTTTTCCAAATCCTTTTCTGCCAAGGCCTTTGCCAAGAGCGCATCGTACTCGCTGCTTGCAAAGCCGGAGCAATGAAGCTTCGCGGTATAGGTGTAGTTTCCGTCATCGGTTTTGGAGCTTACAACGCCGTTTCCGTTCATGTCGGTGGTGAAGCCGCAAAGCACGGTAAATGCGTTGGTGGAATACATCTGATAGTCAACACCGATTACGTCGAAGTTGCCTTCCCAGTAAGCCGTCTGAATGGCATCGTCATACACGGTCAGCTCGTTGCCCGAGGACATCTGCACCTTACGGCCGCCGCTGGCATCGTTCGTCCAAGAGGACGTGTCATAGGTTTCAGCCTTCACGGTTACCTGGAAGCCAAGCTCCTCCCAGCGCTCCTCGGCGTATGCGGCGATATACATATCCTCCGCCGTATCGCGCACGGTCAGGGTGAACTTTCCGCCCGTTACGCCTGCCTCGGCCAGAAGGTCAAGAGCTGCCTCCATCGCGTCAACCTCAGTCTTAATCAGAGCATTGCCCTGGGAACGGAAGCTGACCTTGCGGTTGCCGGCATTCCATACACCGGGAGCAACAAGACCCGTTGCGGCCTCGGCGTATACCAGCGTTTTGGCGATCGCCTCTCTGTCAATTACCATAGAGAGTGCCTGACGAACACGCGCGTCAGCAAAGAGAGGATTATTGGTATTAAAAATGTAGGAATAGGTAGAGAAGGAGTTGCCAACGGTCACCTTGGTGTTCTCGCGGGCTTCCTTATCAACGGGCATAGAGCCCAGATAGAAGATAACGTGCTCCGTGATGAACTTTTCAAGCTTATCCTTCATATAAGCGTTGATGTCACCGTCAAAATCGTCCATATAATTATAGAAGTTTTCGTTGGGCCAAATGGTTTCCAAGAGAGCAGGAGAAATAACGGAGGCATCCGTCACACCTTCCTTGGAGTTATAATACTGGTTGCGCTTCAAGGTGAATTCGCCCGTATCCGTATTGTAGGTCTGGATAGCGAATACGCCGTTGGTGGCAATAACGGAGGCGCGCTTGCTCCACCAGGACTCTGCGTTGTTAACCGTAACGGTGTCCTCACGCAAGGGAACCAATGCCAAGGAGGTCAGGTTGCGAAGGAATGCATCATAATCAATCTTGCCCTCGAAGGTAATGGTTAAAATTTGCTTGTTGGCGGCAAGACCAACAGCGTCAATGCTCATTTCGCCCTTCTTGACGGCCAGAGCATTCTTAATGTCATAAAGCATGGGAGCTGCCTGGCTCTGATGAGACTCGTTGGAGTTCAAAATGCGCTTCCAAGCGTAGCACACATCGTCAGCCGTTACCTGATGGCCCGTGCTCCAATAGGTCTCGCGCAGGGTTATCTCCATCTGATAGAGACCCTCTTCCTCGTTTTCGATAATGCGATAGCCGCTTGCCAGAGCGTTCTTCACCTTTCCCTTTTCGTTTAAGGTGAACAAGGGCTCGTAAATCAGCTTGAATACCTCCATAGCCTCATCGTTCACGCAAGCCATGGCGGGATCAAGGTCATACAGCTGATCGCCCAAGTATACGGCGATAGTTGCGTCCTTTGCGCCGCAGGAGGTGAATACCACCAAGCTTCCTGCCAGCATCAAAACCGCCAAAAACAAGGAAATAATTTTCTTCATAGTTACCTGTTCCTCCGAACTTAAATCAATAATATATAATAGACGATAATATCCATACAAGCATTATACCACAAGTCTCTCTTATACGCAAGAACATTTTTCGGACTTCCGGCAATGTTTGTCTGTTTGCACAAAAAAGCGCAAAAAAACTGTGCAAAATGCCTATCCTTTTTGGCTTTTTTGCGGTTTGTGCAAGCTTTTGGGGCGAAAAGGGGGATGCGTCTTGCCGCCCTTTTCGGTATATTTTTTCCAACGAGGCTAAAAATAAAAAACGGCAACACACGAAAAGGCAACGGAAAGCAGAAAAAAGGGGCAAGCTATGGCGTTCAATTTTTATACCGATTTGGCAATAGAGCGCAAGGGAGCGCACGGGTTAAGCGAGGGCTTTTCCTTCCAGGAGGAGAAAAGCGGTGTTTTCAAAAAAACGCTTTTAAAAATAGAAACGGAAGAGGCCGCGCGCCTTTTAGAAAAGCCAAAGGGAAGATACTATTCCCTCTCCTTTCCTTCCCCACTTTCTTTAAGCGAAGCGGAAGGGGCAAGGCTCTCTAAGGAAACGGCGATGCTTTTGCGGCGCCTTTCTCCCCCTATGGCCAAGCGGCTTCTGGTGGTAGGGCTCGGCAACCGTCATATGACCGCAGACGCCGTTGGGCCTTTGGTGACAGACGGGGTTATCCCGACAGCGCATCTGATTAAGGAGGCCCCCGCGCTCTTCCCCTCCTCTCCTTCCGTTTTCGTTTGCGCGCCGGGCGTGCGCGCCCAGAGCGGTATGGAGGCAACGGAGACGGTAAACGCGCTTTGCCAAGCGCTCCGCCCCGATTTCGTGCTGGCGATTGACGCATTGGCGGCGCGAAGCCCCGAGCGCCTCTTGACAACGGTGCAAATCTCGGATACAGGCATCTCTCCCGGCTCCGGAATAGGCAGCGTACAGGGGGCGCTCTCCCAAGAGAGCTTGGGTATTCCCGTTTTGGCGCTCGGCGTTCCCACGGTGATAAACGCCGCTGCCTTTGTTAAGGCGGCGTTGGGTGACGCGGCCGATGAAGCAGAGACACAACCCGAGGGGGCGGCAGTAGAAAAAGAGCTTTTCGTTTCTCCCAAAACGCTCGACACGGAGCTTTCCCTCCTTTCCCCTCTTCTTTCCGATGCGATAAATAGCGCCTACGGGATTTAAAAGCTTTCGCTCTTTCAAGGCATATTTAAAGCAAAGGGCGCATATGGTGATACAAAAGAGGACACCCCCCACCCAAAAAGAAAGGACGCTTTTCGAGCAAAAGCGAAGGTCAGAACGATGTCATATTCCTCCATTTACCACGATATTGCCAAGCGCACCCACGGCGATATGTATATTGGCGTGGTAGGCCCTGTCAGGACGGGAAAATCTACCTTTATTAAGCGCTTTATGGAAACCACCGTGCTTCCCTCTATTGCCAACGAGTACGACAGACGGCGGGCGCAGGATGAGATGCCCCAATCGGCAACGGGCAAGACGGTGATGACCACCGAGCCGAAATTCGTTCCCGACGAGGCCGTTTCGGTTAAATGGCAGGGAGACGCTTCTGTAAGAGTTCGTATGGTGGACTGCGTGGGTTACATCGTTCCCGAGGCTCTGGGACAGACAGAGGAGGGGGCGCCCCGCCTCGTACATACCCCCTGGTCCGAGACCCCTCTTCCCTTCAAGGAGGCGGCAGAGCTTGGCACGCGAAAGGTGATTTCCGAGCACGCCACCATTGCCATTATGGTAACAACGGACGGCAGCGTAATGGATATTCCGCGAGAAAGCTACGTAGAGGCCGAGGAAAAGGTTATCGGGGAGCTTGAAAAGGCGGGTGTTCCCTTTGCCATCGTCCTGAATTCCGCACGTCCCGAGGCAAAAGAGGCCATCAGCCTCGCTTACGAGCTGGAAAGCAAATATAATGCGCCCGTGGCGCTGGTCAACTGTCAGATGCTGGACGCCGAGGATATGGCAAAAATCCTTGAGCTTGTGTTGCACGAATTTCCCGTTACCGAGCTTTCCTTTTCCGCGCCCGCTTGGACGCTTTCCTTGCCCAAGGAGCATCCCGTCAAGGTTGCCGTTTATGACGCCGTTCGCCATATTGCCGACAACGTGGCAAAAATGGGAGACATTCGCAAGGTCACCGAGGCCTTGCCGCCCAACGAGCTTTTAGAGGCCGTCATTCCTCTGCGCTTGGAGGCAGACACGGGCAAGGCACATTTTGAAATCAAGCTAACGGAGGGATTGTTCCTGCGTACTCTGTCGGATTTGACGGGGTATCAGATAGAGGACGAGGCGGCGCTTTTCCGCCTTTTGCAAAAGCTGGCTCAAACCGCCAAGGCCTACGCACGCGTGGAGGAGGCACTCGTCTCTGCCGAGGAAAAGGGGTACGGCATCGTGATGCCCGAGCCCTCGGAGTTGAAGCTTGAGGAGCCGCGCATTGTCAAGCAGGCAGGAGGCTACGGCGTTCGCCTGCGCGCCTCTGCCAAATCCATTCATATGATTCGCGCCCAGATTGAAACGGAAATCAACCCCGTGGTTGGCACCGAGGCGCAATCGGAGGCCTTGGTGCAGAATATGCTTGCCGAGTGCAAGGAGAGCCCCGAGCAGCTCTGGCAATCCAATCTGTTTGGCAAATCCCTTTACGAGCTTGTGGGAGAAGGGCTTCACGCCAAGCTTTCCCATATGCCCGAGGACGCAAGGCAAAAGCTTTCCGAAACCTTGGAGCGCATCATCAACGAGGGCTCGGGCGGCCTGATTTGTATCTTGCTTTAATTTCGCACCTCGCTTTCGCAAAAGAGAAGGGCCTGCGCCCAAAGGGCCGGGCCGCCTTTATGTTTTTTTTAAAAATG
>JAZRFK010000047.1:0-5108 GCA_045661325.1 Eubacteriales bacterium | reverse complement strand
CGAGGCGCAAATCCTGAATATCAAAGCCGCAGGGCTTGTTTTCGGTGAACCACTGCTTCTTGAAGGCGGTGTAGAAGAGGCGCAGACGGCGCTCTACCTCCTTGTAGTCATACTCTGCCAGGCGGCGCAGGGTGTCCATATCCTTGGCTTCATATGCGCGGCGGGTGCGAAGACCGAGGTCATACTTGATGGCGTGAACGTCGCAAAGCTTGGCCAGACAGTCGAAGAGGTATCCGTAGCGGCGGCTCTTCTTGGCGGCGGCGTGCAGTCTCTTGGCGCAATCGGCAAAGTGCGCGGTCTTCTCGGGGTCAACCGAGCAATCGAGGAAATCGTTGAAGTAGTCGGAATAGAGCATATGCTTGGAGGGGTTGACAACGAACTCGTTTTTGCCCATCTTGAAGCCCTGGTCAATATCGCCCATAGCCACCATATCGTCATAGTCAACGCCGAGAATGCTCTTGCACTTGGCGCGAATCTTGTCCATATCCTCGTTGCCCTTGGCGTACTCGGCAAGGTAGAGAAGGGTTGCCAGCTGGGCAAAGTGAGAGGTTTCTCCGCCGTCATCGCCCCAAAGGGTGAAGAAGATGTTTTTCACCTTGTGGGAACGGCAGGAGCGCAGGGCGGGCTCCATGGTTTGCAAGGAAAGCACGTGATCGGGAACAAAGCCCTTCCAGCACCAAGCACCGCCGGCAAACCAAACCTCCTTGGCAAGCTGGGCGTGGTTGTAGAACATATCGTCGTAAATCTTTTCCTCGGAGTGATAGTAATCCCAGTATACAGGAATCACGCCGTCTGCCACCGAGTCAACAACCTCCTTGGGCATCTCGCAGGCATCGCAATAGTAGGCGTGGTTGTTCCAGGAGCGGAAGAACATATCCGACCAAAGCAGGCAAGTATAGCCGTACTTCTTGGCAATCTCCTCTATGCGCGCCAAATGACGCTTGATGATGTTGATGGAGGGCTCGTAGCCATGCTCGTCAAGATGGCGGCCGCGGCCGAGCATCTGCGCCTCGTCCATACCGATGTGGATATAACGGGAGGCGAAGCAGTCAGAGAGCGTCTTGAACATACGGTCAATCAGCTCGTAGGTGCGCTCGTTGTCGGCAAGCATGATATCGCCCGTGTCAACGGGAATCTTGCCCCAACGGAATGCGGCGTTCAGGTGAGCAAGCGTCTGGATACAGGGGATCATTTCAACGCCAATGGAGGCGGCGAAGGCGTCAAGCTCCTTCATTTCCGCAATGGAATAGCGGCCGCGCATATAGCCAAAGAAGGGCTCGCCCTCTATCTCATAGGTGTCCTCGGTGTAAAGCATCACCGAGTTGTAGCCCATTTTTTTCAAAAGGGTCATGTACTTTTTGAGCATAGGAACGGTCATGACCGAGTTTCTCGACATATCGATCATAACGCCCAAGCGCTTGTAAAACTTTTTCATTAAGAAAAACCTCTCTTTTCCTTTACTTTATTTCATTATGTCATATAAACGCGCAAAATGCAAGAGGAAACGCAAAAAATCAGGCAAATAAAAGGCGTTTTCTCCCTTTTTTCGTCAATGTCCGAAAACGTTGGCGGAGGCAAGCTCCTCGTAATTGCAGATGCAACGGGCAAGACCATCGCTCTTTTCGTCCGGAAAGGAAAGCAGCGGCTCGTCAAGCTCCTCGATGGCGGCAATTTTGCCGTTCACATAGTCAAGAATACGGGCGCGGCAGGAAATAACGCGCTGAATGCTTCCGCCGAGGCGCAAATCCTGAATATCAAAGCCGCAAGGCTTGTTCTCGGTGTACCATTGCTTCTGGAAGGCGGCGTAGAAGAGGCGCAGTCTCTTTTCCACCTCCTTGTAGTCGTATTCTGCCAGGCGGCGCAGGGTGTCCATATCCTTGGCTTCATACGCGCGGCGGGTGCGAAGCCCCAAATCATACTTAATCGCAAGCACGTCGGCGAGCTTGGCAATCGTGTCGAAGAGGTAGCCGTAGCGGCGAGACTTTTTCTTGGCCGCGTGAAGCCGCTCGGCACAATCGGCAAAGTGCGCGGTCATCTTGGGGTCAACCGAGCAATCGAGGAAATCGTTGAAATAGTCGGAGTAAAGCATATATTTGGCAGGGTTGGCGATGCTCTCTGCTTGGGCAAAGCCCTGGTCAATATCGCCCATTGCCACCATATCGTCATAGTCAACGCCGAGAATGCGGCGGCACTTGGCGCGAATGGAATCCAAATCCTCGTTGCCCTTGGCAACCTCGGCAAGATACAAAAGGGTTGCCAACTGGGCAAAGCGCGAGGTCTCCGCGCCGAAATCGCCCCACATCGTGATGAAAATGTTTTTCACGCGCTTTTTGCGGCAGGCGCGAAGGGCGGGGAGCATCGTTCTTACCGTCATCGCGTGGTTGGGCGCAAAGCTCTTGGTGGACCAGGCGGTGCCCGCAAACCAAACCTCCTTGGCAAGCTGGGCGTGGTTGTAAAACATATCCTCGTAGCTCTGCTCATCGGCGTGATAATAATCCCAGTACATAGGAATCACGCCCTCGGCCACCGAGTCAATAACCTCTTGGGGAACGCGGCAGGCCTTGCAGTAATAGGCGTTGTTTGTCCAAGAGCGGAAGAACATATCCGACCAAAGCAGGCAAGTATAGCCGTACTTCTTGGCAATCTCCTCTATGCGCGCCAAATGGCGCTTGATGATGGAAAGAGAGGGCTCGTAGCCGTGCTCGTCAAGATGGCGGCCGCGGCCAAGCAGCCAGGCCTCGTCCATACCGATATGGATATAACGGGAGGCGAAGCAGTCAGAGAGCGTCTTGAACATACGGTCAATCAGCTCGTAGGTGCGCTCGTTGTCGGCAAGCATAATATCGCCCGTGTCAACGGGAATCTTACCCCAGCGGAACGAGGTTCGCAGGTGGGCAAGCGTCTGAATGCAGGGGATCATCTCTATGCCGAGAGAGGCGGCAAAGGCGTCAAGCTCCTTCATTTCCGCAATGGAATAGCGGCCGCGCATATAGCCGAAGAAGGGCTCACCCTCCACCTCATAGGTGTCCTCGGTGTAAAGCATCACCGAGTTGTAGCCCATTTTCTTCAAAAGGGTCATGTACTTTTTGAGCATAGGAACGGTCATAACCGCATTTCTTGACATATCCATCATAACGCCAAGGCGGTTGTAAAACTTTTTCATAAAGCATTCCTTTCGATTCATTTTTTGTCTCTGGGATGCGCCAAGGTCATTATGCCATAAAGCAGGAAAAAAAGCAAGGGAAAGCCGCAAAAAAAGAGGTAGAAAGCGCCAAAAAAGCAAAAGAAAAGCCCAAATCCCTTGACAAAGCAAAGCCTCCCGTGATACAATATCCAAAGAAGCGTGCCGCAGTGCGTGATTCCTGCGGAACGCCGATAAAACACAGAAAAGAGGAAAGACGCCATGTCTTTTTTGTCCTGTAATCCCAATGCATTTGTTGTAGGTAATGACTATCAGCTGGTAGTGGTTTGCGAGGAAAGCGGAATTTGTACGCTTCGTGTCGGCGGCGAGCTCTTTTATGACACCGTGGACGGTATTCTTCGCACCGACCGTTGCCATAAATTCATTCTGCCCCAGTCCGTTCTGGACGAGGCGAAGGGGTATAGCGTGACCTTCGCGCCCACCATTGAGAAAAAATCCTATTGGTCCACGCACGGTGAGGAGCAAACCGAGTCCTTTTCTTTTCGCCCCTTGGAGAAAACCGAGGACATTCACGCGATATATTTAGCAGATATTCACGATATGTATGGAAAGGCCCAGAAGCCCGCTGCATTCTTCGGCGAGGATCTTGACCTGCTGATTATGAACGGCGACTTCGGCGAGCTGAACAAGGAGGAGGACTTCGTTGCCCTGCTTCGCTTCCTTGGCACCGTTACGCGCGGCGAAATTCCCTTGATTTTCGGTCGCGGCAACCATGACACCCGTGGCAAAATGTCGGAAACGCTCACCAAATATATCGGTACGGACAACGGCAAGACCTATTTCACCTTTGCGCTTGGCGCCCTTAGCGGCATCATTTTGGATTGCGGCGAGGATAAGCCGGACGCGCAGGAGGTTTACGGCGGCTTCAACTGCTTTGAGCATTTTCGCCGCCAGGAGCTGCGCTTCCTTGAAAGCGCCAAAATGGAGCCGCGTCCTTACACCTTTGCCATCTGTCACGTGCCCTTTATGTATAGCGCTGCTATGTACGGCGAGTTTGCCATTATGCCCGAGCTTTACAAGGAATGGGGCAAGTGCCTTAACGCGATGAACCCCGATTTTATGATTTGCGGCCATATGCACAAGTATAGCTTCCTTGCCCCCAATGACGAGCGCAGTCTCTTCCCGCATGACTATCCCGTCGTCATCGCATCGGAATGGGCCAGGGAGGAGGGCAAGGAGCTTCCTCGCCTTCGCTTCGCCGCAGTCACCTGGCACAAAGACGAAACCGAGTTCTCCTATCTTGACGAGGACGGCAGCATCTTAAAAACCTTCACCTGCCCCACCCGCCGTCACCTGCGCTGACACCGCGCCCACGCTAAACAGTCCAAAATCCTCTTTACACGCCCAAAAGGGCGTGTAAAGAAACAATTACAAATCGGCTTTCTATGCTAAAAAATAGAGAAGCGCGATACAAAAAGAAGGTCTTGAAAACCAAACGGTTTTAGAAAATTGAATACAATTAGATATGTTGCAGTATGCATCACGGAGTGTTATTTCGCCTTTGGCGAAGATACCCACACCCTGCGCCTGACAAGCGAGCTTGTCGATCTTCGGGTGGGGTATGCGAAGCGGATTCGACGGCAAAGCCGCCGAGCCGCTTCTCTCCCACCTCCGTAAATATGATGCACGCTGTTGCATCATATTTACGAAGGGTTATATCGGCACAGCCGATGAACCACGAAGCGGTCACAATGTAAGCAAGCAAAAACGATTGATAATCGTTTTTGAGAAGCGCGTAACTGAAATAAGGAAAAATGAAGCAAGGCTATGCCGCGCGCACATTTTGACTATATTTCAGGAAGAAGGTCTTGAAAACCAAACGGTTTTAGAAAATTGAATACAATTAGATATGTTGCAGTATGCATCACGGAGTGTTATTTCGCCTTTGGCGAAGATACCCACACCC
>JAZRFK010000046.1:0-5448 GCA_045661325.1 Eubacteriales bacterium | reverse complement strand
CTTTGCGACTTCGCAAAAGACAAGTGCTTGGCCTCTAGTTTAATCTTGGTCTTTTTTGGTTGCGTATAAAAACGCTTTGCAAAAATCTTGATTTTTCAATGCCTTTCGTGGTATAATAAGGTATCATTTCTGGAGGCGTTTATATGGCAAATATTTATAATGGAAGATATACATCCAACTGCATTGGCAGGATTGAAAGCAACGGCTATGTGTACGATAGCAGATACGGCTCCAATTGCATTGGAAGAGTAGAAAGCAGCGGCTATGTGTACGATGGCAGATACACATCCAACTGCATCGGCCGCGTGGATAGCAACGGCTATGTATATGATAGCAGATACGGCTCTGGTTGCATCGGCAGAGTAGAGAGCAGTGGCTATATCTATGACGGCAGATACACCTCTAACTGTGTCGGCCGTGTGGATGGTGAGCCCACCAAGGCGGGCGGCGCCGCATATCTTCTTTTATTGCGGTAAGCCCTCTGTGCGCCTATAAGAGCAATCTTTGAAATGTTGCGTTTTGTTGACATTGGCGAAAAAGTATGCTACAATATGCATAACTTCTAAAAAGGAGCGGACTATGAAAAAAGCGTTTTCTCTTTTCTTGATTGCCTTGTTGCTTGTTTTGCCTCTTTCGTCCTGCAATCTGGGCGGGCCTGAAATTGAGGATTATGAATGGCATATGCGCGTGGCTATGCATATCGAGGATGGAGTTGTGATGTATGACGCCGTGGGCGAACAAGACGCTGCGCACCCTGACGCCAAGGTAATCAAGATGACTCTCCTTGCAAAGAACGGCCAAGTGACAATTACCGATAACACAAACGGAACGACCTACGAGGGCGTTTATACCGTGTCGGGCAGAAATCCCGGCGGAACGGATTACTACATTACCGTCGATGGCAAGATGGGCAACGCCGCCGTTGCGATGACTACATATCTTGATGGCAGGGAAGAGCCAACGCTCCCCATCAGCCTTGGCGGCTATTCGCTGTATTTTTACGCTGAATGAGGAAAGGGCTTTCTGTATGAAAAGGGTTTCTGCTTATAAAATTCTTTGCGTACTTTCGGCGCTTTTGGCCATCGTCTTTCTCGCTTTGTTTCTGGTTGACGCTTTTTGTTATCGCTTCTATATAGGCTCTGCTCCCTTTTATGCTTATCTGCTTGTGGACGCCGTTTGGTTTCTTTTGCCAAGCGCCATTCTTTTCGGCGCGGCGCTTCTTGTGCGTAGAAGCTCTCGGAATAAAAAGAAAAACGGCCTATAATCACCTATCCTGTTGAAGCATCAAAAGTGAGGAATATACTATGTTTTACGATTTTTCGGTTCTGCCCTTGGCAACGGACCATTTTGACGAGCGCGTTGCGGATATATGCCATTCTGTGAAAACGGGTGCCTATACCTTCCCCATTTTCAGTATGACCCTCGTTCCCGAGGGCGAGCCCGTTTGGGATAAGGCCACGAAAATGACAGGGGCCTTTATTCGCTATCGTGACGCCTTGGCTAAGGAAGGCGTTCCTGCCGCCATATTGGTGCAGGCCTCGCTTGGACACGGCTATAATATCACCCCTGCCCCCTTCTCCCGTTATGTCAATTTGACTGACGGAAAGGAAGAATTTGTCTATTGCCCAGAGGATGAGGAATTTCTGGCGCATTTCCAAGGCGTCCTTCGTACCCTCGCCACCGCCTCTCCTGCCGCCATTATGCTGGATGACGATTTCCGACTGATGATGCGCCCGGGTCACGGCTGTGCTTGCCCTCGCCACATGGCAGAGTTCAACCGCCGCGCAGGCACGAATATGACGCGCGAGGAGCTTTTTTCGCACCTGCAAGCCCATAGCATTTACGATCCCTTGGCCAAGATTTTTGCCGAAACCCAAAGAGATTCTCTCATCAAGGCGGCAAAGGCCTTCCGCGCCGCCATTGACGAGATAGACCCCAAAATCCAAGGGATCAATTGCACCTCCGGTCAGATTTGCGAAAGTGTTACCGATACGAACAAGATTTTTGCAGGCAAGGGCAATCCCACGATGGTTCGAATTCCTAACGGCGTGTATGCGCCGTATGCCTTGCGCGGCCTCAGCGCTTGGATGGCGCAAACGGCTATCACCGCAAAAAAGCTTCGCACGGGCGGCATTGACGTCATTTTGGCCGAAACGGACACCATCCCCTTTAACCGTTACGCTAAAAGCGCGCGCTATTTGCATACGCAGTATGCCTTCGCCGTTTTGGAGGGACTCACGGGAGCAAAGCATTGGTTGACTCGTATGACGGCGTACGAGCCTACATCGGGGCTTGCCTATCGCCGCATCTTGACCGAAAACCGCGGCCTTTATACGCGCCTTGCCTCGCTCGTTCAGGGCATCAAATGGATGGGCGTTGCCTCGGGCTTTATCGAGCAAACGGCGCTCCCTCTTGGCTCTGATATAATCTGGATGTCCGATTTCCATTCCCACGCCTTCATAACCAAAAACATTGAGGAAATGGGCATTCCCTTCTATTTTTCAGACGAAAGCGAGCAAGCGCTCTTCTTAGAGGGTAGTATTGTCAAGGATATGGCAGAGGGCGAGATAGAAAGGGCCTTCGACGGCTCGCTTTTCTTGGACGGCGAGGCTGCCTATCTTCTTGCTTCGCGCGGCTATGGTCATCTGCTCGGTGTTTCCGTTGCAGAGTGGGATGGCAGACTGCGCCACGGCGAAACCGTTGGCGAGGACGGAAGCGTTTGCTTCACGGGCCAGAAGAACCCGTATCTCCTTACCGTAGAAAACGATAAAACCGAGGTCCTTTCCTATAATTACAAGAGTGTGGATGGTGGCATCGAGCATCTTTCGCCTGCTGTTACCCGTCTTTGCCGCCCGAATGGCAGATACACCGTTGTGTTCTGTGGAACGCCGGATGCCGCCTTCAACTATATGGAAGGATTTTCCTTCTTGAATGAGTCGCGTAAGCATCAGCTTGTCGGTCTCTTGAAGGACGCAGGCGCCTTGCCCGCTTACGCCGTGGGAGACGATGAAATTTGTATGCGCGCAGGTCGCCTGCGCGATGGGCGATTGCTTGTCGTTCTTTTACCCATCGGGGTGGACGGAGGCGAAAGTATTTGCTTGTATTTGGAAAGCGCGCCCGGGAGAATTGCGCGCCTTTCTTCGAGCGGTGAGGAAAAAGAGGTGCTGTTTACCCAAACGGCCGAGAACGAATATTGCCTGCAAGAGAAAATGGAAGCAATGCTCCCCATTTTCCTTCTCATTGAATAACCTTATAAAAACAAAAAGCCCCCATTTGGGGGCCTTTTTAATGGAATTTTAGCCGTCAACGCGCATAATTTTCTTGTTTTGCGCCTTGACGAGGCTGATGGTACGCATAATAGCCAGAACATCGTTGTCGGTAACGGGGAAGTCCTTGCCCTCGCGAAGCGAGAGGTAAAGCAGATTCCAGAACTCATAAAGACGGTCAGGCTCAACGGTGACATTTTCTTCGATCCAGTCGGGCTTGAAGGCGGATTCATAGGTGCCCGATGCGCCAAAGGCCGCGCCGGGAGTACCTGGGTCGGAAACAACGGGGTCAAGCTTCTGGGTCGGATTGATGTAGCGAAGCTTACATTCGCCGTTCTGGCAGATAAGCGCGCCTCTGTCGCCGAATACCTCAAAATAGCGGCCGCCCTTCAAGGCCTTGGCACCGCTGATGGACATATTCACCGCGCGGTTGTTGTCGCCCACAAAGCGGATCTGCAAATGGTCCTCGCAGTCGCCGCCTGCGGCAATACAGTGCACATAGCTTTCTACATTGGCAGAGGGAGTTCCCAGCAGCTGCAAGGAATGGTCGATAATATGAGGACCCCAGTTCAAAAGCTGACCGCCGCCAAACTCGGAAATGGTCTGCCAGTCGTCTCTGCGCTGATAGCTGTTCTGCTCAATATTCACCTCGTACACATTGCCAAGCTTGCCCGAATCAATCGTCTCCTTCACAAAGCAGAAGGCAGACTCCAAGCGTCTTTGCTGATGCACGAAAAGACGGGGCGTTCCTTCCTTGTTGGCGTGCGCAAAAAGGTCAAGCGCTTCCTCGTAGGAAATGGTGGCAGGCTTTTCAAGCAAAACGTGCTTGCCTGCCGCAAGCGCCTTCATCGCGTGCGCATAATGGTCAACGGAGCGCGTGGCAATATACACAAGCTCTATATCGGGGTTCTTCAAAAATTCATCGTAGTCGGCGTATTCGGCACAGCCGAATGCCTCATTCATCTTCTTTGTTCTGTCGGGAAGCAGGTCGCAAGCGGCCACAATTTCGTATTTTTCGGGGTACTTGGCAATTTCGCCCGTGGCAGAGGGCCAGCCGATGCGTCCGATTCCAACAATACCGATTTTGATTTTGGAAGCCATATCGTCTCTCTTTTCATTGTTATAAACTTGGAAAGCGCGCTTTCCGCCTTCATTTTAGCACAAGCTTTCTGAACTTGCAACAATTTTTTCAAAAAAAACCTCTTTCATATTGCATTTTACAGAAAGGTATGATATAAAGGGGGTGTAATAAACAAAAGGAGCTTCCTTATGGAAAACACAGAGGTTTTGGTTTCTCGCGCAGAAATGCGGTGCGCGTTAGATTCCTTTGGGATAGAAAAGGACGCCATTCTTTTGACTCACTCCTCCTTAAAGGCCTGCGGCTTGATTGAGAATGGCCCCTTTGGCGTCATTGAGGCGCTTGAAGCAACCGTTCCCGATGGAACGTTGGTGTTTCCCACCCTTTCGCAAAAGAATTTCAGAAATGCGTTTGAGGATTGGCATTTGGACAGACCCTCGGATGTTGGGCTTATCAGCGAAACCTTCCGTAAGCAAGAGGGCTCGCTTCGCAGCGATAACCCCACCCATTCGGTTGCGGCACGCGGAAGAGACGCTGCTGACATTGTGGGTGGCCCTGCCAACGAGGGTGCGCGCCACGGTATATACGGTGATTTCTGCTTCGGTCACTATTCGCCATGGCAAAAAATGTATGAAAGCCGCACCCTCTACGGTGTGAAGGCGTACGTGCTGTTCTGGGGCTGTACGATGGCGCATTTGACCTTTAAGCACTTAATTGAATATATGTTCGTAGAGGAAATGCTTGCCAAAATCAAAAATCCCGTACTTTTGGCCGAGGTGAGCAAAACGCTTGCCACCTTCCCGACCTCGGGAGCGGAGCTCTTTACCGATAAAACGAGGCATTGGCCCTTTTATGCGTCCGATAGGTTCGCGGATGAGGTCTTGATTCCCGAGGGGATTGCCAAGGCTGTGCCGCTTGGCGACAATTTCCTTTACTGTGCGGACGTTTTTGCGCTCGTTGAGCGCACGCGCGAAATCCTTTTCAGCGACCCGTACCGTTTTATTTCCACCTGTATGCACCCTTGGATTGAAAAGCTGTTGGCGGCCGCGGAGGCCTCCGTTTAAAGCCGTTGATACGAAAAAAGAAAGGATTGCTCCATGAAAA
>JAZRFK010000045.1:0-57102 GCA_045661325.1 Eubacteriales bacterium | reverse complement strand
AACACTTGCTTCAAGATTGCCAAGACCATCAAGGAAAATCCCGATGTGCCGGCCTCAAGGGCAGCCAAGGTCATCAGAAGATTTGAAGAACTGCATCCCTATAATATCTCCCAAAAGGCACAAATCATTGTTGAGACCTTCCTCTCCACCACAAGAAAAGCCATCGGTGGCAAGGGCAAAATGATGGTTGTTACTTCCTCTCGGTTGTCGGCTGTCAGATACTTCCACGAGGTCAAGAGATATATCGAAGAGAAGGGCTACAACGATGTGGATGTGCTTGTAGCCTTTTCGGGTGCTATCAAGGATGGCATGGAGGAATACACTGAGAGCAAGCTCAACACACGAAAGGACGGTTCTCGCATCTCCGAGGAGCAGACCAAGGAGGAGTTCCACAACAACTTTAATGTGCTGATAGTTGCAGAAAAGTATCAGACGGGCTTTGACGAGCCTCTCTTACACACGATGATAGTGGACAAGAAGCTCCGCGGTGTGAAGTGCGTGCAGACCCTCTCCCGACTCAACCGCATCTGCGAAGGAAAGACTGATACCTTTATTCTCGATTTCGTCAATACGGCGGAGGACATTCAGAAAGCATTCCAGCCCTTCTATCAAGAGACCACCCTCTCGCAAGAGATAAATGTTGACCTAATTTATCAAGTTGTCAAAGAGATAAGGGGCTATAATCTATACTCTTTCTCGGATGTGGATGCATTTGTTTCTCTATATCAGAGCAACGGTGGCAATCCCAAAAACGGTATGGGCAAGATGACCTCCATCCTAAAGCCCACGGTGGACAAGTACAACAAGCTTGCTCAAGACGAAAGGTATCAATATAGACGCCTGCTTCGTTCCCTCTGCAAGTGGTACGGCTACATCTCTCAGATTGCTCGTATCTTCGACGTGGAGCTACACAAGGAATTTCTATACTGCTCTTATCTGCTTCACCTCATTCCTCTTGACCCTGTCATTATGATTGACCTTGAGGGCGCCCTCAAGCTTGAATATTACAAGTTAGAGAAAACCTTTGACGGACAGGTCAAGCTGCTTGACGATGGCGGCACATACGAGCCGCCATCTAAAAAGGGTGTGGCAGTAGCCGAAAAGAAAGAGCCCTTGGAAGAAGTGATTGAGAAAATCAATCTGCTGTTTGCAGGCAACTTTACCGAGGGTGACCGAGTAATCCTCTATGCTTTGCACGAAGTGCTGAGGGTTGATAAGAAACTGGAAAAGACAGCAAGAGCTTCTTCTCCTCAAATCTTCACCGAAAGCATCTTCCCCAAGGTGTTTGACGGCGTGGCGCAAGACTGCTATACCGAGCACGTAGAATCCTTTACTTCTCTCTTCCAAGACAGAAGCAAATACACGGCTATGATGACAGCATTGGCTGAAACGCTTTACCGCGAGTTTAACGCAAGACCGTAAACCTCAAAAGTCCTTGGCGCGCCAAGGCAAAAAGCCCTCGTCTCTGCCGAGGGCTTTTTGCTTGAAGTAAAATCCCCCTTGGCCTTTTGGCCAAGGGGGATTTGGTTATTTGAAAATTTTGCTCTTTCGCGGTTTGAATTACTTCAAAGCGGCCTGTGCTGCTGCCAAGCGGGCAATCGGCACACGGAAGGGAGAGCAAGAAACGTAGTCAAGGCCAAGGGTATGGCAGAACTCAACGGACGTGGGGTCACCACCGTGCTCACCGCAGATACCAACGTGGAGGTTGGGATTTACGGGCTTGCCCAGGGTAATAGCCATGTTCATCAGCTTGCCAACACCGGTGGTGTCAAGCTTTGCAAAGGGATCGTTCTCGAAAATCTTTGCATCGTAGTAAGCATCCAAGAACTTACCTGCGTCATCGCGGGAGAAGCCGTAGGTCATCTGGGTCAGGTCGTTCGTAGCGAAGCAGAAGAAGTCAGCGTTTGCAGCGATTTCGTCAGCAGTCAAGCAGGCTCTGGGGATCTCAATCATCGTACCAACCTGGTACTTGAGGGAAACGCCGGCAGCAGCGATTTCAGCGTCAGCAGTTGCAACAACAACAGCCTTCACGTACTTAAGCTCCTTCACGTCGCCAACCAGAGGAATCATGATTTCGGGAACCATATCCCAGTCGGGATGAGCCTTCTGAACGTTGATAGCGGCACGGATAACGGCCTTGGTCTGCATCTTGGCGATTTCGGGATAGGTAACAGCCAGACGGCAGCCACGGTGACCCATCATGGGGTTGAACTCGTGCAGAGATGCGATGATGTCCTTAATCTGTGCAACGGTCTTGCCCTGTGCTGCGGCAAGAGCCTCGATGTCCTTTTCCTCGGTGGGAACGAACTCGTGCAACGGGGGGTCAAGGAAACGAATGCAAACGGGAGTGCCTTCAAGAGCCTCGTAGAGCTTCTCGAAGTCGCCCTGCTGATAAGGAAGAATCTTTTCAAGAGCAGCTTCTCTCTCCTCAGCGGTGTCAGAGCAGATCATTTCACGGAATGCTGCAATTCTGTCAGCCTCGAAGAACATATGCTCGGTACGGCAAAGACCGATACCCTCAGCGCCCAGCTCGCGAGCCTTCTTAGCGTCAGCAGGCGTGTCGGCATTGGTGCGAACCTTTAGAGTACGGAACTCGTCAGCCCAGCCCATGATGGTGCCGAAGTTGCCGGAGATTTCAGCGTCAACGGTAGGAATGATACCGTCATAGATGTTACCGGTAGAACCGTCGATGGAGATGAAGTCACCCTCAACGTAGGTCTTGCCGGCCAAGGTGAACTTCTTGTTTTCCTCGTCCATAGCGATTTCGCCACAGCCGGAAACGCAGCACTTACCCATGCCACGAGCAACAACGGCTGCGTGAGAGGTCATACCGCCGCGAACGGTCAGAATACCCTGGGAAGCCTTCATACCCGTGATGTCCTCGGGAGAGGTTTCCAAACGAACGAGAATAACCTTCTTGCCGTTTGCCTTCCAAGCCTCAGCATCCTCAGCAGAGAATACAACCTGGCCGCAAGCAGCTCCGGGGGAAGCACCAAGACCACGGCCAACGGGAGTAGCCTTCTTCAATACCTTTGCATCGAACTGGGGATGCAGAAGGGTGTCAAGGTTACGGGGGTCGATCATCAGAACGGCCTCTTCCTTGGTCTTGTGGCCCTCGGCAACGAGGTCAACAGCGATTTGCAGAGCAGCCTGTGCGGTTCTCTTACCGTTACGGGTCTGGAGCATATAGAGCTTCTCGTTCTCGATGGTGAACTCCATATCCTGCATATCGTGGTAGTGATTTTCAAGGATTTCGCAAACCTTTACGAACTGCTCGTAGGCTGCGGGGAACTTGTTAGCCATCTCGGCGATGGGCATAGGCGTACGAACACCTGCAACAACGTCCTCGCCCTGTGCGTTGGTCAAGAACTCACCCATCATCTTCTTCTCGCCGGTAGCGGGGTCACGGGTAAAGGCAACGCCGGTACCGCAGTTGTCGCCCATGTTACCGAATGCCATGGCCTGTACGTTAACGGCAGTACCCCAAGAATAAGGAATGTCGTTATCGCGTCTGTAAACGTTTGCACGGGGGTTGTCCCAGCTGCGGAATACGGCCTTAACGGCACCGATCAGCTGCTCCGTGGGGTCAGCAGGGAAATCTGCGCCAATCTTTGCCTTGTACTCAGCCTTGAACTGCTCTGCAAGAGTTTTGAGGTCGTCAGCGGTCAACTCAACGTCCTGCTTCACGCCCTTTTCTTCCTTCATCTTGTCGATGAGCTCTTCAAAGTACTTCTTACCAACCTCCATAACAACGTCGGAGTACATCTGGATAAATCTTCTGTAGCAGTCATAAGCCCAACGGGGATTGCCGGACTTCTTTGCAAGAACCTCTACAACGTCCTCGTTCAAGCCGAGGTTCAAAATGGTGTCCATCATACCGGGCATGGATGCACGAGCGCCGGAACGAACGGAAACCAGAAGGGGATTTTCCTTATCGCCGAACTTCTTACCGGTGATTGCTTCCATCTTTACGATGTTCTGCATAATTTCTTCCATAATTTCGGGGTGGATCTGCTTGCCGTCCTCATAGTAACGGGTGCAGGCTTCGGTAGAAATGGTGAAGCCCTGGGGAACGGGAAGACCGATCTTGGTCATTTCAGCAAGGTTTGCGCCCTTGCCGCCGAGAAGCTCACGCATGGAGGCGTCGCCTTCGCTGAAGAGATAAACATACTTTTTGCTCATCTTTTGTTTCCTTTCACATCTTATATATTATTGATTTTATAAACGGTTTAGCTTGTCCTTTCGGACGGCGGTTAGTCTCCGCCACTCCCTATTTTATCACAAATTTTTCCCAAAGTCAATCCAAATTTTACACTTATTTCCGTTTTTTCTGTTTTTACAAATATTTTTTCTCAAAGCAGGGGTTTTTGTTGCTTTTGCCAAACACCCCGGCTTTTTTCCCCCGATTTTCCCCTTTTTTTCCGAAAAGACCGCCGCGGCGGCTTTCCGCTACGACCGTTGGCGCAAGCAAAAGAAGCGCGGCAAGGTTCGAGAGGGTCATCAAGGACAAAAGGGTATCCGTAACGCCCCAGACGAACGCAGAGGAGAAAAAGCAGCCGCCGAAGAGCGAAAGGCAAAAGAGAAAAAAGTACGCCCTCTTGTAAAAGGGTCTCTCACCGCACAGATACCCTATCCCCTTTTCGCCGTAATACGCCCAGCAAATTACCGTTCCGTAGGCAAAGAGCACCAGCGCAACCGCCACGAATACAGAAGCCCCCTCTCCTGCCAAGCGCCCGTAGGCCAGAACCGCCACCAAGGCACCGCCAAGCGCGGTGGGAACCTCCTCAAAGGCCACGAGAATCACAAGCGCGGTGACGGTACAAAGCAGAATGGTGTCCACAAAGACCTCCATCATACCCATAATTCCCTGCTTGACAGGGTCTGTTTTGGCCGTTGCGTGTGCCAAGGGCGCCGTACCGCAGCCTGCCTCATTAGAGAGAAGCCCTCTGGCGACGCCATAGCGAAGCCCCTTGGAGAAAAGAAAGCCAAGACCGCCGCCAAGGGCGGCCTCGCCCGACATGGCCGAAGCGAAAATGCGACCAAAGGCAGACGGAACGGCCGCGGCATTTCGCAAGAGAATCCAAACAGAAAGCAAAAAATAGGAGAGGGTCAAAAGGGGAACGAGAACGGCCGTTACCCTGCCAATTCTTCCCTCTCCGCCGAAAATAACGAGGGCGGCCAAAAGCGCAAGCAAAACGCCCACCCAAAGCGGCGGCGTTCCGAAAAAGCCCGACAGGCACTCGCTAATGGCGTTTGCCTGCAAGAGCCCACCCAAGAGAAAGGCCAAAAGCACGCAAAGCAGCGCGAAAAGGGCGGCCATCACGCCGCCGAGCCTGCCGCGAAAGGCCTGCTTCATATAGCCCATCGCGCCGAGGCCGCACCCCTCCCGACCGCACGTCAGCGCCAGGAGTATTTCGGCGTATTTGAGCAGCATCGCGAGAAGCGCGCTTACCCACATCCAAAAAATAGAGCCCGCACCGCCAAAGGCAATCGCGAGGGCAACGCCCGAAATGTTGCCCACCCCAAGCGTGCCCGAAAGCGCCATACAAAGCCCGTATAACGAGCGGCGAGTTTCCTCGCGCGTTTTGCCTTTCAGCAAAAGCAGCGTTCTTATCGGGTGAAAAAAGGGCGCGCCGCGCAAAAGGATAGCGTAAAGCAGTCCTGCCGACAAAAGCAAAAAGGGCAAGGCCGCCCCCAAGGTGCGCTCGTTCAACCATTCCAGTATTGCCATATTCTCCATATCCTTTCCTTTTCCGTCTTTTACTATATGAAAAAGAAGGCTTGCTTCATTCCACAAGGGTCGGGGCCATTGTGGCTTTTTTACCGAAATATATGGTTTTTTTACATTTCCCTACGTGCGCGCGTATGCTATACTAAAAAAGAGCTATTAGCTAAAATTTAGCAAAAAGATTTTTGGAAAAGGCTTGCAAAAGCCATCGAACTATTGTATAATGATTTTTGCAGGGTCTTTTGCAGAGAGGTTCACGCTCTCAAAAAGCCTTCCAAATGAATTTTTGCAAAGAGAAGAAAGGATGCTTTTGCCAAGCAAAAGCAAGGGTCAAACAATGCAAGCACAGCAAACCGTTGAGGTGAAGCCGAATTTTGATTCCCCTGCCTACAAGCGCTCCCGTCGGGCATACGTCTGGGAATGTACGTTCGAATATTTCGTTGCTATTCTGGTATCGGGCTCCTTTTTAACCACGGCACTGAAGGAAGGCTTCGGATTTGACAACGCCACCATTCAGATTATCTCCTCTCTTATTTCCCTAAGCTTTCTTTTTCAGATTCTGTCCGTCTTTCTCGTGCGCCGTGTCACCAACACCAAGCGCTTTTGCATTCTCTTTCATTCGCTCGGGCAGGTTCTTTTTTCTTCCATCTTTCTGATTCCCGTTATCCCCCTCGGCTCCCCTGCCTTAAAGCAGGCTGTGGTTGTTATCTGTATTCTGCTCAGCTATTTCGGTAACTACTTCGTTACCACGCTGATTTACAGATGGGCCAACTCCTTCGTTGACCCCGGCAAGCGCGGCGTCTTCTCCGCAGGCAAGCAGATGATTTCTCTTATCACGGGTATGGTGGTGTCGCTCGTGGGCGGCATCGTTTTCGACAAGTTCGTGGAGGAGGGAACGCCCTACCGCGCCTTTATCTTCGCCGCCATTTGTATTTTCGTCTTCTCGGCGGTGGACACCCTTTGCCTTTTCCTGATAAACAAGGATCGCAAGGATGCGGAGCATAAGGAAATCGTTCCTATGCGCGTCATTCTGTCCGAAACCCTTGGCAACAAGAATTTCCGTTCGGTTGTGGTTTTGCAGATTCTGTATCAGGTGGGCCACTACATCGCCATCGGTTCCTTCAGCACGTACGCTCTTTATACCCTTGGCTACACCAACACGAAAATTCAGATAATCGTGGCCGTTGGCCATTTGATTTGGTTTGCTCTTTCTCAGCCTATGGGCAAATTTTCCGATAAGTACAGCTTCGCCAAGGGCTTTGAGCTGGCCACGGTATTTTTGATTGCCGCCTACTTAACCTTCGCCTTTACAACGCCTGCCACTTGGTTCCTCTACATTGTTTACTATATGCTCAACTCCTGCGCCTCCGCAGGCTCGGGCGTGAACCTGAACAACATCACGTATAGCTACGTGGATTCCAAATATTTTGCAGAAGCCTCTGCCATTAAGAACGCTATCGGTGGCAGCTGCGGCTTCCTCGCCTCTCTCTTGGGCGCCCGGCTTTTGAAGGCCATTGAGGCAAACGGCAACCAGCTTTTCGGTATGACCGTTTACGCGCCGCAGATTTTGGCCTTTTTAGGCGCTGTCTTTTACATCGTTGCCCTGCTTTACACCCACTTTATTATCGGCAAGCAAAAGGTTATCAAAGCATAGAGTCTAAACTCGCCTCGCCCTTGGCGAGTCACCCAAAGCAAAAAATGAAAAGGGGCTGGCGTCAGCCCCTTTTCCATCAAGAAAGGACACCTATGACCTCCTTAGAGCAACGATATCTCGCCGCCAAGCGCGCTCTTTTTGAAAAATACTACGGAGCTTTCCTCAATCCCGAGCAATGCCGCGCCGTTTTGACGGTAAAGGGCCCCCTTCTGATTTTGGCGGGCGCGGGAAGCGGAAAGACCACCGTTCTCGTTAACCGCATCTGCCACATTATCAAATACGGCCTTGCTTACGAATCCGAGTATGTGCCGCAAAATTTAGACGAGCAGATGGTAACGGAATGGGAAAATGCCGTCCATCGCCCGATGGATAAAGAGGAAACCGAGCGCATCCTCAACGAGTGCATTTACCGCCCCTGTCCCCCTTGGGCTATGCTTGCCATCACCTTTACCAACAAGGCGGCAAGAGAAATCAAGGAGCGCTTGCGCGCCGCTTTGCAAAACGAGGAGGTCAGCGAGGAAATCTGGGCAGGCACCTTCCACTCCATTTGCGTGCGTATTCTGCGCCGCTACGGCGAAAGAGTTGGCCTTGCGCCCGCCTTTTCAATTTACGATACCTCGGACACCAAGCATCTTATCACCGAAGTTATGCGGGAGCTAAATATTGACGATAAAATTCTTCCCATCCGCTCGGTGATGAGCACCATTTCGGCCGCCAAAAACGAGCTGACCACGCCGGAGGTCTTTGAATCGCAGGCAGGGGATATGCGAAAACGCCATATTGCCAAAATTTATCTGGAATATCAAGCGCGCTTGCAAAAATACAACGCCGTTGATTTTGACGACATCATTATGAAAACGGTGACGCTCTTGGAGGAGCATCCTGACGTTGCCGACTATTATCAAAGCAAATTCTCCTACGTGTGTGTGGACGAGTACCAGGACACCAACCCTGCCCAGTTCAAGCTGACCCATCTGCTTTCCGCCAAAAACCGCAACATTATGGTTGTTGGAGACGATGACCAGAGCATTTACCGCTTCCGCGGTGCCACGGTGGAAAACATTTTGCAGTTTGACAGCGTCTATACCGATGCGACGGTTATCAAGCTGGAACAGAACTACCGCTCTACCTCGAATATTTTGGACGCCGCCAACGCCGTCATTGCCAACAACGAAAAGCGCCACGGCAAGACCCTGCGTACCGAAAAGGCCGAGGGCGAGAAAATCACCCTTTACCGCGCCGAAACCGAGGACGGCGAGGCGCGCTTCATCGTTGACACCATTCTGCACCGCAAGATAGAGGAGCGCCGCTCCTACCGCGATTTCGCGGTGCTGTACCGCCTCAACGCCATCTCGCGCTCACTTGAAACCGCCTTTGCCAAAAGCGGTGTTCCCTATCGCCTTTTGGGCGGCACCCGATTCTACGACAGAAAAGAAGTCAAGGACATTTTGGCATACCTCTTTCTCTTGCAGAACACGGGCGATGACCAGCGGCTTCGCCGCATCGTCAACGAGCCCAAGCGCAAGCTTGGCGACAAGACCATCGAAACGGTTGCGGCCCTCTCCGAGCAAACGGGCGGCAGTATGTTTGACGTGATGCTGTACGCCAACGCCTTCCCGCCTCTTTCCAAGGTGGCAGACAAGCTGATTGCCTTCGCGGGCTTAATAAGCGATCTGCAAAAAACAGCCGAAACCGTCAAGCCCTCCGAGCTTATTCCCATCGTGATGGAAAAGACGGGGTATCTTGCCATGCTTAAAGCAGGAGGCAAGGCGATGGAGGACGATATTGACAACCTCAACGAGCTCATCTCCGCCGCCGTTGCCTACGAGGAAAAGACATTGGAGCCCACCCTTGCAGGCTTCTTGGAGGAGGCTGTTCTGGTTTCGGACGTGGATAAATACGATGAAACGGCAGACGCCGTGGTTTTGATGACGGTGCATAGCGCCAAGGGCTTGGAGTTTCCCATTGTCTTTCTGGCAGGCGCCGAGGAGGGTATTTTCCCCGGCTCCCAATCCATCAACAACCCCGAGGAGCTGCCCGAGGAGCGCCGTCTTGCCTACGTTGCCATCACGCGCGCCAAGGAAAAGCTCTACGCCACCTGTACCGCCCAACGCCTGCTTTACGGACAGACCCAGCGCTTCCGCGTTTCCCGCTTCTTCGGCGAGGAAATTCCGCCGCAGCTTTTGGAGAAAAACGAGCGCAGACCTCTGCCGCCGCCAAGGACAACGATGCCGACCCAAAGACCCGCCTCCGTTTCCTCGGAGTTTTCCCGCCGCGCCTCCGTCAGCACCCAGCCGACGCCCACCAAGCGCCAGGCCTTCGTGCCCGTGGCGGTCGGGGAGCGCGTTTTGCACGCCTCCTTTGGCGAGGGTACCGTTTTATCCGTTCGCAGTCTGGGAGCCGACGAGCTTTATGAAATCGCCTTTGATAACGGCGAGCGCAAAAAGCTGATGGCAACCTACGCCAAGTTAAAAAAGCTGTAAGCCAAAAAGCAAAAAGAAAAGAGCAAGAATAGAAGGATTTTCCTCTATCTTGCTCTTTTTTTGCCTATCTTGGCTTATTTGCCCATAATGGCGTCAATTTTCTTTTGCATTGCTGCGGTGGCATCTGCATCCTGCAAGCCGGTTTCCATATGATAGGTTACCGTCTCGCCCGTTTTCAGATAGCGCTCATAGCCCTTTTCCTTGCAGTAGAGGTAGCCTCTGTGCTCTGCCGTGGAGGGAAGAACCATACCCATAGAATCCTCGTCACCCGTTCTGGAAATCCATCTGATACCAAAGGGAAGCTCCTCGGGACGATGGATAACGTAAATGCTGTCACCCTCGGGCATTACCTGCATCGTGTAGGCGTTGCCATCCTTGTCGTAGTTGTAGGTCAGGCAGAATACGATTTCGGGCATATAAGCCTCGTCCTCTCTGCCAACGGTATCCATCAAGGAGGGATCCTTGTCCAGCTTATCCAAGAAGGCGTTGGTCTTGGCGCCGTCCACGGGGTCAAAATTGTCGGGAACCTCGTGGTTCACGATGGTCTTTTCGTGAGAGGCGGAGTAAGACAGCTTGCTGCCGTTAACGGGTCTGTGGTTGATGTGGCAGAGGTAGAAGTATTCCAAGGGCAAATCCTTGTTGTTCTTAAAGGCCACGTCAATAGAAATAGAGGTTGCGCCCTCGTAAAGCTTGATTTCGGGCATAAAGTCATAGTTGGTTTCGTAGCAACGCTTATGAGAATAGGTACCGCCGAGCGCCAGATACTTACCCTTTTCGTCCTCACCGCTGATGATGTAAGCAGACTGATAGGTGGCAACGGGAAGCTCACCGTGAGGCAAATGGGTATCGGCAGGGGTGGGGTTACCCATTGCGGTCAAGCCGCAATGCATCAAAAAGCAACCGTAGGTCTCACCATAGGTTTCCTTGGCGGGCATAGGCTCATCGTAAATAGACTTCATCGTCAGCTCACGGCCCAAGAAAGTCATTCTCCAAATCATCTGTCCCATGTAGGGCAGCATAACGAGATTTCCCTTGTCGTTAGAAAGACGAACGGCCTTAACACCCGTGCTGTACGTAAACAGACTTGCCTTCAAGGAGCCGTTGGAAATAAAATCCGTCTCCTTTTCCACAAAATAGCTTTCTTTCAGATATACCTTGGTTTCCATAGGATTTCCTCCGTATTTTTTAGATTACGCTTGTATTGTAGCACACCAAACGCCCAAAGTCAAGACGAGGCCCATTTTTTCTCTTATTTTGTATGATTTTCCTGCGCGTCTTTTTGCTTTTTTGGCACATACTATATTCAATCTCCCAGAAAGGCGCTTTGCCCCCTATCAAAAGGCGGGCAAAGGAACAAAAATATGCAAGAATGTACCGAAAAAACCTTTTCCGACACCCAAAAGGGCGCGTGCCTCGTTTTGTTTGAGGCCGTCTGGTGTCCCCACTGTCACGCGATGCACCCCGTCCTTGCCGACGCCGAAAAGGACTACGCCCCTCTCACCGTATACCGCGTAAACGTGGAGAACGAGCCTGCACTCGCCGCGCGCTTTTCCGTTCGCAGTGTTCCCACCCTCGTGCTTTTGCAGGATGGACGGGAGCTTGCCCGCGCCTTTGGCTTTTTACGCAATCTCACCCAACTGCTTTCTGAGGCAGGCATCGAAAAAAGCCATTCTCACGTATAAAAAAGAGCAGACATACAAGAGCTTCTCCTGCGTGTCTGCTTTTTTATTTGTCAGGAACAGCTTATACCGTCTGCTCCTTTTCTGCCAAAACCTTCTTGATAAAGGCGATTTCCGCCTCGTTGTAGAGGTCTCCCTGCTCATCCAAAATCAAGCGAAGCTGGGCCTCGTTATAGCCGCGAATCTGCACGCAGAATTCGCCCGAAAGGCCGTCCTCGCCCTTGGAGAGCCTCGCCTCTGCCGCCTGCTTGTCTCTCTCTTCATAGCGCAGTGCCAGCTCCGACATCACGAAAACGCCAAGTGCGCCAACCAGCAGCGCAAAGGCGGCAATCACAAAGCTCTGCCCTGCGAATGCGCGAAGCGCCTCGTTCTCGCTACCAACGTTCACCGCGCCAAAGGCGCCCTGCTCCAAGGCAAACAACACGGAAAACACGAAAAACAGCTTTCCGATTCTTCTCATCCAAAGTCCCTTATACATAAAAATCCGTTCCTTTCGATTTACTTTTCGTCAAGCGCAGTACCGATAACGGTGCCGAACTGGGCGTTTTCGGGAATGATAAAATTGACGTCAAACATAGAAGACAGGGTATCAAACACGCGCTTCGCCTGCTCCACCACCGTCAAATTCCCCGTCAAAACGATGTCTCTGATTTGCTTGCCGCGCGCGGCAAAGAGGGCTATCATACCAATCGTCTCAAATACCATATTGATAATGCCAAGCGCAACGTCAGCCCCCGTGGCGATATCGCTGACCTTACCGAAGTTAGAGGCCGTCATAAAGTCGGGCATCGTAAGATTGGGGTCCTTTTTGGTAATATCGCCGATGCGAAGGTCAATGCGAGAAAGATCACCCTCGCTGGCCATCTGCTGCAAATGCTCAATGTCCTCAAGCCCCAAAAGCTTTTTGGAAAGACCGAGCAGCGTTCCGCCGCCAACGCCTGTACCGCCGAGATATTCGGGCTCCTTGCCCTCTTCCGAATACACCATAGCGGTTCCCGTTCCCATACTGACAATCAGGGCGCGCGGAAGCCCCGACAAATAAAGGCCGCCAAGCCCCGTGGCACGAAATTCCGGCACGGTATCACATTTTAAGGAGTAAATCGGCTTGGTGATATAGCTCGAGCCAACGCCCGACATACGCACCTTGTCAATGTCGGACAAGGAAAGACCGTTTTCATCCACAAACTTTCCAAAGGCGCCGTAAATAGAGGTGATAGGGTCCGTTGCGCGCACGAAAAGCGGCGACATCAGCTCCCTTTTTTCACCCTCGTGACGAAAGCCCACGATTTTGGTGGTGCTGCCGCCAACGTCAATTCCAATGACAATGCCCATATAAGCTCCCTTCTGCCGCCCACGGCGGCCACGTAAAACAGTTCGTATAATTTCCGCGAAAGCAGGAAAGGCTATCCATAGCTGCCCAAAGGGCAACAAAAGAAAGGATAACCAAGATGGAAAACAAAAACCAAAACAGCGCTTCCGCATCCTATACCGATAAGGCTAAGAACGAAACGAACAACGCCGATTACCGAAACGAAATAAACAAGAACGCCAAATCCGCCAAGGACAAGACCTCCGACAGCATCGACGCTACGAACAACACGAATAAAAAGAGCAACTAATTAAGCTTCCGCAAAATCCCTTTTGCGCGGGGAGCCATAGCTTTGCCCATTTGATTCTTCAACGGCAAGCCTTGGCTTCCCGTTTTTTCTTTCTGCACCATTGTAGCACAGAGCCGAAAAAAAGTCAACCCTGCCGCCCGTGAAGAGCCAAAGACAAGGCAAACGCCCTTCGGACGCCGTCCTTATACGGCAAGGAAGCAGCCGAAGCGCAACGCAGTCTGCGTCCGCCTCGGGATAGACAAGCAAAAAGAAAAAAGTTCCCGACGCGAACAGCAGGTACGCGTCGGGAACCCAAATAGGAGAAACTTACTTAACCTCAACGGTAGCGCCGGCAGCCTTGAGCTCCTCAGCAATCTTGTCAGCCTCTTCCTTGGAAACGCCGGACTTAATAGCCTTGGGAGCTTCCTCAACCATAGCCTTAGCCTCTGCCAAGCCCAAGCCGGTGATGGCACGAACAGCCTTGATAACGCCGAGCTTAGAAGCGCCTGCGTCGGTCAATACTACGTCGAACTCGGTCTTCTCTTCAGCAGCGGGAGCAGCAGCAGCGCCGGGAGCGGCAACGCCTGCAACAGCAACGGGAGCAGCGGATACGCCGAACTCCTCTTCCAGAGCCTTTACCAAATCAGCAAGCTCAAGAATGGTCAAACCTTTAACAAGGTCAAGAATTTGAGTGGTCTTTTCGTTCATTGTGAGATACCTCCAATATTTTCTTCTTTTTTAATCAAAATGTGTTTGCCAAATTACGCTTCGGCAGGAGCGTCTGCGGCTGCGCCGCCATCCTTGTCGATCTTAGCCTGCAATACGCGAGCAAATGCGTACAAGGAAGAAGTCAAGCTGCCGAGAACCTTGGCAACGAGCACTTCCTTGGAAGGAATGCTTGCCAACTCCTCAACGCCTGCCTTATCAAGAACCTCGCCGTCAACAAAGCCGGCACGAATCTCGAAGGATTCTACCTTTTCTTGATACTCTTTCATGATCTTGGCGGGAGCCACTGCGTCATTTTCGCAGGTGGCAATAGCAGTCATACCGGTGAGATACTGCTTCATCTCACCCAAGCCTGCTTCTTCGCACGCACGACCTGTAAGAGAATTTTTAACAACAGAATACTCAACGCCTGCTGCACGCAATGCGGCACGAAGCTTGGTATCGTCTTCTACGGTGATACCCTCGTATTTTACGAGTACACCGGAGGAAGCGTTCTTCAGCTTCGCTGCCAGTTCAGCAACCAGCGCCTGCTTCTGTTCCAGAATTTTCTGACTGGGCATTTCAGTTTACCTCCGTTTTTGATGCAATAAAAAAATCCTTTTCCCGCAAAACAGCAACTTGCGAGGAAAAGGACGCAATTCATTCATATAAAACGATTGTGCTTCACCTCGGCAGGATGGTGTTGCCACTTTTACGGTAACCTGCTGTCTTCGGATAACAGATGCATTGTAGCACATCTTTGTGCATTTGTCAAGAGCTTTTTTAAATTTTTTTCTTGTTTCCGTCGTAAATACTTTTTTCCTTCTCTTTCAGAAGGGCAAAAAGCTCACGGAAGCTGTTATAGCGGCTTTCTTCAATTTCTTTCCGCGAGAGCGCCTCCAAAATCCGACAGCCGTCCTCCGTTCCGTGCGTGCAGTCGGTATAGCGACAGCCTGTCAGGTGCGGCGCAAATTCGGGGAAGCAGCCCTCAAGCTCCGCAAGCGTGACGAAATCGAAGCGCACGAAATCCAAAAGGCTAAAGCCGGGCGTGTCGGCAAGCCAACCGTTATATACCGAGAAAAGCTCCACGCTGCGCGTGGTATGCCGTCCTCGATTGGTTTTCTGGCTGAGCGCACCCGTTTCTCTGGCAACGTCGGGAAAAAGCGCGTTCATCAGCGTTGATTTTCCAACGCCGGACGCACCCGCGAAGCAGGCAATTTCGCCCGATGCCAAGGCCTCCTTTAAGAAAAGCGAAACCTCGTCTATCCCCTCGCCATTCGCCGCGGAAACGGTAAAGGCGCGGTAGCCCGCGCGGCGATAAATAGCGGCAAGCGCCTCCGCCCCCTCCCTGTTCAAATCCCGCTTGTTGACAAGCAGAATCGGCACGATGCCCTCTTTTTCACAAATCACCGTCATTCTGTCAAGAAGGACGGTGGAGGGCTCGGGATTGGCGGCGGCCACCGTTAAAAGCATATAAGTAACGTTAGAAAGCGGCGGGCGAATTAAGGCGTTTCTTCTCGGCAAAATACCCGTTATAGCCGTTTCGCCCTTTCCGCTTTCATCAACGGAAAGCGAGACAGTGTCTCCCATCAAAAGCTTTCCGTCATCCTTTTTCAAAATACCCTTGGCGCGACAGGCGTAGCGCACGCCGTCTTCTCCTTCAATCTCGTAAAGGCCGCCAAGTCCCTTTACCAAAAGCCCCTTTATTTCTTTCATTGGGCAGGTGCGGGGTTGACGTACAGAACTATCGTTCCAATGTCATTTTTCTCTACGTTGTAGCGCCCGTTTTGGCTGGGAACGGAGAGGGGGAAGGTTGTCATGGCGATACCCATATCGTTAAGAAAATCAATCGCAACAACAGCGTCAACAGGCAGACCCTCGGTGTGCTTTTCGGCATATCGCATCTCAAAGGTGGCGGAAAGCAGGGGATTTTCCTTTTCCAACGCCGCCTTGGCGGTAGCGAAGCTCTGGCAATCGGTGTAGGTCAGCTTTCCGATAGCGCCGATGCTCTCGCCGCAGGAAACCACCAGGGTCACAATATCCACATCGCCCGACTCCATCGCGCCCTGCTTGGGGGATTGGTCGATAATGGTGCCGAAGGGCGCGGCATTATACTGGTAGGTCACACGGGTAACGCGCACGTCATCTCTCGCGTTTACGCTTTCCAAGGTCTGTCCGATATAGTTCTTGACCTCGTGGGTGCCCGAATGGTCGGGAAGCACGATTAAAAGCACCGTGCCCACGATAACGGCAATCGCCAGAAGGCCTGCGGCAATGCCCACCAGCCAGCGGCGGTTAAGGCCACCGAGGAATGCGAGTATCTCCTTGCGCGCGCCCTCCGTCTTTTCCTTCTTTTCCTTCTTTTCCTTCACCTTGGCCTCCTTGTAGGTCTTGGGAGGCTTAGGCTCCTTCTCCTTGGTTTCGAAGATAACGGCGTCTCCGTGTTGCAAACGGGTCAAGGCGCGCAGCATTTCGTCTGCACTCTTGAAGCGACGGGCAGGATCCTTTTCCATCGCCTTTAAGATAATCTGCTTCATACCAACGGAAAGGTTGGGGTTATAGCTGCGGGGATCCTCGGGCAAATCGGTCTGGTGCTGGGTGATGATGGCGGTGGCGCTGTCGGCGTGGAAGGGCGCCTTGCCCGTTGCCATCTCGTACATCAGAACGCCGAGGGAATACAGGTCACTTCTGGCAGTTACGGGCGCACCCGAGGCCTGTTCAGGACTGATATAATGCACCGTTCCGATGCCTCTGTCCTTCATCATAAAGCGATCATTCTCGGGCAAGCGGGCAATACCGAAGTCAGCAAGCTTGACAAGCTGCACCTCGTTTCCGTCCTCCGCCTGCGTCAAGAGAATATTCTGGGGCTTGATGTCGCGATGCACGATGCCGTTGCTATGCGCGGCGCGCAAAGCGTCCAACACCTGCGAGGCAAAGTCGATGATAATGCTCTCGGGAAGAATTTTATGGGTGTCCATATAGCGACGCAGCGTGCAGCCCTGCACGTACTCCATCGCGATATAGTGAATTTTGCCCTCAAAGGAGGCGTCATAAATGCCCACGATGTTGGCGTGAAAATCCATATTGGTAAGAGCCTCGATTTCGTTCTGGAAGCTCTTGGAATTGACCTTATATTCATCAGCATCGCTATCCAAAAGCTTGATAGCAACCTGGCACTCCTTCATCATATCCTCGGCAACGAACACGATACTGGATGCGCCGCGCCCGATTTCTCTGAGGATTCTGTATCTGTCGTCAAATACGGTGTTCAAATAATCATTGGCATTCAACATTCCATTCATTCTCCTTTGTGTTTTCAAGTAAAAGCACGGTAATATTGTCGTCGCCGCCCGCGCAATTTGCGGCACCTATCAGCTCGCGCGCTCTTTGGGAAAGCGGCTCCTGCTTCAAGGACAGTATGCTCGCCGTCTGGTCAGGGGAAACCTCGTTGCTGAACCCGTCCGAGCAAAGCAGGAGAACGTCTCCCTCCTCCCAGGACACCGAGAAGGCATCGGGCTCGACCGTTTTCTTTACGCCGACCGCGCGCATAATCAGATTTTTCATAGGGTGATGCTTGGCTTCCTCTTGGGTAATCTTCCCACTGTCAACCAAGGTTTGCACATAGGAATGGTCGCGCGTCAGCTGGCGAAGCTCGCCCTGATGAAGCAGGTACGCGCGGCTGTCGCCCACGTACGCAACCAGAACCTCCTTCTTTCCCGCCAAGGCGGAAACCAACGTGGTTCCCATTCCCGAGAAGCGCTCCTCCTCGCGACTTTTTCGATACACCGCCGTGTTCGCGGCAAGAATGGCGTTCTTTAAGGCGCCCTCATCCCGCTTTTTCTCTACGGCCATTTTTTCCACGAAGGCCGTTACTGCCACTCGGCTTGCCGTTTCACCCCCGTGAGCGCCGCCCATACCGTCACAAACCACGGCGAGCGCCAGGGTGTCCTTCCCTGTCTTATCCCTGCCCTGTAAGGCAGAATAGGCAAAGCAGTCCTGATTCTCGGCACGGCACATACCCGAATCGGTTAATCCGCATACGTTCATTCTTTATTCTCTTTCTGTCCCGTTTCTCTCTTGTCAAGTCGCCGCAGCTGGCCGCAGGCGGCGTTCACGTCAGCGCCGAGCCTTCGGCGCAAAGTGGCGTTTACCCCGTTTGCTATCAGGGTGTCGGCAAAGCGCTTGGCGCTTTCCTTATCGGGCCGCGAAAAGCCGCTTTCCTCGACCTCGTTGACACGAATTAAATTCACGTGCAAGGGTGCCTTCGTTCCGCGAAAAGCGTTTTTCAAAAGGCTTGCCAAGGCCTTGGCCTCCTCCACCGTGTCGTTTTTCCCTGCAATCAAGGTATATTCAAAGGAAATGCGCCGCTCGGTTGCCTTATAGTAAGCAACGCAGGCAGAAAGCAGCTCCTTGATGGGATAGCGGCGGTTAACGGGCATTAAGGCCGAGCGCTTCTCGTCCGTCACCGCGTGCAAGGAAATCGAAAGGGTGATGGGGAGCGACTCTTTGGCCAGGCGCAAAATACCGTCCACCAAGCCCGATGTGGAAAGGGAAACGTGGCGGTAGCCGATATGCAGGCCCTTTTCGTGATTCAAAAGGCGCAAAAAGCGCAAAACGTTATCGTAGTTATCCAAGGGCTCGCCGATTCCCATCATCACAACGTTGGAAACCTTCTCACCCGTGTCCTTTTCGGCGGCAACTATCTGGCCTATCAGCTCCGAGGGAAGAAGGTCGCGCACCTTGCCGCCAATGGTGGAGGCGCAAAAGGCGCATCCCATTCGACAGCCCACCTGGCTGGAAATGCAAAGGGTGTTTCCGTGCTTGTAGCGCATAAAAACGCTCTCGATGCACTCTCCGTCATAAAGGCGAAGCAAATACTTTACGGTGCCGTCAATGGCAGACACCAGCTTTTTTTCAACGCTTGGCAGCGTGTATAGACAACGCTCCTTTAAAAGCGCGCGAAGACTCTTGGGCAAGGAGGACATTTCCTCAAAGGGTGTTCCGCCTTGCAGAAAGGCGAAGAGCTGTCCTGCGCGATAGGCAGGCTCGCCGTTTTCGCGACAGAACGCCTCAAGCTCCGAGGGGTAAAGGCTTGCTATATCCAAAAGAAATGTCGTTGACAAAGAGTTCACGCCTTTACTTCCTTTCCGTTTCGTTTGCTTTTCGTTCGTTATTGTACGCGGCGCAGCTTGGCGATAAAAAATCCGTCCGTGCCGTGCTTAAAGGGCAGCAGCGTCAGCTGTCCGTTTTTGCTATGCAGCTCGCCAAAGGAAAAGTCCTCGGCAACAAACTGTGGGTTTTCCTCCAAAAATCGCGAAACGTTCCCTTCGTTTTCCTCGGGCAAGAGCGTACAGGTGGAATACACTAAAACGCCGCCCTTCTTAACGTAACGCATAGAGGTCTTTAAAATGTCATACTGTAAGGTGGGCAAATCCGCAGAAGGCAGGCGATAGCGCAAATCGGGCTTCTTGCCCAAAACGCCAAGCCCTGAACAGGGCACGTCGCAAATCACGCGGTCTGCCGTATCAAACAAATCCTCTCTTCCCACTCGCGCGTCAACCGCGCCGACCGTGGCCGAAAGACCAAGCCTTGCAAGGCCGTTCGTAATCAAGGAAAGCTTGCTTTCGTGTAAATCAAAGGCAAAGGACTCGGCCTTGCCTTTCGCATCTGCCAGCGCCCCTGCCGTTTTTCCGCCGGGGCAGGCGCAAACGTCAACAATGCGTAAGCCCTCCTTGGCGTCAAGCACGGCCGTTGCCAGCTGGGAGGCCTCGTCCTGCACGAAGAAGTCGCCCTCGGCGTAGCCGGGCAATCGCGCAACCGAAACGGGCGTCAGAACGCGAACGCCGTTTTTGGCGTACGGTGCCGCCTCGGCCGAAATTCCCATTTCGGCAAGCCGTTGGATATAAGCCTCGCGCTCCCCCTTCACCAAGCGAAGCGTCAAGGGCAAAACGCAGTTATAGGCAGCAAGCAGCGCCTCGGTGTCCTCTTGTCCGAACAAGTCAAGAAAGCGCTTGACGGTGGCCGGGGGAAAGGACTCTCTTACCGAAAGGTATCGCGCAAGCTTGCTTTTATCGGGCAAGGGACGCTCGCCCCTTCGCAGAGCCTCGCGGAAAACAGCATTCAAAAAGCCCCTCTCCGCTTTATCTTTACCCAGCGCCACCGTTTCGTTCACCGCGGCGTAGGTAGGAATTTGCATAAAGTATATCTGGTAAAGCCCAAGCCGCAAAAGCTGCTTGGTGTGCGCGCCAATCTCCGAAATCGAGCGACCCGACAGAGAGGCAATGGCAAAATCCAAGGAGATTTTGCGTTCCACCGCACCGTAAAACAGGGCGGTTAAGACACCGGCATTTTCACCTGCCTGCTCCAAAATCTCGTCCGTCAGCATCAGGTTGGCAAAGCCGTCCTCTTTTTCCCAAGCGGAAAGCAGAGCCGCCGCTTTTTTTCGCACGTTCATAGAGAAAGAATATCTCCCTCTTTGATTTTTCTGCCGCGTATCATATCAGCGGCAAGCATTCTTCCCTTGCCCTCCGGCAAGACGCAAAGCAAAGAGATAGCTCCCTCGCCGCAGGCAACGGTAATGCGACCCTCGCCCTCGGTAGAAAGAGAAATCACCTCGCCGGGCCGACCTGTGCCCTGTGCCAACGCGGCCTTAACGACCTTCAAAAGCTTGCCATCGGGCGTTTTGGTGTAGGCCAGCGGAATGGGGGAAAGCCCGCGAATCTGCGCGAAAAGCCGATGGGCAGGCAAGGAGAAATCAAGGGCGGTATTCGCCTTGGTGATTTTTTCGGCGTAGGAGGGCTCGCCCACCTGCTTTTCGGGAGCAACGCTCCCATTCTTGATAGCGGCAAGCGTTTCGCAAAGAAGCGCGCCGCCCACCAGAGCCGAGGTATCGTGTACCGTTCCGAAATCGTCCTTATCGGTAATCGGGAAGGTGCGCTTGGCAAGTATATCGCCCGTATCCAAGCCCTCGTCCATCTGCATCACGCAAACGCCCGTTTCGCGCTCCCCTGCCATAATGGCGCGCTGCATAGGCGCTGCCCCTCTGTACTTGGGAAGCAGAGAAACGTGCAAATTGATGCAGCCGTAGGGCGCATAGGAAAGCACGTAGGAAGGAAGAATCTTGCCATAGGCAACCACAACGATAATATCAGGGCGCCATATAGAAAGCAAAGGAAGCAGCACGCCGCCCTTCAAGGATGCGGGCTGAAAAACGGGAATCCCCTGCTCCTGTGCAAGACGCTTCACGGGCGGCGGCGTTAACACCATTCCGCGCCCCTGGGGCTTGTCAGGCTGACAAACGACACCGACAACGGTGTGCTTGCCCTCAGCAAGAATAGCCGAAAGACAGGTTGCCGCAATATCGGGCGTTCCCATAAATACGATTCTCATACCCATATCCTTTCTTGATGGAATTATTTTCTTTTTCGGAGGGTTTTATTCCTTATCCTCGCGAATCATCACGTCGATAAAGAGCTTGCCGTCCAGGTGATCGGTTTCGTGGCAAATGGCGCGCGCCAAAAGTCCCTCTCCCGTCAGGGTTTTCTCCTTGCCCTTACGGTCGGTGTACTTGACCGTCACCTTCATAGGACGCGAGGTTGTGCCCCAGCGCTCAGGCAGAGAAAGACAGCCCTCGGCCTCCTCCTGATGCCCCTCCGTTGCGACAATCTCGGGGTTAATCATTTCGTAGATTTTTCCCTCCTCCACTTCAATGACGACCACGCGGCGCAAAACGCCCACCTGCACAGCCGCAAGGCCGCAGCCGTTTGCCTCGTGCATGGTGTCAATCATATCGTCAAGCAGGGTGGTGATGCGAGGGGTTATTTCAATGACGGGACGGCTGATTTTTCTCAAAATCGGGTCCTTCTCCGTCCGAATGTTCAGTAATGCCATATATGTATTCTCCTTTCGCTCCGACAGGAGCATAACAGGGAGGCGAGATTACGTCTCCGTGGGATTGAAATCAACGTGAACAGCGGTATTTTCGTGGCTTGCCGAGAAAACCGTCAGGAATCTGCCGAAAAGCGCACGCATTCTCGTTGTCAAGCGGCATTTCACCAAAAGCTTGACGCGATACTGCTCTGCCACCTTGTAGTTTTGCATTTCAAGCGGCCCGTATAGCATCGCAGGCAAATCCGCGGCCTCCTTTTGTAAGAGGGCGGCTAAGGCGTCTGCGGCCTCCTTGGCGTCAGCAAGCAATCGGCTTTCCTCCTTCCCGCGCAAAAGCACCACGGCAAAATCGCAAAACGGCGGGTACAGCAAGGCCTGTCGCAAGCGGATTTCCTCGGCATAAAAGCCCTCGTAATCCTGCATAGCCGCCAAGCGTATCACGGGATGGGTGGGGCAGAAGGTCTGTATCACGGCCTTGCCCGCGGTTTTGGCGCGCCCTGCGCGCCCGATAACCTGTGTTAAGAGCGAAAAGGTTCGCTCGGATGCACGAAAATCACTCATATGCAGCGTGGAATCCGCAAGCAATACGCCCGCCACCGAAACGGCAGGAAAATCGTGTCCCTTGGTAACCATCTGCGTACCGAGCAGAATATCCGCCTCCTTGCCGCGAAACCTGTCAAGCAAGCGCTCGTAGGAGGCCTTGCTCACCGTGGTGTCGGCATCCATACGAATGGTTTTGAAGGAGAGGGCAAGCTCGGCCTCCGCCTTTTGCGTACCCGCGCCAACGAAGGAAAGATGCTTTCCGCCACAGGCAGGGCAAAGGGAGGGCATTTGCGCCTTATAGCCACAGGCGTGGCAAAGAAGATAGGTGCCCTTGTAGCCGCTGTGGTAGGAAAGGGCAACGGAGCAATGAGGACATTCCAGCGCCTCGCCGCAGCCGCGACAGGAAACGGTGTGATAATAGCCGCGCCTATTCAAAAACAGAATGGCCTGCTCGCCCTTTTCCTTGGCCTCCGTTAATCTGTCAGCGAGAAGCCGACTGACCGAGGAGGTATTTCCTGCGCGAAGCTCCTCGCGCATATCCACCACCTCAACCGTTGGCAAGGTGGCGCCACCGTAGCGCTCCTTCAAGGGAACTAAGGTGTATTTGCCCGTTTTGGCCTTGTAATAATCCTCCACCAAGGGTGTTGCGGATGCCAAAACGGTCAGGGCGTTATGCTCCTTGGAGCGAAAAGCCGCCACGTCTCTTGCGTGATAGCGCGGCGACGCGTCAGATTTATAGGTATGCTCGTGCTCCTCGTCCAAAATAATCAGACCGAGGCGAGAAAGCGGGGCAAAAACCGCGCTTCGCGTTCCGATAACGAGGTCTGCCTTGCCATTATAAATCTTGCGATAGGCGTCAAACCGCTCGCCGACGGAAAGGCGGGAATGGAGAACCGAAACCCTCTCTCCGTATCGGGAGCAAAAGATGCCCACCGTTTGCGGTGTCAGGGCAATTTCGGGAACAAGCAGAATGGCCTGCCTGCCTTCGCCCAGCACCTTGTCCAAAAGCTTCATCATCACGAGCGTCTTGCCGCTTCCCGTCACACCGTGAAGCAAGGCACAGGCGGGCTCGTGCTTATCGTACAGCGCCGAAAGAGAGGCATATGCCTCCTCCTGCGCGGCCGAAAGGCGCACCTGCCGCGTATCCCGCTTTTGTGCGAGAAGGGCGTACGGATTTCTGTCTATTTCCCGTTCCTCAACGGTGAGAAGCCCGCGCCGCAGAAGCGTTTGCAAAGGAGATGCGGAAATATCGAGGCGAAGCATCACGTCTGCCTCCACCGTTGGCCCCTCGGCAAGAAGAAAGCGATACGCCATTCTTTGCGATTCGCTTGTAAAAACCCGTTTGCCGCGCACCCCTTCCCCATCGGGCAGGGAGTCCATTGCCAATAGCCGCGCGGCCGTGTCCTTGTCTGCTGCAACGGCGTAAACGCGCACCGTTTTGGCGTGCGCCTCCTCGGTCAGCCGACAGCGCTTGGTTAACAGCCCCTCTCTGACCATTTTGGAAAGTCGGGAGCGAGCCGAGGCCCCAAAGACCTCTGCAAGCTTCTCTGCCGAAACGCCGGGATTGGCGCGCACGTAGGCGAGAATTTCTCCGTTTCGCCCCTTTGGCATAAGGGCGTTTTCCGCAAGGTATTCCTCTTTAAGCAAGCCGAGCGCCTTGGCAGGCATTGCCGCGCGCACCGCCTCACCCACCGAGCAAAGCAGATAATCGTGCAAAAAGAGGCAAAGCCTGACGGTCTCTGCCGTTAGGCAAAACTCCTTCGAGAGAGTGGAAAGCACCGTTTTGATACGGGGGTCATCCCCCTCCTCCTTCCGCTCTGCCACCACCAAGGCGTAGGCCGTGCGGTTGCCCTTCCCGAAGGGAACGGTGACGATGCGCCCATAAAGGCTCTCCCCCTCGGCTTCCTCGGACAGATAATAATCGTATCCTCGGTCAGCGCGAAAGGCAACGTCAAGCAGACGAACGGTCAGAACGGTTTTCACTCTTCTTTATCCTTTCTCGGTTTTAGGCAAGAGGTTGCGCGTTTGCTTACGCCTCCTGGGGCTCTTCCTCTTGTACGGCCTCGCCGGGACGGCGAATACGGTACTTACCGTCATGCAATCTGGAAATGGCGATACGAACGGCCTTTTCGTCACGGTATTCCGTGTCAATCAAGGACAGAAGGGGCTTATCCGTCTCTCTGTCATTGATCATGCGCTCGGCGTTCTCACGCATTTCGAGATACTCGCTGGTAACAGCACGTGCGCCCTTGGCAACGGCGATAACCAGCTCGTAGCGGTTGTACTTTCCCTTTTCGGTCAGTTCGGGAATGGGGGGGTAAATCATACGGTTGTCGTTAATCATATCTAAAAAATCCTTTCCGATTTTCGTTCACTGTATTATTGTTTTTTTGTAACCTTGTAAGTATTGCTTGCACCGTAAGGAAAAGAGCTTTCTTACTCCTCGGTGTCCTCATCCTCGCCCTCGTCGGAGCTGTCGCCCATACGGTTGGAGATGGTTTCTGCCTTGATGGCAGACAAAATCAAATGCTCGCTATCTGTAAAAATCACGGTTCTCGTGCGTCGCCCACAGGAGACGTCAACCACGCGGCCCTCCTCCTTGGCTATCTGTACGAGTCTCTTAATGGGGGCAGAATCGGGGCTTGCCAAGGCGACAACGCGCCCTGCGGCCACCATATTGCCCGAACCAACGTTAATGAATTTCATACGACTCCTTCCACCTCGCGCTCCGTCGTAGCGCTACGGCGTTTCATTCTATGTTTTGAATTTGCTCGCGGATTTTTTCAAGCTCGCACTTGACAGCAACCACCAGCTGTGCAATATCGCTGTTGGAGCATTTAGACCCCGTGGTATTGATTTCGCGGTTCATCTCCTGCATCAAAAAGTCAAGCTTGCGGCCAACGGGCTCACGCGCATCCAGAATTTCATCAAACGCCTTCAGGTGACTGCCAAGGCGCACAAGCTCCTCATCCACACAAAGACGGTCGGCCATCACGGCGCACTCTGTCAATATACGGCTCTCATCGGGCTCAACCTGATGATCGGCAAGAATGGCGCGCAGCTTTTCCTCCAAGCGCTCGCGGTAAGAGACAACGTCCTTTTCGGACAGCACCTGTATTTCGGCAACAATGGCCTTGATTTTCTCGGCCTTGCTCCGCAAATCAACGGAAAGTCTTTGGCCCTCCGCGTCACGCATGGCGGCGTATTCATTGGCCGCAGAGGCAAGCGCCTGCTCGATTTCGGGCCACTCCTCCTCCAAGTCCTCCTCCTTCTTTACCAAACGAAAAACGTCAGGCAAGGAGGCAACGCTCATAACGGAAACGTCATCACGAAGGCCGTATTTTTCCTTCAAAATGCCAAGCGCCTCGACGTAGCCCTCAACAAGCGCCTCGTCAAGCGAGACGGCAGCGTCCGAGCCGCCCTTGCTTTCCACGGAAAGAAAAATCTCCACCTTTCCGCGCGAGGTCACGCGCGTTTGCACGTATCCCTTTATCTTTTCCTCCAAAAAGGAATAGGCACGGGGCGTTTTCACCGTCGCGTCAAGATACCGACTGTTCACCGAGCGAATTTCAACCGTATAGGCCTTTTTCTCGCCCTCATAGCGCCCTCTGCCGAAGGCGGTCATGCTTCTAATCATATGCGTTCCTTTCTTCCTCTTGCTTCAAGGAAATAAGCCACGGCTTCTCACGAATTGCCGTGCCGAATGATTTTGTTCAGCTCCTCCAAGAAGGTGTCCACGTCCTTAAACTCGCGGTACACCGAGGCAAAGCGCACGTAAGAAACCGCGTCCGTCTGGCGAAGCCGCTCCATTACCATCTCGCCAAGCTCCTTGGTGGTGATTTCCGCCACCAGCATATTTTGCAGGTCTCGCTCGATTCCGTTGACAAGCTCCTCAACGTCCACCTCGCGCTTTTCGCAGGCGCGCATAATGCCGCCGCTGAGCTTATGTCTGTCAAAAAATTCTCGGGTGCCGTTCTTTTTAATCACCACGATGGGCGAGGTTTCAATCACCTCGTAGGTGGTGAAGCGCTTTCCGCAGGCCGCGCAAGCGCGGCGGCGGCGAATGCTGTTTCCTTCTTCGGTATGGCGACTGTCAAGCACGTGACTTTCGCCCGAATTACACGCAGGGCATTTCATATAAATCTCCATTCTGCCGCGCTTTTCGGCGGTCTGAAACAAAGCGTAATTCAAATAGGTATAGTCATAGATAATATATTATACCATATATTTGAGTAAATTGCAAATATTTTTGCGCTTTTTTTGCTGATTTTTTCCTCTCTTTTCTTCTTTTTTCCGCCTTGCCGCATCGGAAGTGTTCGCCCTCTTTCCAAAATGCGACGGAGCCCTGCTTTTTTTGCTAAAATTCCCGCTTTCCTCTTGAAATAAAGCAAAAAATATGGTATAGTGTTCTTGTTATACAATCGAAAAAAAGCACGACGAAAAAGACTTCGCAGCATTGCGGGAAAGAGGTATTTATGAAAGCGGTTATCAGCGTTACGGGTAAGGACTCCGTGGGCATCATCCATAAGGTCAGCGAGATTTGCGCCAAGTACGGCGTCAATATTGCAGAGATTTCCCAATCGGTTTTACAGGATTTTTTCGCTATGATAATGGTGGTGGATATTGACGCGCTTACCATTCCCTTCGGTGCGTTTGTGGACGAGATGACGGCACTCGGCAAGGCCAACGCCTTGGAAATTCACACGATGCACGAGGACATCTTCAACGCGATGCACAGAATTTAATCCCAAAGCGAAACAAGAAAAGGACAAGCCCTATGCACAACAGACAGGAAATACACGAAACCATCCGTATGATTCGTGACGAGAAGCTTGACATCCGTACCGTTACGATGGGCATTTCTCTTTACGACTGCGTGAGTGACGATGCAGACAAGCTTTGCCGCAACGTCTACGATAAAATCACCAAGACCGCCGCTAACCTCTGCGAAACAGCAGAGCAGATTGAGAAGGAATACGGTATTCCGATCATCAACAAGCGCGTGTCCGTTACCCCCATTTCCATGATAGCGGGCGCTATCCCTGCCGACCGTATGGCCGACTTGGCGCGCACCATGGACAGAGCCGCCTCCACCCTTGGCATTAACTTTATCGGCGGTTACAGCGCGCTCGTACAAAAAGGGGCCACGCGCGCAGCGGAGGCCTTGATTGACTCCATTCCCGAAGCCCTGGCAGAAACGGAGCGCGTTTGCTCCTCCGTCAACCTTGCCTCCACCAAGGCAGGCATCAATATGGATATGGTCGCCAAGATGGGCCATATCATCAAGGACGCCGCCCTTCGCACCGCAGACCGTGAATCCATCGGCTGCGCCAAGCTCGTTGTCTTTGCCAACGTTCCCAACGACAATCCCTTTATGGCAGGCGCCTTCCACGGCGTTGGCGAGGGAGAAACGGTTATCAACGTGGGCGTTTCGGGCCCCGGCGTTGTTGCCGCCGCCATCAAGGAGGCAGGCAACTGCGACTTCTCTACTCTGGCTGAAACCATCAAGAAAACCGCCTTCAAAATCACCCGTATGGGTCAGCTTGTGGCCTCGGAGGCCTCGCGCCGCTTGGGCGTTCCCTTCGGCATCGTTGACCTGTCTCTTGCCCCCACCCCCGCCGTTGGCGACTCGGTGGCGCGCATTTTGGAAAATATGGGTCTGGAACGCTGTGGCGGTCACGGCACAACGGCGGCGCTTGCGCTTCTGAATGACGCAGTTAAGAAGGGCGGCGTTATGGCCTCCTCGCACGTGGGCGGTCTTTCGGGCGCCTTTATTCCCGTTTCCGAGGACGAGGGCATGATTGAAGCCGTCTCAACGGGCGCGCTTTCCATCGAAAAGCTGGAAGCGATGACCGCCGTTTGCTCGGTTGGTCTTGATATGATTGCCGTTCCCGGTGACACCCCTGCCGACATTATCTCCGCCATCATTGCAGACGAGCTTTCCATCGGCGTTGCCAACACCAAAACCACCGCCGTGCGCGTAATTCCCGCCATCGGCAAGACGGTTGGTGACTCCGTTTCCTTCGGCGGCCTTCTGGGTGACGCACCTGTAATGCCCCTGCGCCCCTATTCCCCTGCCGCCTTTATCGGCCGCGGCGGAAGAATCCCCGCCCCCATTCACTCCTTGAAGAACTAACGCGACTTTTCATATTCATCCTTCCTTGCGCGCAAGACGAGGCCCTCGGCATTCTCCTGCGCCCATTCAACTGTTTTTAAAGCAAGCATCTCCTTTTCCGTTGAAAAGGGGATGCTTGTAAGCCGTTTTGTGCTTTGTAGCAAAACAGAAAGGACCATATGGCATACATCACCTCGTTTCGCCTTGCCTTCATCGTGGCAGGATGCGTTTTGGGCGCCGGCTTCGTTTCGGGTCAGGAGCTTTTTCAGTTTTTCTCGTCCTACGGCCTTATCGGACTTTTCGGATTTCTTCTCTCGATGCTTCTTTTTGCCCTCGTTGGCATTTTGATTCTGCGCGTTGCGATGCTTGGGCGCATCTCTGAAATGGACGCCGTTATCGTTCCCTCGGGCAACAAGCGGTTAGGACTTCTTGTGGGCGCTATCGAAAGCTTGATGCTTTTTGGAATTTTCATCGTGATGGTGGCGGGCGTCGGCTCTATGACCGAGCAGCTTTTCGGCCTTCCGCCCTACCTTGCCGCCGCCGTTTTTTGCCTTGTCGCCGCCCTTCTTTCCGCGCCCGGCATAGCCTCTCTTTCCCGCTTCTTCTCCCTTTGCGTTCCCCTTTTAACCCTCTTTGCCTTTGTGGTGGCCGTTTGGGGCGTTATCGCCTTTGGGGGCAACGGACTTTCGCTCCTTCCGAAAAACGAGCCCTCCTTCTTTTTCCCCCATTTCTCCGTTTCCTCCGTGCTTTACGTCTCGTACAGCATTCTCGGCGCGCTCGGCATTTTAGTGCCTATTGCGCCCCATATCTCTTCCCCGAAAATCGCTTGGCGCGGCCTTTTTCTCGGTGCCGCACTCTTGACGCTTGTGGGCGGCGGCATTCTTCTGGCGCTCGCCGCTTATCCCGAGGCTCTCGCCTCCTCTCTGCCGATGCTCTCCTTGGCCTCGGCCCTGGGCGAGCCTGTCGGGTATCTGTACGCCGCTCTGCTCCTTTTGGCAATGCTCGGCGCGGCGCTTTCCTGTCTTGGCGGCGTTTGCGTTTACCTCAAAGCACGCCTGCCCTATAAAAACGGCTACGTGTACGCCCTTCTTCTCTCGGCGATTGCCTTTATTTCCAGCTTCTTCGGCTTTGGCAATCTGATTTCCGTCATTTATCCCTTCTTCGGCTACGTGGGAATTTTCGCCATCGTTGCCATTTTCATCAACTATATCCGCTTGAAGAAAAAAGGATAACACCCATCGCTATAAGAAAAAACGCCGCGACTGCGGCGTTTTTTCTTATTCGTTCTCGGTGGGTTCTTTTTCGGTCTTTTCCTTTTCGACCTTTTCCTTTTCGGTCTTTTTGGGAGCCGCAGCATCGCTTTGCATCAAGCCAACGGCCTGCTCTACGGGAAGCGAAAAGGCAATTCCCTGACCCTCGGTTTTAAGCCCCACTTGGTTATACAGGGCGTGCAAAATATCGTTGCGAAGCTGGCTTGGCACCAGAATCAGCACGATTTCCTTTTCAGGCTCAATGGTGATATGGAAAAACTGCTCGGCCTCGCGGTTGGCAGTTCCGTGCGCGTGAATCACCGTGCCGCCCGTGGCACCGAAGGCGCGCGCGGCATCCATCACCTCGTCACTATATCCTGCGTTTACAATACAAACGATGCATTCGTACCGATATTTCATTGCTTACCTCTTTTCTTCTCCTCAGCCAAGGGTGCGTACGCCCTTTGGTTACAGAGAAATTGATAAATGGCCACGCCAATGGTGCCGGACACAGGCACCAAGAAGGAAACGCCCTTTCCGTTTTTGATGGTACGGAATTTTTCTTCCAGCATTTCCATGGCCGCTATGGCCCTTTCGTGACGAAGCACGCTGACGATAACCGCCTTTTCGGTGTCAACCAGACCCAAGAGCTGCAAGGTTTCGCTTTTTGCCGTTCCCTTGGCCGCCATTATCATCTGGATGTTGGATTCAAAGGATTGAAGCAGGTCAGCGTAAAGCTCCGCCTTGTTTCTTGACACGATGGTAATCAAAAGAACAGGTCTTTCAGGCAGAGATGCCTGCTTTTTCTGGCGCTTCGCTTTTTGCGGCGCCTTTTTCTTTTCGGTCTCCATAGCCGACCTCCTTTCTTATTTCAGCATTTCACCACAGTATCGCTTGCCAAGGGCAAGCGGCATTTGCCTGTCATGTGGGAAAGCGCGTTATACGTCAAAATCCATAATCTGCTCGTCGTCTGCCCCCAGAATGCGCGACCAGGCAATCCTTTCGCGTACCCGTTTGGCAACGATGGCACGGAAGCCGAGAAGCTGTATGGTAATCAAGGGGGTCATCGCAACCATCGCAACCACGCCAAAGGCGTCACTCAAAATCTTGGCCTCGCCCTGCAAGGCGGCGCAAGCACCGATAGCAAAGGGCAAAATGAAGCTGGAGGTCAAAGGGCCGCTGGCAACACCGCCCGAGTCAAAGGCGATAGCGGTATACAGACCGGGCACGAAGAAGGAAAGCCCCAAGGAGAGCAAATAGCCCGGCACGATGTAATACAAAAGACTGAAATCCAGAACGATACGCAGACCTGCAAGCGCCACGGAAATGCCAACGCCGAGAGAGAGCGCAACCATCATAGACCTGCGGCTCACCATACCGTCCGTGATTTCCTCAACCTGCTTGTTTAAAACGTGTACGGCAGGCTCTGCCATAACCGTTACCAGACCCAAAATAAATCCGACAGCAACAACCGCAAAGGGCGCCGTCTCGGCAATCTGGGTACCCATCTTAAAGCCCATTGGCAAAAACGCAACCTTGGCTGCCGTCAAGAACAGCACCAGACCCACGTAGGTATACACGATGCCAACGCCAATCTGCTTCAGCTTCGCCTTGGGAAGCTTTAAATAAGCATACTGCAAAACGATAAAGAAAACCGCAATCAAGGCAATCGCCAAGGCAACCTCCTTCATCACAGAAAGTGCCGAAGCAAAGAAGGTGAGAAAGATGTTGCCGCCCATTGTGTATTCCACCATCTCGTAATGCATTTCGCCCGTGGAGAACACGCCAAGCAACAGCACGGCCAAAATCGGACCGACAGAGCAAAGTGCCACGATACCGAAGCTGTTTTCACCCTTGTCCTTACCGCCAAGCGTACCCGCGATACCAACGCCGAAGGCCATCAGAAAGGGGACGGTGATAGGCCCTGTCGTTACGCCGCCCGAATCAAAGGCGGCGGCCAAAAGCGCGCCGTTATTGTTCATAAGCAGAATGGCCGTTAAGGCAAAAAGGCCGAGATAAAAGAACATCAAAAGAGAGGCCAAGTGCTTACGGAAAAGCATTTTAAAGACCGCCAGCACCAAAAAGAGACCAACGCCAACGCCAACCGCGCCCACCAGAAGAATGGGGTTAATGGCGTTTTCCAGCTGCTCGGAAAGCACCGTCAAATCGGGCTCGGCAATGGTAATGCAAAGGCCCATAAAGAAGGCCACGCCAATCAACAGTAAAAATTTACGGGATTTTGTCAGAGAAGCACCCATATGCTCGCCCATAGGCGTCATAGCCCAATCCGCGCCCAAATTAAACAGCCCGATTCCCACAATCAGCATCACCACCGAAAAGAAGAAGGAGAGCATCTCGTAGCCGGTGAAATTCACCAAGGGCGTCAGGTTACACGCAAAAACGAAAAGAGCAATCGGCAAAACAGAGGACGCCGCTTCTTTAATTTTCTTCCACAACACTGCGTTCATCGCCAATTTCTCCTTTCCCGTCCGAGCAAATGCCGAACAATCCTTACCCTCTTATTTTATCACAGCTTTTTCAATTTCGCAAGGTGTTTATCGTTTTTTTCTACTTTCTTTTGGGCGAAAATTTCTGCCTTGCTTTATCTGTATTCTTTTTTTACCGCTCCTCCTTCACCCATCTTCTGCCGATTTTTAAGGCCTGTTTTCTGCCTTTTTTAAAATAAATATGCCGTTTTTCTCGCTTTTTGACCAAAATCGCGCCTCCCTTCCTCTTTTTTTCACTGTTTTTTCGCTTTTTTCTCCAAAATGCAAATATATGTTTACACCAAACCGTGCAAGGTCAAGGGAAAAAGGCAAAAAAACGGTCAAAAAGGCGCCGAAGCATCCAGTCCGCAAGCCGAAAAAACACGCCGGAAAGCAAGGCCGAATATAGCCGCTCCCCTAACATGAGGCAAAGCCGAGCCGCCCCAAAGAGCCCTGACGCGAAGCACAACAAAGCCAAAAAGAAAAAAAGAGAGGACGCCTCGGTTTTACCCGATTCGTTCTCTCTTTTTGCTTGTAATAAGCCTATCGCTTATTCAGCGGCAGGGGTTTCTTCCGTCTTGGGTTCCTCAGCGGCAACCTCTTCGGTAGCAGGAGCTTCTACAGCTTCCTCAACGGGAGCAGCAACTTCCTCTTCTACCTTCTTGGCAGCAGCCTTCTTGCGAGTAGAGGGCTTCTTCGCGGGCTTCTTTTCCTCAACGACGGGCTCCTCCTTCTTCTCCTCTGCAAGCTTTACCAAGGCCATCTCTGCGCCGTCGCCACGACGGGGACCGAGCTTGTATACGTGCGTATAGCCGCTGGTCAGCTTCTCGTAGCCGGGAGCGATTTCGTCAAACAGCTTCTTAGCCACAGCCTCCTTGGTGATATAACCCATGGCGGTGCGGTAAGCAGCAAGACGGGTTTCAGCCTTTGCATTCTTTGCCAAGGTGATCATCTGGTCTGCAATAGCGGCCACTTCCTTGGCGCGAGTATATGTGGTTTCAATCTTTCCGTTCTCGAAAAGATAAGTAACCAAGCCTCTCAGCATAAGCTTTCTATGGGAAGTCGTTCTGCCGAGCTTTCTGTTTCCGGACATATCCTTTTACCTCCTTGTTAGATTACTCCTCAACCTTCTTCAGGTCAAGACCCAAAGAGTGGAGCTTCTGTATAACTTCTTCAAGCGATTTTCTACCAAGATTTCTGACTTTAATCATATCCTCTTCGGTACGGCTGATCAAATCCTCAACCGTGTCGATGCCTGCGCGCTTCAAGCAGTTGAAGCTACGAACAGACAGGTCAAGCTCCTCAATGGTCATCTCAAGAGCCTTTACCTTCTTGGTTTCCAATCTGTCGATCATGATTTCGGCGTTCTTGGCCTCATCAGACATATCAACAAAGAGGTTGAGATGCTCATTCAGAATCTTGGCGCCCAGCGAAATGGCTTCCTTCGCTGCAATGGTACCGTTCGTCAGAACCTGGAGGGTAAGCTTGTCATAGTCGGTGATGTTGCCACCAACACGGGCAGGCTCAACCTTATATTCTACCTTGTAAACAGGCGTGAAAATAGAATCCGTGAAAATCATACCGATAGGCGCACCTACGCCGCAGGACTGATCCACGTACTTCTGCTTGTTCTTATCGGAAGACACGTAACCACGGCCGTGGTCAAAGGTGATTTCCATATAAAAATGCTCGCCGTTTCCAACAGTAGCAATGTGCTGAGACGGATTCAGAATTTCAAGCTCTGCGTCAGGCATAATGTCGCCTGCCGTCACATCACAGGGACCAACCGCTTCGATAACAACGGTCTTGGCGCTCTGGGTGTGAAGCTTTGCGATGATACCCTTTACGTTCAAAACGATTTCAGGGCAATCCTCTTTAACACCGGGAACGGTGGAAATTTCATGAAGTACGTCTCTGATGCGGATAGCCGTTGCGGCATATCCGGGCAAGGAGCTGAGCAAAATGCGGCGCAAAGAGTTACCTAAGGTAATGCCGTAGCCTCTTTCCAGAGGCTCAACAACGAACTCGCCGCGGCTGCCGTCCTCGCTCAAATCAACCGTCGTAATATTGGGTTTCTCTATCTCAATCATTTCTAATCCTCCTATTAAATTTTAATTTTTTGCCCCATACAAGCGGGGAAAAGCGCACAAACGGGGTAGCCCCGCAAGGAGCATAGCGCAGGATATATACCACGCACTATGCGACGCCTTGCAACAGCCGACCTTCGTATATGCAAGGGCGGGGATTATTTGGAATAGAGTTCGACGATAAGCTGTTCCTCGAAGGGAAAGTCCACATCTGCTCTTTCGGGCATATTGAGAACCTTGCAAGCGAGGTTAGCCTTATCCACGTCAAGCCACTTGGGAGCAACAACGCTCTGCATAAGCTCAGCAAGCTTCTTAATCTTGGCGGAATCACGGCTGCCTTCCTTAACAGCGATAACATCACCGGGCTTTACGAGCAAAGAGGGCGTTGCAGCCTTCTTGCCGTTAAGCGTGAAGTGTGCATGAAGAACGAGCTGACGAGCTTCCTTACGGCTAGCGGCCATACCCATTCTGTAAACAACGTTGTCAAGTCTTCTCTCCAAGATGATGAGCAGGTTTTCGCCCGTCATGCCTTCTTGTGCTTCAGCCATTTCGTAATACTTTACGAACTGTCTTTCCAGTACACCGTAGTAACGGCGTGCCTTCTGCTTTTCGCGCAGCTGCTTACCGTATTCTTCTACCTTCTTACGAGCAGCGCCATGTTGTCCGGGAGCCGTGCTTCTGTGGTCAAAAGCGCATTTACCGGAGGTGCAACGCTCACCCTTCAAGAAGAGCTTAGTGCCTTCTCTGCGGCAGAGCTTGCAGCTGGGTCCTGTATATCTTGCCATTTTTTATGACCATACCTTTCTTTATACTTTTTTTAGTTGTCAGCGGCCGCTATTATACGCGACGACGCTTAGGAGGACGGCAGCCATTGTGAGGAATGGGGGTAACGTCCTTAATCATCGTGATCTGCAACCCTGCGGTAGCAAGTGCACGAATGGCAGACTCACGTCCGGACCCGGGGCCTCTAACGTAAACCTCTACCGTCTTCAAGCCGTGCTCCATAGCCAGCTTTGCAGCGTGCTCGGATGCGGTCTGTGCGGCATAGGGAGTGGACTTTCTGGAGCCCTTGAAGCCCATTTCACCGGCAGAAGCCCAGGAAATCGTGTTGCCTGCGCCATCGGTGATGGTAACGAGCGTGTTGTTGAAAGTAGAACGGATATGTGCCGCGCCACTTTCAATATTTTTGCGTTCACGACGCTTTTTCGTAACAACCTTTCTATTCGGTGTTGCCATCTGTTCTCACTCCTTACTTCTTCTTGTTTGCGATGGTCTTCTTGGGACCCTTACGCGTTCTTGCATTGGTCTTGGTTCTCTGTCCTCTGACAGGCAAACCCTTGCGATGTCTGACACCGCGGTAGCAGTTAATTTCGGTCAAGCGCTTGATGTTGAGTGCAACCTCACGGCGCAAGTCACCTTCTACGTGGTAAGAAGTTTCAATTTCCTCACGAAGCTTTGCAACCTCTTGTTCAGACAAGTCTTTTGCACGAGTGTCCGGATTGATACCGGTCTTCTCGAGAATGTCACGCGCGCTCTTTACACCGATACCGTAGATGTAGGTCAGGGCGTACTCAACGCGCTTGTTGTTCGGAATATCAACGCCAGCTATACGAGCCATTTGGATATTATCCTTTCTTTTAAATTACCGTTTTTACGGCTTGTTTTGGGGTTAATTAACCCTGTCTCTGCTTATGCTTGGGATTTTCGCAAATCACCATCACACGGCCTTTTCTCTTGATGATTTTGCACTTTTCGCAAATCTTCTTGACGGAAGGCTTAACTTTCATGGTTGAATACCTTTCCTTTTTCCGTTATTTTTTTCTCCAAGTAATACGGCCCTTGGTCAAGTCGTAGGTCGAAACCTCCACCGTTACCGTATCACCGGGAAGAATTTTGATATAGTTCATACGCAGCTTGCCGGAAATATGGGCGGTAATAATATACCCATTCGGCAGCTTTACCTTGAAGGTCGCGTTGGGCAGTGCTTCTACCACCACGCCGTCTTCAAATTCTATCAAATCGTCTTTTGCCATTCTAAGACCTTTCCTTTCAAATGGTATGCCTTGCGGCTAATAAAATCTGGTTACCTTCGTTGGTTTGGCTTTTGCGGGACTTAACCGTCTCCCACGTCCGTCAGAATCTCCGCTCCATGCTCGGTAATCGCTACCGTATTTTCATAATGAGCGGATAAGCTGCCGTCTACCGTGACGACCGTCCAATCATCCTGCAAAACCCGGACCATATGCCCTCCGGCATTGACCATTGGCTCAATGGCAATGGTCATTCCCGGATACAGACGCACGCCTCTGCCCGCCGTACCGAAGTTCGGTACCTCAGGATCCTCGTGCAACGCCTGACCGATTCCGTGGCCCACGTAATTGCGAACCACCGTAAAGCCGGCGTCTTTTACGCATTTTTCCACGGCGCTTCCTATGTCACCGATGCGGTTTCCTGCCATTGCGAATTGCACGCCGTCATAGAAGGACTGCTTGGTAACAGCCATCAAGCGACAGGCCTCCTCGCTCACAGAGCCAACCGGGAATGTCCTGGCGCTATCTCCGTGGTAGCCGCGGTAGTACGCACCGACATCGATTTTGACAAGGTCTCCTTCCAAGAGGATTTTGTCTTCGGAAGGAATACCGTGAATGACTTCTTCGTTTACACTGATACAGGCACAGCCGGGAAAACCGCCGTAGCCGAGAAATGAGGGCTTCGCGCCGTGCTTATCAAAGAAAGCGCGAAGTCTCTCATCAAGGTACTTGGTGGATATACCCTCGCGCACAAGGCCGTGGGCATACGCAAGTGCCTCACCGGTAATTTTACCGGCTTCTCTCATCCGTTTCAACTGTTCGGAATTTTTTACAATAACCATACGCTATCAAACACCCAACGCGGCCAAGGTCAAGGCGGTGGTATCAGATACCTCCTCCTGTCCCTCTACCGTCTTCAAAATACCCTTGTTGCCGTAGTATTCCTTTAACGGCTCCGTAGTGGAGTGATAAATAGCAAGACGACTTTGAACAACCTCGGGCGCATCATCGCGACGCATACTGAGAACAGCGCCGCATTTATCACAATGCTCGCCATCCTTGGAGGGCTTATACTTCACGTGGAAGGACGCCCCGCACTTGTCGCAAACGCGACGGCCACTCATTCTCTCAACGATTGCCTCATCGGCCACCTCAAGAGAAAGAACAACGTCGATAACAACGCCCATTTTATCGAGCGCCTCGGCCTGAGGCACGGTGCGAGGGAATCCATCTAAGATGAATCCGCCTTCGCAATCCTTTTGCATCAGACGCTCCTTGATAATCCCGATAACAACCTCATCGGGCACCAAGGCACCGGCATCAATAAACTGTTTCGCAGCAGTTCCCATTTCGGTTCCTGCCTTGACTGCTTCCCGGATAATTGCACCCGTAGAAATCGTGGGAATGGAAAGCCGCTCCGCCACAACCTCAGCCTGCGTACCTTTGCCGGCACCGGGCGCACCCAAAAAGATGATTTTCATACAATGCCCTTTCTTCTATCAGTTCAAAAAGCCCTTGTAGTTGCGCATAGAAAGCTGCGCTTCCAAATCCCTTTGAGTTTCAAGCGCAACGCCGACAACGATAAGCAGCGACGTTCCGCCGAAGGTAAACTGGCTTGCCATCTGGGAAACCGTGCTGGTGAAGTAAGCGGTACCAACCAAGGAGCTGAGACCGTTTGCTGCCCAGTAGCTTTCCAGAATAGCGCTCAACAGAGGCGTCATAACCAGAGGCACCAGAATAATCGGAATGATTGCAATGATGCTCAGGAAGAACGCGCCCATCAAGGTAACCTTGGACAAAACCCTCTTGATGAATTCGGCAGTGGGTCTTCCCTGGCGAATGCCGGGAATCAAGCCGCCGTTCTTCTTCAGGTTGTTAGCCACTTCAACGGGATTGAAGGAAATCTGAATATAGAAGTAAGCGAATGCAATGATGAGTATGAACATCAGCACGGGGTAGAACCAGCCGCTGGGGCTCATAAAGAGGTAAGCACCCTCCCAAAACGTCTTGCAATCGGCAAAGCTTGCACGAGAGGTTACGCCGCACAGCGCCATAATCGTCGCAGGAAGCGAGATGATAGAAGAGGCGAAGATAACGGGCATAACGCCGGACATATTGAGCTTAATAGGAAGGTTGGTGCTTTGACCACCGTACATTTTTCTACCAACAACGCGCTTAGCATACTGTACAGGGATGCGGCGCTCCGAGCCGGTGATGAACACCGAGAACACCGTCATCGACAGAAGGAGCAGAATGAAGAGCAATGCAACTGCAATGCCAATCGTGCCCCAAAGCGCAGGATTCTTGCCGCCGAAGCCCGTGATGGACAAATCCACCAAGGAGAAAATCTTGGCAGGCAAAGCCGAGATAATGTTGGCAAACAGAATCAAGGAGATACCGTTGCCAAAACCGTTTTCGTTAATCTTTTCGGCCAGCCACATAACAAGTGCGGCACCGGCACAATACGAAACGATAATAACGAAAGCACCGAGAACGCTTTCACCCTCATCGGCAAGCATTCCGTTGTTCTTCAAAAGAAGGTAGTAGCCGATAGCCGTGATAACCGCCAAAATAACGGTGGCATAACGGGTCAGATTGTTGAGAATCTTTTTACCCTCTTCGCCTTTTTGCGCCAGCCTCTCCAACGCGGGAATGGCAACGCTCAAAAGCTGAATAACGATGGATGCCGTAATGTAAGGCGAAATACCCAGGGCAAACAGCGTTGCCGTGGCCAACGAACCGCCCGAAAGGGTGTTCATGTAGTCCAGAATGGTTCCGCTGAACGTGGCCGCAAAGGAAGATGCGTTTACAAAGGGAACGGGAATAACCGTACCCACGCGATACAGAAGAAGAATGAAGAGTGCAAACAAAATCTTCTTTCTGATATCGGGCAACTTCCACGCGTTTTTGAAGGTCTGAAGCATTTTAAATCACCTCAGACTTTCCACCTGCTGCCTCTATCTTTTCTTTTGCAGTGTTCGAAAAGATTTTTGCCTTTACGGTGAGTTTTTTAGTGACTTCGCCTCTGCCCAGGATCTTAACGCCATCGCAGACAGCGTCAATCACGCCTGCACCGAGGAGAGCGGCTTCGTCAACTACTGCGCCGTCTTCAAAAATATTCAATGCTTCTACGTTTACAGTAGCATAGCATTTTCCGAATTTGTTGTAAAAGCCTCTCTTGGGAAGCTTTCTGTAAAGCGGAATCTGTCCGCCTTCAAAGCCGGCGCGTACACCGCCGCCGGAACGGGCATTCTGCCCTTTATGACCTCTACCGGCAGTCTTTCCGTTTCCGGAACCTGCACCTCTACCCTTACGGTAAGCCTCCTTAACGGAGCCCTCCGCGGGAGAAAGTTCATGGAGCTTCATGTGTTTTCCTCCTTTTTATTCCGATTAAACGGTTTCAACCTTAACGAGATGAGAAATCACGCGAACCTTGCCCTGCAAAACAGCATCGTTATTTGCAACCTTGCTGTCGCCAATCTTGCGAAGTCCGAGAGATTCTGCGGTTGCCTTCTGCTTCTTCTGTGCGCCGATAAGGCTCTTTACGAGTACAACTTTAACTTGTTCCATCTTCGTCGTCCTCCTTAACCCTTAACCTGCTCAACAGGAATGTCGCGGATAGCGGCAACCTCTTCTGCGGTTCTCAGTGCCTTCAAGCCCTCAAACACTGCCTTGGCAACGTTTACGGGGTTGTTGGAGCGCAAGCACTTTGCACGAATGTTCTTAATGCCTGCAAGCTCAAGAATGCTACGGGCCGTGCCGCCTGCGATGATACCGGTACCGGGAGCGGCGGGCTTCAGAAGCACCTTACCTGCGCCGTAAACACCGAGAATCTCGTGAGGAATGGTGGAGCCCTTCAGAGAAACCTCAATCATATTTTTCTTTGCATCCTCAATTCCCTTGCGGATAGCATCGGGAACCTCAGCTGCTTTTCCTAAACCGAAGCCTACATGACCGTTGCCGTCACCGACAACCATCAATGCTGCGAAGCGGGCGATACGGCCACCCTTCACGGTCTTGGAAACACGGTTCAGAACAACAAGCTTTTCCTGAAGCTCAGTGCTTGCTGCATCAAACTTTTTTGCCATGTTTTTACTCCTTCATAAAAATTCAAATTACTTTGAATGTGTACAAACCGAAATTAGAACTTCAGGCCGCCCTTACGAGCACCCTCTGCCAATTCCGATACACGTCCGTGATAAATATAGCCGCCACGGTCAAATACAACCGCGGTAATGCCCTTTGCCAAAGCTCTTTCAGCAATGATTTCGCCAATCTTTGCTGCGGCCGCCTTGTTGGAGCCGATACCTTCAAAGGTTTTTTCAAGCGTCGAAGCGCTGACAAGAGTCGTTCCGTCCACGTCATTGATGATCTGCGCGCTGATGTGCGCGTTGGAACGGTAAACAGCCAGACGAGGCATTTCTGCAGTGCCGGAGATCTTAGCTCTGACTCTGAGATGTCTCTTAAGACGCTGCTTGTTGCTATCAATTCTCTTAACCATTGTCTATGCTCCTTTCCGTTATTTACCGGCCTTACCGGCTTTGCGGCGAATATGCTCACCGGCATACTTGATACCCTTGCCCAGATAGGGTTCGGGAGGTCTCTTCGCGCGAACCTTCGCTGCCATCTCGCCGACCTTCTGCTTGTCGATACCGCTGACAACGATGGTGGTGTTGTTGGGGGTGGTGAAGGTGATACCGTCACCCTCCTCAAAAATAACGGGATGAGAATAACCAAGGTTCAGAACGAGCTTAGTGCCCTGCTTCTCGGCCTTGTAACCAACACCGTTGATTTCCAGGGTCTTGGCATAACCTTCGGTAACACCAACAACCATGTTGTTAATCAAGGTACGGGTCAAGCCGTGAGCAGCTCTGTCCTCTTTCTCGTCGGAGGGACGGGCAACCGTCAGAACGTTGTCCTTCATCTCCACGGTCATGCGAGGAGAAACAGCCAAGGAAAGCTCGCCCTTAGGGCCCTTAACGGTTACCTTGGCGTCTGCAACGGTAATCGTAACACCGGCAGGAATTTGAATAGGGTTTCTTCCAATTCTAGACATATTCTCTACCTCCCGATTACCAAACGAAAGCGAGCACTTCGCCGCCAACGTTTTCTTGTCTTGCTTTTTTGTCGGTCATAATACCCTTGGACGTGGAAACGATGGCAATACCCAAGCCGTTCATCACGCGGGGCATATCCGCACAGTTGGAATAAATACGAAGACCGGGCTTAGACACGCGGCGCAAGCCGTGGATAACCTTCTGCTTGCCCTGGGTGTACTTGAGAACGATGCGAATGGTGTTCTGCTTGCCGGTTTCAACGATAGAATAGGACTTGATAAAGCCCTCAGTGAGAAGAATGTCCGCAATAGCCTTCTTCATATTGGAAGCGGGAACGTCAACCGTTTCGTGCTTCGCGTCATTTGCGTTGCGGATTCTCGTGAGCATATCTGCAATCACGTCTGAAATTTGCATAATTTTTATCCTCCTTGATGCAAGTTCATAATGCTTGCTGCCACGCATTTCGCGCGGCGGCTTACCGGTGGTAAAAGCAACGGAACCATTTCCGTCGGCAGAGAAAGGAGTGCGCCGCATTTTGCGCCTCTCTCTTTCTGCCATCACCCTTGCGGTGAGCTTTCCTTCCGATGAGTGAGAATGTTACCAGCTTGCCTTTCTTACACCGGGAATCTCGCCCTTGTAGGCAAGCTCACGGAAGCAGATACGGCAAATTCCGTACTTACGAAGGTATGCGTGAGGTCTGCCGCAGATTTTGCATCTGTTGTACTCACGGGTGGAGAACTTCTGCTCTTTCTGCTGCTTAAGAATCATAGATGTTTTAGCCATTTTTCCTTACCTCCTCTATCATTTCGCAAACGGAGCGCCCAGAAGCGTGAGAAGCTCTTTTGCTTCTTCATCCGCATGCTCGCCGCAAGCCGTCGTTACAAAAACGATATCCATACCACGAACCTTTTCCACCTTATCGTACTCGATTTCGGGGAAGATCAACTGCTCCTTCAAGCCGAGGGCGTAGTTGCCGCGGCCGTCGAAAGCGTTGGGGTTGATACCCTTAAAGTCGCGAACGCGGGGCAGAGCAAAGCTGAACAAACGGTCCATAAACTCATACATACGCTCGCCGCGAAGCGTTACCTTCGCGCCAATCTTCATACCCTCACGGAGCTTGAAGTTTGCAACCGACTTCTTTGCATAGGTCGGAACAGCCTTCTGTCCGGTGATGAGGGTCAGGTCAGCGATGATAGCATCGATAACCTTTGCGTTCTCCTTAGCGTCACCTGCGCCGACGTTGATAACAATCTTATCAAGCTTCGGAATCTGCATGGGGCTCTTGTAGGAAAACTTGCTCATCAAAGCAGGAGCAACATCGCTTTTATAAAGTTCACTTAATCTCGACATTTTCGTACTCCTCCTTCTCAGATGATCTCGCCGCACTTGTAGCAACGGCGAACCTTGATCTTCTTGCCTTCGGCGTCAGTCTGGAAATCAGCTCTAACGCGAACGCCCTTGTTGCACTTGGGGCAGTAAAGCTGCACCTTAGAGGCATAAATCGCACCCTCGGTCTTCACAATGCTGGAAACCTCACCCTGACGGCGAGCCTTGTTGTGCTTGGATACGATGTTTACGCCTTCAACGATTACCTTTCCCTCTTCGGGGGAAGCGGCAATTACCTTACCCTTAACGCCCTTGTCGTCACCGGAGATAACAACAACAACGTCATCCTTTTTTACATGAAGCTTTTTCATTGTCAGTTATCCTCCTTCTTACAGAACCTCGGGAGCGAGGGACAGGATCTTGGTGAAGTCCTTGTCACGAAGCTCACGGGCGATTGGGCCAAAGATACGGGTACCCTTAGGGGTTTTGTCTTCCTTAATGATAACGGCTGCGTTTTCGTCAAACTTGATGTAAGAGCCGTCAGCGCGGCGAACGCCCTTAACGCTTCTTACGACAACCGCTTTCACAACGTCACCTTTTTTCACGATGCCGCCGGGAGCTGCCTTCTTAACGCAGGCAACCACGACGTCGCCGATGTTGGCGTAGCGACGGCCGGAACCGCCAAGCACGCGAATGCACATCAGCTCTTTCGCACCGGTATTATCAGCGACCTTCATTAATGTTTGCTGCTGAATCACTGGTTGTTTCCTCCTTTTTCGACAAGCTTTTTGACCTGCCTACTATCTTAATGAAACTAAATTATTTTGCTTTTTCGATGATTTCAACCAATCTCCATCTCTTGGTCTTGGAGAGAGGTCTCGTTTCCATAACAGCTACCTTGTCACCAACGGTGCATACGTTTTCTGCATCGTGCGCGTGAATCTTTACAGTGCGCTTCACGATCTTGTTATACATGGGGTGACGAACATGGTCCTCGATTGCCACAACGATGGTCTTATCCATCTTGTTGCTGACAACCTTGCCCACTCTGATTTTTCTGAGCTTACGTTGTTCCATTTTTATTTCCTCCCCTTCATCATGCGTTCTTCTCGTGGAGAATCGTCATCACGCGCGCAATATCGTGCTTTACATCCGCAATTTTGTGAGGATTGTCAAGTTGATTGATTGCGTGCTGGAAACGGAGATTGAAAAGCTCTTTTTTCAGCTCTGCCAATTTGTCGTTCAACTGCTCGGCAGACAGTTCTCTGAGTTCCTTAACTTTCACAGCTTAACCCTCCTGTTGCGCTTGCTGGTCTTCGCGCGTCACAAACTTGCACTTAACAGGCAGCTTGTGCATGGCAAGACGCATTGCTTCTCTTGCGGTGTCTACCGGAATACCGTCCATCTCGAACAGGATTCTGCCGGGCTTAACCACGGCAACCCAGTATTCGGGAGAACCTTTACCGGAACCCATTCGGGTTTCAGCAGGCTTCTCGGTAATGGGCTTGTCAGGGAATACCTTGATCCAAACCTGACCACCACGCTTAATATATCTGGTCATTGCGATACGGGCAGCCTCAATCTGTGCGCCGGTGATCCAAGCGGGCTCCAACGCAACCAAGCCGTAAGCACCGTTGCTGATAACGTTGCCGCGGGTGGCTTTACCCTTCATACGACCGCGCTGAACGCGTCTGTATTTTACTCTCTTAGGCATTAACATTAGCTTCTACCTCCCTCAGGTCTTCTGGGCGTACGGCCTGCGGGCATACGGGGCGCGCGGTTGTCGCGATTGTCGCGGCGAGCGCCGTCGTTGCGGCGAGGAGGACGTCTGTCGGTGCGCTCAGCGCTTCTCTTGCCTGCGTTTTCGCTTTCAGCAAGGATTTCGCCTCTGTAAATCCACACCTTTACGCCAATCTTACCGTACGTGGTATTGGCTTCCCAAAAACCGTACTCAATGTCTGCTCTGATGGTTTGCAGCGGAATGGTGCCCTCGTGATAATGCTCGGTACGAGCAATTTCAGCGCCGCCCAAACGACCGCCGCAGCTCACCTTGATACCCTTTGCGCCAAGACGCATGGTTCTGCCGATTGCCTGCTTCATAGCGCGACGGAATGCCACGCGGTTTTCCAGCTGAGAGGCGATGCTCTCTGCAACCAGCTGTGCGCTCAGGTCAGGGTTCTTGATTTCTACTACGTTCAGTGCCACAGGGCGACCGACCATAGCTTCAAGCTCTGCACGCAGCTTCTCGATTTCCACACCGCCGCGACCGATAACCATACCGGGCTTTGCACAGTGAATGAAAATTCTGACGCGCTGTCTGTCACGCTCAATTTCAAACTTGGGCGTGCCGGCTGCCTGCAGCTTTTCCTTCAAATACTTTCTGATCTTGTAGTCAGATACCAAGGTATCGCCAAATTCTTCGTCCTTGGTGAACCATCTGGAATCCCAGTCCTTGATAACGCCAACGCGAAGACCATGAGGATTTACTTTCTGTCCCATGTTATCTGACCTCCTTCTTCTCTTTTACAACCATGGTAACATGGCTGGTTCTCTTCAGGATGTGGAATGCTCTACCCTGTGCTCTTGCCATGATTCTCTTCAAGGTGGGGCCGGGGCATACGAAGCATTCTGCAACGTAAAGATTAGTGGTGTCCATACCGAGTGCTTTCTCGGCATTCTTATGCTCTGCGTTCGCAACTGCGCTCTTCAGGAGCTTAACCAAATATTCGGAAGCGCCTCTCTGGGTGTTCTTCAAAATGGCCATTGCAGTATCGGTATCCTTGCCTCTGATAAGGTTCAGGACAATCTCAACCTTGCGAGGAGAGATTCTGGCGTACTTCAAATACGCTCTGCCTTCGGCAGCGTTCTTTTCAGCAGCTTTTCTCTCTTCGAGCGCTTGTCTTTTTTCTTTCTGCATTATTAGGCTTAGCCTCCTACAAAATTGTTGTTATTATTTACCGTTATTGGACGTTTTGGAGCCTGCATGACCCTTGAACGTGCGGGTAGGCGCAAATTCACCGAGCTTGTGGCCAACCATATCTTCAATGATATATACCGGAACGTGCTTTCTACCGTCATAAACGGCGATGGTGTGTCCGACGAATTCAGGGAAGATGGTGGAAGCACGGGACCAGGTCTTCAGAACATTCTTTTCACCCTTTTCGTTCATAGCCACGATTCTGTTATACAGCTTGACTTCCACGAAGGGTGCCTTTTTCAAACTTCTGCTCATTGTTCTTCCTCCTTATCAGTTGCCGCGGCGCTTCACGATAAATTTATTCGTTCTCGCCTTTTTGCTTCTGGTCTTATAACCGAGAGCCGGCTTGCCCCAAGGAGTAAGCGGTCCGGCATGACCGATGGGCGCACGGCCCTCGCCGCCGCCGTGAGGATGGTCTACAGGGTTCATAACAGAGCCGCGAACAGTAGGACGGATGCCCATATGGCGCTTCTTACCTGCTTTACCAATCTTGATGGTGTCGTGCTCAACGTTGCTAACCTGTCCGATGGTAGCCTTGCAATCCAAACGAACGATGCGAACCTCACCGGAGGGAAGGCGAACCTGTGCCGTGCCGTTCTCCTTAGCCATCAGCTGAGCAGCTGCGCCGGCAGAACGAACGAGCTGCGCGCCCTTACCGGGATAAAGCTCGATGTTGTAGATAACGGTACCAACGGGAATTGCGGAAATGGGAAGGGTGTTACCGGGCTTAATGTCGGCGTTCTCGCCGGAGTAAACCACGTCACCGTCGGTCAAGCCAACAGGAGAGATAACATAGCTCTTCTTGCCGCTCTCGTTTTCAAGCAGTGCGATGTAGGCAGTGCGGTTAGGGTCGTACTCAACGCCGATAACCTTTGCAGCACCCTCATCCTGACGCTTGAAGTCGATGATTCTGTACTTGATTTTGTTTCCGCCGCCCTGATGACGAACGGTGATTCTGCCGTAACTGTTACGTCCCGCATGCTTCTTCTTGGTGACTACCAGGCTTTTTTCGGGGGTGCTTTTGGTAACCTCGTCAAAAGAGGGAGTCGTCATATTTCTGCGGGAAGGAGTTGTAGGCTTATAATTCATGGTAGGCATTCTCTTCTATCCTCCCGATTAGTTCAAGCCGTCGAAGAACGCGATGCTCTTGGAATCTTCCGTCAGAGTCACAATTGCCTTCTTCCACTCGCCGGTATAGCCCATGTGAGCGCCAAGTCTCTTGGGCTTCTTCTTCATAGTAATGGTGTTTACGTCAGCAACCTTCACGCCTGCAAACATTTCCTCAACCGCGTGTGCGATTTCGGCCTTGGTTGCGTCCTTGGCGACCTTGAATGCGTAACGCTTTGCCGCAATCATATCCATCGATTTCTCGGTGATGATGGGCTTCAAAATCAAATCTGCTGCATTTCTCATTTCGCATATACCTCCTGGATCTTCTCCACAGCGCCCTGCGCTACGACGAACGTATCGCAGTTCAGGATGTCGTACACGTTCAAAGAATTGCTAACGGCGGTCTTCACGCCTGCGATGTTGCCGCAGCTCTTTACAACCTTTGCGTTGTCAAGCTTGGCAGCCTCGGTGCCGGGAAGCACAATCAGCGTCTTCTTGGAAGCGCCGATAGCCTTCAGCATTCCAACCATGGTCTTGGTGCTGTAATTCTCAGTGGCAATCTTGTCCACAACAATCATCTCGTTTGCGGCAACCTTGCTGCTGAGCGCGCTCAGAAGAGCCACTCTCTTGGTCTTTCTGTTCAGGCTGATGCGATAGCTGCGGGGCTTGGGGCCGAGCGCTATGCCGCCGTGCGTCCACTGGGGAGCGCGGGTGGATCCCTGTCTTGCGTGGCCCGTTCCCTTTTGCTTCCAGGGCTTCTTGCCGCCGCCGGAAACCTCGGTACGAGTCAGGGTGGACTGGGTTCCTTGTCTCTGGTTCATCAAATATGCTCTGACAGCGGTATGGAGGACCGTTTCATTGATTTCTGCGCCGAATACTACGTCGGACAGCTCAATCTCGCCAACTTCCTTACCGGCCATGTCCACAACTTTCATAATAGACATTCGTTTTTCCTCCTTCCGTTATGCTTTCACCGAATCGCGAATGAAAACGATACCGCCCTTTGCACCGGGAACAGCACCCTTCACAGCAATCAGGTTCTTTTCTGCGTCAATCTTTACAACGGTAAGATTCAAGATGGTTACCTTTTCATTACCGTACTGACCGGCCATCTTCTTGTTCTTAAAGATTCTGGCAGGGTCGATAACTCCCATGGAACCGGGCTGACGGTGAATAGGACCGGTACCGTGCGTCATACGAAGGTGATGATGATTCCATCTCTTGATAACGCCCGAGTAGCCGTGGCCCTTGGTAATTCCCGTAACGTCGACCTTTTCGCCTGCGGCGAAGGTATCGACAGAAATTACAGAGCCTGCGTCCAGCGCGGAGCAGTCTGCAAGACGAAATTCCTTCAAGTGTCTCTTGGGAGCGATGCCGGCCTTCTTGAAATGGCCGAGCTCAGGCTTGGTCAGGTGCTTTTCCTTCGCGTCAACGTAAGCAAGCTGAACAGCCTCGTAGCCGTCGTTTTCAACGGTCTTCTTCTGTGCCACCTCGCAAGGACCTGCTTCAATCAGGGTTACGGGGATGACGTTTCCGACTTCATCGAAGATCTGGGTCATTCCCAGCTTCTTTCCGATAATGCCTTTTTTCATTTTTTCCTCCATGATTATTGGTTGATACTTTGGATTATCGGTTTCCCGACAGCATCAACTTGACCACTGGATGTGGGTTAACTGTGTTTACGCTTTGATTTCAATCTCAACACCGGCGGGCAGCTCGAGGTTCATTAAAGCCTCAACCGTCTTCTGCTGGGGATTGAGAATGTCAATCAGGCGCTTGTGAGTGCGGGTTTCAAACTGCTCGCGGCTATCCTTGTACTTGTGAACAGCGCGCAGAATGGTGATAACCTCTTTGTCGGTGGGAAGCGGAATGGGTCCCGATACCGTTCCACCGTTTCTCTTTGCTACCTCAACAACCTTTGCCGCTGCTGCGTCAACGAGGGTGTGGTCATAGCTCTTGAGCTTCACTCTGATTTTTTCCTGTGCCATTTTGGTTTGCCTCCTTTGTTTTTTTCGGAGGGCGATTTTCATTCACACCGTGCCGTGCGTTTCCGAACGGTCCTGTTAAAATCCGGGATTTTTCGCCTCGTCAGGCTATCCCCGGAAACAAGTGTGCGTCTTGCTTCGCCCGTTTTTTCGGACATACTCCACGGAAATTACCCGTTTTCACGGCAACCTCCCGCTTCATCGCATATCAAGCCTTATTATTATAAAGCATTTTTATCAAAATTGCAACCCTTTTTTCCAAATTGAGTAGAAAATTTTTCTAAAATTTCTGGCATCTTTTTGTGCAATTTTCACAATATTCCTATAAAACGAAAAAGAGTTACATTTTATTAATATATTTACGCTACAATAAAGCCAAGAGCCCATAGGTCTTGTTTTCCGAACAAGGCCCTCTCTTTTTCCGTCTTGCGCGTTTGGTGGGCGGCAGCAGGCCGCTTACGCGTGCGCGCGTATATTATATATAATAAAATGGAAGGAAACCCTCCGTTTTTGCCCCCCATTTTCCCGAAATCCCCCGCTTTTTCCGACTCTTTTACCCATCAAAAAATGAAAGGACGCTTTCGCCTGACGAAAGCCGCACTAACGCCCTATGAAATTCTCCGTCAAAAAGCTTCACCTGTTTGCCCTTTTGGGCGTTCTCCTCTTTGCTCTTTTGCTCACCGTGGCGCGCACCGTTTTGGTTCTTACGACCTATGACGCGGTGCTCGGCCACTTCAAACCGGGCTTTTTCGCAGATTACGGCTTTGCTCTCTTTGCCATTCTCGGCGTTATCGTGTTCCTCTTCTTCGTCATTATGACCAGAGAGCATACGCCGCGCGTCTCTCTTGAAAACACCCCCTTTTCCGTTTTGGCCTCCGCCTTCGTGGCAATCGCCGCGTTTGCCTGGCTGCTCGACACCCTCTTTTCTCTGGCGGGCAAAACCGAAACCACGGCCGAGACCGTTCTTTTCATCCTCTCTATTTTATCCTCTCTCGGTCTTATCGCTTATATGGCCTCGGTGGCCCTTTCGGTCTCCCATTTCACGCTGACCGTTGCTATGGGAATGGTCACGCTCCTCTTTTGCGTGTTTTACGCGATGCTCGCCTACTTCAACACCGCCTTCACCCTCAACAGTCCCATCAAGGTGCTTGACCAGGTGACCTTCCTTGCCTTCCTTCTCTTCTTTATGGCAGAAACCCGTCTGCGCCTCGGAAAGCGCGGCGCCGGGCTTTACCTCTTCTGTGCGATGACCGCCATTTTGCTCTCCGCGGCCAATTCCATTCCCGGACTGCTTTACTTTACCGTCAAAAAGACGGCGTTGCTCGGCTCCTTTATGCACGACTTTTTGGTGCTTGCCCTTTTCCTCTACGTGCTTTCCCGTCTCATCGCTATGCTGATGCAAAACAAAAGCAGCGCCGAGACGCCCGAAAAGGCCATCTTGACCGAGGAGGACAAGGCCCCCGGCATCAAGCCCGACAACCCGATGTACGATACCTCTGCGGAGGCAACCATAGACTTTGACAGAAAGCGCCGCTGATTCGGCGTTTGTTCAAGCGCCAAAAGCCAAAGGGGCAACGCCTCGACGCCCCCTCTTTAAAACTTCCGAAAGGATTTCTCCGTTTTTATGAAAAGACTTCTGATAATTGACGGAAACAGCATCATCAATCGCGCCTTTTACGGCATTCGTCCTCTTTCCACCAAGGACGGACGGCCGACAAACGCCATTTACGGCATGATGAATATCGTGCTTCGGCACTTGGAGGCCTGCAAGCCCGATTTCGCCGCCGTGGCCTTCGACCTCAAGGCGCCCAATTTCCGCAAAAAGCGCTTCTCCTATTACAAGGAGGGGCGGCACGAAACGCCCCCCGAGCTTCTGGCGCAATTTGCCGATGCCAAGGAATGTCTGCGCCTGCTTGGCTTTCACACCTTGGAGATGGAGGGCTACGAGGCCGATGACATTTTGGGCACGCTCGCCTCGCTTGCCGAAAAGGCCGAGGACGTGGAGGCCCTTGTGCTTTCGGGCGACCGCGACCTTTTGCAGTTGATTTCCCCTCGCGTTACCGTTCTCTTGGCACAAACGGGAGACACCCTCTCCTTCGATAGAGACGCCTTTTTCGCCAAGTACGGCATCGAGCCCGAGCAGTTCGTGGATTTAAAGGCCTTAATGGGCGACTCCTCCGACAGAATTCCCGGCGTTGCGGGCGTTGGTGAAAAAACAGCCGTCAAGCTGATTTCCGCCTTTGGCACTTTGGATAACCTTTACGAGCATATCGAGGACGCCTCCATTGCCAAGGGCGTGCGCGAAAAGCTGAAAACCTATAAAAGCGATGCCTACGATTCCAGATGGCTGGCGCGCATCTGCCGCGAGGTGCCCTTGGGGCTTGGCTTGGCAGATCTTGCTTATTCGGGCGTTCATACCGAGGCACTTTGCGAAAAGTGTCTTTCCTTAGAGCTTTTGCAGCTGCACCGCCGCATCACCCAGATGGCTGAAAATCCCTCGGCGCAAACCCCGTGCAGCGAGAAATGTGAAAAATGCGAGGACTGTGCCGAGCCCGAAAAGGCAGAAGCCGAAAGCGTCAGCGCCGAGGTTCTTCTCTCTTCGCTCGGAAAAAAATTCGCCGTCACCCTGACCGATGGCGGCGCGCTCTTCTATAACGGCGAGGAGGCCTTCGCGTACGAGGGCAGCCTTGCGCCGCTCTCTCCCCTCTTTTCCGCAGAAAACGAGGTCATTTGCTTTGACGGAAAGCGGCTGTTGCACGCGCTTGCAGACTGCGGCCTCTCTCCCGACCCCGCCCTCGTTCCCAAGGATATACAGCTCTACGCCTACGTTTTGCGCTCGGAAAACGGCAAAAAGCCGCTTGAAGCCTTGGCCGAGGAGGAGGGCGTTTTCGACACCCTTGCTCCCAAGGCGCTGTATCTTTTGGAGGAGATTCTCCACAAGCGTATCGAGCAAACAGGCGCTCTTTCTCTCTTGGAAAACGTTGAGCTTCCTCTTGCCCCCGTCCTCTTCCGAATGGAAAGAGAGGGCTTCCGTATGGATACGGAGGCCATGACCGCCTTTGGCAAGGCGCTTTTTGACCGCTCGGTGCTGTATGCCGAGAACATCGTGGCGATGGCGGGCGTGGACTTTAACATCAACTCCCCCAAGCAGCTGGCAGACGTGCTTTTCAACCGTCTCGGTCTTTCCACCAAGGGTGTCAAGAAAACGCAAAACGGCTATTCCACCGATGCAGACACCCTCGCCTCCTTGCGCTATGCCCATCCTATTATAGAGGAAATCCTGACCTACCGCCAGTTGACAAAGCTGTATTCCACTTATGCTGTCGGTCTTTGCAAGGTTGCCGACAAAGAGGGCAGAATCCACACCGACTTTAAGCAGGCCTTGACCGCCACAGGCAGACTCTCCTCGGCCGAGCCGAATCTCCAAAACATTCCCATTCGCACCCCCTTGGGCCGCGAAATGCGCCGTTGCTTTATCACCAAGGGCGAGGACTACGTTTTGGTGGACGCCGACTATTCCCAGATTGAGCTTCGCCTTTTGGCCGCCTTTTCGGGTGACGAGGCGATGACGAGAGCCTTTGCCGCGGGCGAGGACATTCACAGACAAACGGCCGCCGCCGTCTTTCACGTAGAGGAGGATGCCGTCACCGACGAGGAGCGCAAATGCGCCAAGGCGGTGAATTTCGGCATTGTTTACGGCATCGGTGCCTATTCGCTTGCGGGCGACATTGGCGTTAGCGTTGCCGCCGCAAAGGAATATATGGAGCGTTATTTTGCCAAGTACCCCGCCATACACGCTTATTTGGAGGGATTGGTTACAGAGGCCGAGCGCCTTGGGTATACCGATACGCTCTTCGGTCGCCGCCGCTATATCCCCGAGCTTTCCTCTACTCGCTTCCAGCTTCGCGCCTTTGGAAAGCGGGTGGCAATGAACAGCCCCATTCAAGGCAGCGCCGCCGATATTATCAAGCTGGCTATGGTACGGGTTGCCCGTCGCCTCGCCGCCGAGCGTTTGGACGCGCGCCTGGTTATGCAGGTACACGACGAGCTGATAGTGGAGGCGCACAAGACCGTTGCCGACAGAGTCGCGCAAATCTTAAAGGAGGAAATGGAGGGCGCAGTTTCCCTTACCGTTCCTCTGACCGTCAGCATAGGCATCGGACAAAACTGGCTCTCGGCAGAGCATTAAAACAGCAAAGAGCCCAATAAATCTCCCAAAAAACCGCTTTTTTCCTTTAATTGTAAATAATTGTTTACAAGCAGACAAGGATATTTTGTGTTTCAAGGGTTGATTTTTTCAGGGCTTTGTGCTATGATAAGAAGGACTCATCAGAAAGACCGCTTGGCAAGCCCATATTGCGACAAGGACAATCGGGCAACGCCAAGATTCCAAGAAAGGTACGGATAAAAATATGAAGGTTGCAATACTCGGCTTCGGAACGGTTGGAAGCGGCGTTGCGGATATGCTGACGCAGAACGGAGCGCGTTTGTCCGACAGAGCCAAGCAGCCCGTGGAGCTGAAATACATTTTGGACATCCGCGAGTTTCCCAATTCTCCCTACAAGGATTTGTTTGTCAACGATTTCTCGGTTATCGAGAAGGATGAAACGGTTGACGTTGTTGCCGAGGTCATCGGCGGCGTCGGCAAGGCCTATGAATTTACCAAGCGCGCCCTGCTTGCAGGAAAAAGCGTGGTTTCCTCCAACAAGGAGCTGGTTGCCACTCACGGCACCGAGCTTTTAAAGATTGCCGAGGAAAAGGGCGTTTACTATCTCTTTGAGGCGGCAGTCGGCGGCGGTATTCCCGCCCTTTCTCCTCTGGTTGACGACCTTTCGCACAACGAAATCTCCGAGGTATCGGGCATTCTGAACGGTACCACCAACTATATTCTGACCCAAATGTTCTCTCTCGGCGCTCCCTTCTCCGAGGCGCTTGCCGAGGCACAGGCAAAGGGATACGCTGAAAAGGACCCCACCGCCGATATTGAGGGCATTGACGTTTGCCGCAAAATCGCCATCGTGGCCGCCTTGGCCTTTGGCTCGCTCGTTCCCTCCTCTGCCATTCATACCGAGGGCATCACGGGCATTCGCAAGGAGGACGTTGCGGCGGCCGAAAAAATCGGCTGCTCCATCAAGCTTCTTGGCCGCGCCATCAAGGAGGCAGACGGTGACCTTTATATCATGGTTGCCCCCTTCCTGATTCCCAAAGCCCTTCCGCTTGCCGAGGTTTCGGGCGTGTATAACGGCCTTTTGGTTCGCGGAAACTTCGTGGGCGATGTGATGATGTACGGTCGCGGTGCGGGCTCTTACCCCACTGCCTCTGCCGTTGTTGCCGATATTGACCATATCGCGAGAGGAACGGTTGCCCGTCCCGCTTGGACGGATGCCGAGGATGGAACGCCCAGCGACTTTTCCTCCTTCTTCTGCCGTCATTACGTGGTGGCAGAGGGTGCCGAGCAAAGTGCCGTTGGCATCGTGTTTGGCGAAATCGAGCCCATTTCGGGCGAGGAAAACGCCTTCTTGACCCCCTCTCTCTCCGAGAGCAGCTGGGAAAAGTGCAAGGAGCGCTTTGCGGCCTGCGGCGGCAAAATTGTCAGCCATATCCGCTTGTATTAAAAATGCTTACGTATACGGTTAAAAAGGAAGAGGACGGGCTTCTCCTTAAAACGCTTTTAAAGGAGCGCTTGGGTATTTCCCACCGTGCCTTAGTCGCTTTAAAGGAAAGAGAAAACGGCATTCTTCTCAACGGAAAGCACGCAACGGTTCGCGCCGTTTTGCGTGAAAACGACCGTATATTGCTACATACGGAGGACCAACGGGAAGACGTCAACGAGGCGATATTGCCTCTGCCGCTTCCCGTTTCCGTTTTGTACGAGGACGGCGACATCTGCATTTGCGAAAAGCCAAGCGGTATGCCAACGCACCCCTCCTTCCGCCACAGAGACGATACCTTGGCAAACGCCCTTGCCTACCGCTATTCTGACCGCCCCTTCGTCTTTCGCGCCATCACCCGTCTTGACAGAGAAACGGACGGGCTGGTGCTTTTGGCCATGCACAAGGCGGCCGCCTCTGCGCTCTCGCTTTCCTTGCAAAAGGGAGAGCTTCAAAAGGAATACCTGGCGCTCGTGCACGGCAAGCCTGCCCCCGAGGGCGTTATTTCGGCGCGCATTCGCCGCGAGAGCGACTCTCTCATCAAGCGCTGCGTGACCGAGAACGAAGCGGAGGGAGACGCGGCGGTAACACGCTATATCACCCTTGCCGAAGGAGACGGTGCTTCCCTTGTGCGCGTCTTTCCCGAAACGGGGCGCACCCATCAGATTCGCGTCCATATGGCTTCTATCGGTCACGTTCTTTTGGGTGACACGCTTTACGGCGCCCCCGAGGGCGTTTTTCCGCGTGTCGCGCTTCACGCTGCGCGGCTTTCCTTCCCCCATCCCATAACGCGCGAGCCTCTCTCCTTCCTCTCTCCTCTCGCCCCCGATATGCAAAAGGAGGCCATAGCGCGCGGCTTTTCCCCGGAAATTCTTTCGGCGTTTTGCAAAGAATAGAGTTCACTCCGTGAGTGAAGCTTTGCCTTCGGCAAAGTGGGCAAACTCATCAAAAAAAGGGGCCGGCTCAAATGAGTCAGCTCCTTTTTGTTTTGAATATATTTTGCTTTTTCCTTTATCTTTTCCATTTGGTATACAGAATATCGTTGGGTTGAGGGCCGCCGTGATGGCCGTAATAGACGGTAAAAAGGCTGCCATCGTCAAGCTCAACGGTCGAAGGATAGCCTAAGTCATAGGTCTCGAAATCCTCGTCGATGATATATTCATCGCCCCAGCTCTCACCGCCGTCTGTGCTGACAATACCGCGAATGCCGTAGGGCTTTTCGCGTCTGCCGTAGCTGCAAAGCACCTCGCCTGTGGAAAGAAGCAAAAGGTGTGGCGGCGAGCCGATGATGCCCAAGTTCTTCCATTCGCTCCACGTGCGTCCACCGTCCTTGGACTTGGTGATAAAGGTGGCAAAGCAGCCGCCACCCGTGCTACCCTCCTCGGAGCGAATTGCCCCTAACAGAGTGCCATCGGGAAGCTCCAAAACGTGAGGCTCGTGAAGCTTTCCCCAGGAAAGCGCCTCGGGCTTTTGACAAAGACCGCGCTTTTCCCAGGTTTTGCCGCCATCAAGGCTGGCATATGCCCAAATCTCCTGCTTGTCGATGCCGTCCTCTTCTCTGCAAAAGGTTCCCTTTCCAAGATAGACAAGGCTTCCGTCGCGACAAGCGCAAGGGCCGTGAGGCGCCGTTACGGGAACGCGAATGTTCTCGCTCCAAGTCACGCCGTAGTCCTCGGAAATGCGAACGAAGGAGCCACAGCTTCTTTCCTCTGCAGAAAGGAGCGAAAGCCCCTCAATGACCCCTGCAAAGCCCTTCTTGATTTCGGCGCTTCCCGCCCAGGAGAGAAGGCTGTCCTTGTTGCTCTCGTAATAGGAGGCAGGGTGATTGAAGTGGGAAAGCAGAAGCTTGCCCTTTCCCATATAGAGAAGACCTGCGTCACGGTTGTCCGAATAGGTATCGTTCACCACGATGGGCGGCGTCCAGGTCTTGCCGCCGTTTTTGCTGATAAACATCGCGTTTTTGCCAAAGGGACAAACGTGGGCGCAGCGGAAGGAGGAGGCGGCAACGTAAAGCGTGCCCTCCTCGTCGCGACAAACGGTCGGCCATCCCTGATAGCAGAAGGAGGAGCCGCGCATTCGGCTGACAACGCCCTTTTCGCAAAGCGAGGGCATTCTTGTATCTTTCATATTCATAACCATGGCTTTCGCTTCTGCGAAAGCTTCCTTTCTTTGTGGAACTCCGGCTGGTTTCGCAGAGCGAAATCGCCGCACCGGTGGCGAAAGCCACAAAACACGGTTTGAAAATAAATTTTCAAACTTTTTCCTCGTTTTCTTTTTGTCGAAGCAAGCTTTTTTCGGAAATGAAGAAATTTTGCCTCTGCTGTGTTCATTGTAGCACAGAAATGCTCTCTTTGCAACGCAAAAAACGCGCCATTTTCCCACACCGAATGGCGCGAATTCCCATTTTTCCGTGTTTAAAAGCAAAAAAACGGCACTTTTGCCCTGTTTTTTCGCCACATTTCGCTTTTTTTGATTTTTTAGTGTCCTTCCTGCAATTTTTTTTTGAAAGGGCTTGACAAAACTCTTGACTTGTGGTACAATGCTTCCAGTTGCGTTTTTGCTCACCTGCGGAGTGTCTTTCGGACATGTCGCGCAGACAGTAAAGCCGTGTTCCGTTGAAGGCGCATGCCGCCGTATGCGGAAGGGACGGTTGCAACGTGCCGTGCAAACGGTAGGACACCCTGCGGGGTATCCTCGGGTGTCTTGCTTTTCGTACGAGCCATGGGCTCGGCGAAAAAGCAATGACACTAA
>JAZRFK010000044.1:0-21273 GCA_045661325.1 Eubacteriales bacterium | reverse complement strand
CCAACTGATAAGTTTCAATTTGTATTGCTCTAACAACGGTTCGATATCTGACACACCGGACGTAGTTCCACCAAATTCGTTAGGCTTAATATAATATATGGAAGGAGTGTTTTCGGACCATTGGCAGGATGGATCACTCATATAATATTCGGGAGATCCAACACTGACAGCCAATTTCAAATCGCCGTCCTCAAGCAATATCAGTTCTTCCAACCCCGAACTTTTTATGTATCCTTTCCATTTTCTGTGTTTTCCTCTGCCTTCATTCCAATCGTATCCGTCAAACTCACAAACGTAAATGTCATTAACAGTTATGATTTCGCCATCTATTTCATATACAATTTCAAATGGGAATTCGCCTTCTTTAATTTGTGGTTCGGGAACGGTTTCACAACTCGAAAAGCTAAACACAATAATTATGACAAGCAGTATTATAATACTCTTTTTCATATCTCAACCGCCTTTTAGAATTATTTATTGCCTTGATTTGCTTTTGTTGTATTGAGCGAAGAAATCAACATTCTGCGAATTTGTCCGCATTGATTTTGCAGAGGCTTATAAATATTTTCGGGAATATAACCCGTTTCAAAGAGCAATTCCATCCAATATTCCGTTTCGTAGCATTCCTTTTGCGCAATCTCCAATTTTGATATAAAATCCTTTGTACCTTGAGCATATTGTGCCTCGTGTATATTTGCTCCGATAGAAGTTCCCGAGCGCAAAAGCTGATTTGTCAGAACCGACTCTTTCATATTTGCTTTTATATCACGGCAAAGAAAAACTATTTGCTTCGCAAATTCTTTGGATTTATCTCTTAAAATGCTTTCTGCCATTGTCATCACCTCAAAAATATTATAGCATAAAAGTTGTAAGTTGTAAAGATTTTTAGTGATATGCTGACTTCGTCAGCGTGATATTTTTGCTTCGCAAAAGTGATATTGCTCCACTTCGTTCCGCAGTGATATTATATTCGCCTTGTAACTTCCAACGCGCGAAGCGCATACCACGTCCGAAGGACATATCACGCACCTGTGCATAGAACTCGCCGCAAGGCGAATATAACTGAAAAAAGCACATCTGTAAACAGATGTGCTTTTTTCTGGCTGCGGAATAGGGATTCGAACCCCAACAAACAGAGTCAGAGTCTGTCGTGCTACCGTTACACAATTCCGCATCAGCGCGGATATTATTATAGCAACATCTTTTGCGTTTGTCAAGCACTTTTTCGATTTTTTTGAAAAAGTTTTTGAAGAAAATGCTTTTTTCGACAAAAAGGATGGAAAGGGAGCATAGGAGGGGCTTGGCAGAGAGTTAACGCCCCTCGTTTTGCGTTTTTATTATCCTTGCTTTTGCGTTTTTTCTACCTTATCGGGATACGGCTCTACCCTTACGTCATTTTTACCGAGGCGCAGAAAGAGGCGAAGGAAGGCCCCCGGCGCGAAGGGGATGAGGGGATAGAGATAGCTTTTGCCGCCGTTGACAGTTTTATTGAAAAAGAGAAGCAGGGGAATGGCAACGCCGAAGGCGAGATACCCCCAGAAGCCGAAGATGGCGGTAACGGCAAGCCAAAGCATACGCAAAAGCTTCACAGCGTACCCAAGCTCTCGGTTTTGCTGGGTGAAGCCCGCGATGGCGACAATGGCCATATAAAAGATAACGTCCGTTGAGAGCCAGCCGATATCCACCGCGAACTCGCCGAGAATCAGGCCGCCGATAATGCTGAGCGAATTGGTTAGCATATTGGGGGTGTTCATAGAGGCAAGCTTGAGGCCGTCAATGGCAAGCTCGGCAAGATATATCTGCAAAAGAAGCGGCAATTTTCCTGTTTCCGCTGGCACAAAAATATCAAGCCACGGCGGCAAAAGGGCGGCGTTTTGCACGAGAAGGTACCAAGAGGGCAAAAGAAAGAGCGCCATCCAGAACACGAAATGCCGAATTACGCGAAGATAACAGCCCGTAACTAAGGGAAAATAGTAATCGTCCGTTTCCTGCATAAAGTCAAAGATGGTGGTGGGCAGCACCATCACCTGCGGCGAGTTATCGCACAGAATCAGCACTCTTCCCTCCATCAGCTCTGCCGCTGCGGCATCAGGGCGCTCCAAATACCGTATTTTCGGAAAGGGGTTGTACCAGCGGCGGCGAATCAGGCTTTCGGCCAGGCTTTGCGCGCCCATTGTGAGCGATTCGGGATGCACGGATCGGATTTTTCCTATCAGCCATTTGACATATTTGGCATCTGCCTTTCCCTTGATATAGCTGATGACGATATCGGTGCGCGAGCTGCCGCCCAGGTTCTCGTAATGCATCACGAGGCGCGGATCGCGAATGCGGCGGCGAATAAGGGCGGTATTGAAAATCAAGGTTTCCACAAAGCCATCGTGCGCGCCCTGCATAACCCTGTCGCTATCGGGCTCCTCGGTTTGCCTTGCGGGATAGGTTCTGCTATCAATGACAACGGCAGAGGCGCCGAAGCCCTCTCCCAGCATCACGGAAGCCCCCGACAAAACGGCTGTCACGAGCGGCTCTATTTCCGAGAACACATCCACCTCGACGTAAGGCAGATTGGCCGAGATAAAGGTTTGGGCGTCCGGCAGGCTCTTTAAGCCCATAAAGTGCTGCAACAGCTTTTGCATCACGCCGTCCTTTGTAAAGCCGTCAATATAGAAAAATGCCGCCTTATCCTTCCCCACCGTGATTTCGCGACAAATCACATCAAAGCTATCATCGGGGGAAAGCCGCAGCTTCATAAGTGCAAGATTTTCCTGAAAATTTTCCGTAAGCCTTTGCATAATTTTCCTTTCTGCGCTTCAAACCCGTTTTTATGGGCTAATAAAAAAGCATCTTCCATTTTGTAGTATGGAGGATGCTTTTATTTTTATGCCCACTTTATGAAAGGCATTTATTTTTTGTTTTGAAAATACTGGTACAGGGTACAAGGAATCATACCGTTATAGAGCTTTCGCACCTTATCTGCCCGACGGCCGTAATAACGCTCAAATTCCTTATCCGAGGTGATAACATAAACCTGCCAGGGCGAAAGCGCCTGAAAAGCGGTGCCGATTTCCCGATAAAGCGCGCGCGCCTCCTCTACCGTGCCGAGCCGTTCTCCGTAGGGCGGATTGGTGACAATAGTGCCGCGGCGGTCAAGCCTTGTGATACGGCGCGCGTCGGCCTCAAAGCAACGGACGGTGTCAGAAAGGCCTGCCCGTCTTACATTGGCCTCGGCAAGCGAAACGGCAAGGGGGTCAATATCGCTGGCATACGCCTCAAAGCCGTTGTCCTCTTCGCCGTCAATCGCCTCCTCCCTTGCGCGCTGCCAGGCGCCCTTGGGGATAGCGGAGAAATCCATAGCGGCAAAGGATCGATTTTTGCCGGGGGCAATTTTCTTGGCAATCATAGCGCCCTCAATGGCGATGGTGCCTGATCCGCACATAGGGTCCCACAAAAGCACGTGCGGAAGCGGGCGCGAGGTAGCGGCAATGGCGGCGGCCAAGGTTTCTCTGATGGGAGCATCGTTGGCTTCGATACGGTAGCCTCTTTTATGCAGGGGAGCGCCTGTGGTATCAATCATCAAGGAGGCCTCGTCCTTCAATATAAAGAACTCTACCTGATATTTGACTTCGCTTTCCTCAAACCAGCCAATGCCGTACTGCCGCTTCAATCGCTCAACGATAGCCTTTTTCACGATTTTCTGACAGTCGGGAACGGAAAAGAGCTTGGAATGAATGGCGTGTCCCTTGACGGGAAAGGCGTCCTTCCTTCCTATCCACATTTCCCAAGGCAAGCTTTTCGTGCCCTCAAAAAGCGCGTCAAAGCTTTCCGCGCGAAAGTGTCCGAGGCGAATATAGACGCGCTCGGCAAAGCGCAAATTGACGTTGGCACGGGCAATACCGTCCTCATCTGCCTGAAAGAAAACGCGCCCGTCTATCGTTCCCGTGCGGTGAAAGCCCAAGCGGTCAATTTCCTCACCAAGCAATTTTTCCAAGCCGAAAAGGCAGGTAGCAACAAGCTCAAAGGTCATACTGTTTTTTCTCCTTTTATTGCACCGAGAACATCCTCCCCGATGCTTTCAAAAATGACGGTGTCTGCCGCCTTGGCTTTCAGCAGCTCTTCTTTTTTTCGCACCGTCCAAGCCACCCGATAGGGCCGCCAAAGCAAAGAGAGGCGCAAGGGGATAGAAGAGGCGTGCTCAATATCGTAGGCCATAAAATCGGGGCGCGCGTGAAAATTAAGTAGCAAAAGCGAAAGCACCAGCATCGCCGCCGAGCGACCGTTCTTCTTATCGAAAACCCAAGAGTAAAGCTGTCCGCGCACAACGGCGGGGCGATGGCGGCGAAACCAGCCCACGATTAAGGGATGGAAGGACTCTATCATATAGGGGCCCTCGTACCCATCTAAAATCTCGGCAGTTTTTTCGCACAAAAGGGTTCTCTTGTATTCGCTTTTCAGTTCAATCAAAAGAGGCACGCTTCCGTTGACAAGCGCCAAGACCTCTTTTAAGGTGGGAACACCGTCCTCTGTTTCGGAAAGGGAAAGAGAGGCAAGCTCCGCGGCCGTTTTTTCGCGCACGCGGGCGTTGATGCCCGTAACACGCTTTAAGTTGTCATCGTGAAACACCACAACCTCACCGTCTGCGGAGAGCTGCACGTCAAGCTCAATACCGACGCCTGCCGAAACGGCAGCCTTAAAGGCCGAAAGCGAGTTTTCGGCAATTTTCTTGCTCCAAAGGCCACGGTGCGCGTAAGCAGAGCGCATAAACGGCTCTGCCGCCTTTCGCTTGGCCCTTGTCATCAACAGGATCAGGTAAAGCGCAAAAAGCACCAAAAGCCCCGAAAGAACGTAAAGAAATGTTGACATAATCGTATCCTTCTCAGTAAAGAGTAGAGCGCGAAAAGGAAATCCTCTTCGCGCTTATATAGGTTTTTTATCAGTCTGCCGTATCAAAGCTTTCAAGAGCGGATCGCTTCTCTGCCTTGACGTCTCCGTGCTTAACGAAGCACATAGAAACGGCGGCCAGCACCATAAAGATGGCGGCGTAGGGGAAGAGGATGCGGTAGCCGAAGGCGGAAATCAGGAAGCCCGACACGATGGGGGTTGCCACCTGCGCCGCCATAGAAAAGGCGTAATAATAGCCCGTGTACTTTCCTACATCCTCCTCGCTGCTGATTTGCACGGCCATCGGGAAGGAGTTGACATTGATGGCGGCCCAACCGATGCCGACCAAGGCAAAGACAACGTAGAACAGGAATTTGGCAGAGGCGAAGAGCGCCTCACCCATAAAGGTGGCGGCGATAAAGCCCGTCAGCATCAAGCCGATGCCGATGAAGATAACAGGGCGGCGGCCGATTTTGGCCGAGAGCGCGCCAACGGGGATGAAGGCGGCGGCCGCGGCTATCAAGGCCACAAGGGTGAAGCCCGAGGAGGCAGAAACATCAATATGGAAAACGTTTTCGCAATAACGGGAGATGGCGGTGGTTACGCCGTTGTAGGCCATAAACCAAAGAAAAACAGAAAGAAGAATAAATAAGAGTGAGCGTCTGCTTTCCTTTTGGCTAACGGCAAGGTGCGCTGTTTTGGGCGCATCCTTCTCGGACTCTTCAATTTCCTTGCGAACAACGTCTGCCGTTTTCTTTTCCTTAACCGTCAGCAAGAAGATGGCGATAGCCACAAGCATAAAGGCGGCAAGCGCCAAAATAACGGGCAGATACACCGTGTTCGAGGCAGGCGCGCTCGTTCCATCGGGCAGCTTCTCCTTTTTCACCAGAAGCATTACGAGAACGAGAGAAACACCGCCGCCGACCGTTCCCATCAGATTGATGATGGCATTGGCGCGGCTACGCAGGGGCGCAGGGGTCAGGTCTGGCATCAGCGCAACGGCGGGAGAGCGATAGGTGCTCATAGACAAAAGCAAAAGGAAAAGCGCGATAAAGAAGATGGGGAAATTGTCAGCCTTTTCCGCAAGGCCCATCGACACAAGGAAAAGGACGGCGAGCATCGTTCCGCCCAAAATATAGGGCGTTCTCTTGCCGAAGCGCGTACTCGTTTTATCCGAAAGCGTACCGAAAAGCGGAAGCATAAAGAGCGCCAAAATATTATCAAAGGACATAATAATGTTGGTGACCGCCGTTTTGCTTCCCTGTCCGAAGATGGCCTCCAACGTGTCGCCGAAGGAAAATTCCAAAAGATAAGGAATTACCTGGTCATAAAACTGCCAGAATGCCGAAATGGATAAGAATGCAAGGCCAATAAACACCGTTCTTTTTACGTTTAATTTACCCATTGCCATAACACCGCCTTATATAAAATTTATACGCTGTTATTTTACCATAGCTTTCCTCCGTTGTCAATGAGAAAGAGGGAAAGAGAGGCCAAAATTGCGGCAAGACCCCTTTGGCACTTTCGGCGAAGGCACGAAAGGCAAGCAAAAGAGGCAAGCACAAGAGGCGCAAGGCGCCTCTTCCCTTGACAAGAGGGGAAAGCTATGGTATACTTAAAAGAGGGAGTTTTTTGAAGAAAAAAGACTCCATCTCTGATATTTTGACAGAAAAGAGGGCTTTTATGCTTTCCATTCTTTCTTTGCCCTGCGCCCCCGTTTCCTTTGATACGGTGACGGCGCTCGGCTATTTTGACGGTGTGCATCGCGGCCACCGCGCCCTTCTTGCCGAGACCGTCCGACTGGCGCGCTCTCTCGGCGCGCGCCCTGCCGTTTTCACCTTTTCGGGCGCATTTAAGGGAAAAGCGCCCTTGACGGAGGAGTCCTGCCGCTTTCGCTTATTTGAGGAGGCAGGCATTGAGGTCGTTTTTCTGGCCGATTTTGATGCCATCCGTTCTCTTTCGCCCGAAGAATTCGTAAAGAACTGTTTGCAAAAGACCTGTTCTGCGCGCGCCGCCGTTTGCGGCTTTAATTTCAGGTTTGGCAAGGGGGCTGCTGCAACAGCCAATCACCTTCTTTCGCTTCTGCCCTCATCCGTTGTTGTGCCTGCTATATACGAAGATGGCGACGTTATTTCCTCCTCCCGTATACGCGATCTGCTTCGCTTGGGCGAGGTGGAGAAGGCCGCCTTGCTTTTGGGGCGTCCCTACGCGCTTTCGGGCGAGGTTTTGCACGGCAAGGAGCTTGGCAAGACCTGGGGCTTTCCTACGGCGAATATGAAGCCTGAGGCGCTTTTGCCCGCCCCTGCCGTTTACGCAACGGAGCTTTGGATTGACGGGCGGCTCTTCCCTGCCTTGACAGACGTTGGCACCCGTCCGACCGTTGAAGGAATGGGAGAGCTTCGCATGGAAACGCATATTCCTGCCTTTTCGGGAGATTTATACGGAAAAAGGCTTACCGTTTCCTTTGTCAAGCGTCTGCGCGACGAAAAGAGGTTTTCCTCCGCTACGGAGCTACGTGAACAATTAAAGAAGGACGTTGCCGCCCTTGATACAATTTTTGAAGAGACCAAGAAAGGAACCGATACCCTATGAGCAACGAATGGATTAAGCTGACCCTGCGCGGCAAGAAGGAGGACGAGGAGCTTCTTTGCGCGATGATGAGTATGCTGGAAAACGGTCTGATGATTGAGGATTACAGCGACGTTACCACCGACGGACTTTACGGTGCCTTGATTGACGAGGCCATTTTAAACGCCGACAAAACGCATATCGCCGTTTCCGTTTTTCTTCCCGCAGAGGAAAATCCCGCAGAGGCTATCGCCTTTTTAAAGGACAGATTGCAGGAAATGAACGTTGAGGGGGCGCTTTCCACCGAGGGCATGAAGGAGGAGGACTGGGCAGAAGCCTGGAAGCAATACTATCATCCCATCCCCTTGGGCCGCGTCACAGTGGTGCCTGCTTGGGAGGAATACACGCCTGCTGAAAACGAGGCAATTATCCGCATGGATCCCGGTATGGCCTTCGGCACGGGAACGCACGAGCCAACGCGCCTGGTAATGCTTTTGATGCAAGAGGCACTAACGGGCGGAGAGCGCGTGCTTGACGTTGGCACGGGAAGCGGTATTCTCGCGCTTTGTGCCTCGAAGCTTGGGGCGGCCGCTGTGCTTGCCACGGATATTGACCCTGTGGCCGTTCGCGTGGCCGAGGAAAACGTTGCGGCCGACGGTGCCGAGAACATCACCTGCATTGTTTCCGATTTGGTGAAGGACGTTGACACCTCCAAGGGCAAATACAACTTCGTTTTGGCCAACATTGTTGCCGACATTGTGCTTCGCTTGATTCCCGCGCTTCCCGATTGCACGACGGAAGACGCCAAGGCCATTTTCTCGGGCATTATTGAGCCGCGCCGCACAGACGTGGAGACGGCGCTGAAAGAAAACGGCTGGGTGATTGACAAGGTGGACACGGAGCGCGACTGGTGCGCCATTCTTGCCCACCGCGCACGGTAAGGGAGGATACGCTATGCCGCGATTTTTCGTGACCCCCGACAGCATCAGCCAAGGGGTTGCTCTTTTAAAGGGCGAGGACGCCCATCATATTTCCTACGCACTGCGTATGGCGGTTGGCGAGGAGATAACCCTTTGCGACGGCGAGGGTGGCCTTTACCATTGCCGCCTTACCGAAATGGACGGTGAGACGGTCAAGGCCACGGTTTTGGAAAAGGAAGAGGACCGGAGCGAGCTTGCCACCAAAATCTATCTTTACCAAGGCTATCCCAAGGCCGACAAGCTGGAATTTATCATTCAGAAGGCAGTAGAGCTTGGGGCTTACCGCATCGTGCCCTTCGAAAGCAGCCGATGCATCAAGCGACCCAAGGCCGACAAAATCAGCCACACCGTTACACGCCAAAGCAAGATTGCCGAGGAGGCCGCCAAGCAATGCGGCAGAGGCATTTTGCCCACGGTTGCAGCGCCCATATCCTTCGCAGATATGATTGCAGAATGCCAAAAGCATCCGCTCGCCTTTTTTTGCTACGAGGGCGAGGGCCCGCTTTTTATCAGAGAGCGGCTTGCTTCTCTTTCCAAGGACGCGCTTCCCGATTCCATCGCGGTGGTGGTTGGCAGTGAGGGCGGCTTTTCCAAGGAGGAAGCGGAGGCCGCAAGCAAGGCGGGACTTCTCCTGACGGGGCTTGGCAGCCGTATTCTGCGCTGCGAGACGGCTTCTCTTTACGCGCTTTCGGTGCTTTCCGCCTTTTTGGAAAGATAAAATACGCCCTTTTCCCTATCAAGACGGCGGGTTTTTGGTAAAAAAAGCCAAAAATCCGCTTTTTTGGCAACTTATACAAAACAAATAGTGAATTTTTATGAAATTTTTTCATTTTCCTATTGCAAAATAACCAATTATCCGTTAAAATATAGTGCAGGTTAAACAAATGCAAGTGTGAGACGAAGGCGCACGATGCGCGCAAAAAACGCAGAAAACGCAAAAAACGCAGTTTGCACCTGCTCGTTATCCCACTTTTCAGGAATTGATTTAGGAAAGGAAGCTTTTGCAAGGCAGAAGCTATGGTCGCAAAAATGGCAAACCGTTTGTTCCAGAATGTGATTCATCAAATGAAGGACACCGTTAAGGGCGTTATAGGTATTATGGACGAAACCGACGTTTTGGTGGCTTGCAGCGATTTGCGCCGCATAGGCGAGATTCTTCCCGGTGTACGAGAGGAGCTTTCCTTTGCACAGGGGCTTTTGCATCAGGGCGGCTTTACATACCGTTATCTGAACGTAAACGGTAGAACGGATTATATTTTGATGGTTGAGGGAGAGGACGCAGGAACCGACTCTCTTGTCGGCATTTTAGCCGTGGCCTTTGGCAACATCAAGAGCTTGTATGACGAGCGCTATGACAAGAGCTCCTTTATCAAGAACATTATTTTAGACAACATTTTGCCCAGCGATATTTATATCAAGAGCAAGGAAATGCACTTTGACAGTGAGGCAACCCGCGTTATCTTCCTTATCAAGTTCTATAACAGAACGGATATGCTTCCCTTTGAAATCGTGCAGAACATCTTCCCCGACAGAAACACCGACTACGTTATCAGCGTTGGCGATCAGGACATCGTGCTTGTAAAGGAAATCACCACCGAGGAGCCCGAGGAGGTTGAGGAGCTGGCCGCTTCCATTGCCCAGACCCTGAACGCCGATTTCTATTCCAAGGTTTCTATCGGTATTTCCACCATCGTAACGGGCTTGAAGGATTTGGCGCGTGCCTACAAGGAGGCAAGAGTTGCCCTTGAGGTCGGCAAGGTTTTTGACACGGAAAAGAACATTATCAGCTACGAAAACCTGGGCATCGGCCGCTTGATTTATCAGCTGCCCACCACCCTTTGCGACATTTTCTTGCAGGAGGTCTTTAAGAAGGGCTCCTTGGAATCCTTGGATAAGGATACGCTTGACACCGTACAGCGCTTCTTTGAATACAACCTGAACGTTTCGGAAACCTCCCGTAACCTTTTCGTTCACCGTAACACCCTGGTTTACCGTTTGGAGAAGATCCGCAAGATTACGGGACTTGATTTGCGTAACTTTGATCAGGCCATCACCTTTAAGGTTGCCCTGATGGTTAAGAAGTACCTGACTAACAAGCCCACCAAGTTCTGATTGGCTACAAAGCCTCTGCCGTTTCCATCGGCGACGTAAGGAGTATTTATGAAAACAAGCATGAAAAAAATATCCGTTCTCCTTTTACTTCTTTGTCTCCTTTCCTCTTTGCTTTCGGTAGGAATCTCGGCGGCAGATGCCCCCAATCCCTTTGACGAGGCGGCGATTACAACCGCCATTGACGCTGCTTTTCTTTCAGCGGCAGATGCCATAAGGGAGGAGGTTGACGGCTTTCGTGCCTCGGGCGAGATTTTAGAGGACAGCCTCGGCAATCCCGTTGATATGGATGAGCTGATTTCCATTTATGAGACCAACATCGCCATACTGGAAAGCGGAACGCTTACCTTTGACGCGGTGAAGCTTGTCAACGTTAACGCCCTGTATTACTACTACTACATTGAAGATTTTGTCAGCATCGCAGATGTCGCTGACGAGATTTGTTACCTTTTCGGCACCGCCTATTATTTAGATAGGCTCAACGAGGAGGAGCTTGTCAACGCGGCGCTTATCCGCTGCTATCAGCAGGTTATCGGCGACAGATTCGGCTACTATTACACCGAGGAGGATTTAGCCTCTCAGGACGCTTCTGTAAACTACGTTGGCATCGGCGTTTCCGTTCTGCTGACGGATGACGGATACGCTGAAATCGTGCAGGTTTTCCAGCATTCCTCCGCAGAGGAGGCGGGGATTCTGCCCGGCGATATAATCGTAGCGGTGAACGGCGAGGATTTTGCCAAAATCGGCTATAACGATGCGATTAACCTCATTCGCGGCGAGGAAGGCACCACCGTGACCGTTTCGGTGCGCCGCGGTAACGCGATTTTGCATTTCACCATGGAGCGCCGCCAAACCACCTCGTACAGCGTGACCTACGAGAGTCTTGACTCTCAAAACGGAAAAATCGGCTTTGTTCGCATCTCCTCGTTCAATGAAACCACCTTCACCCAGTTTTGTGAGGCGGTAGAGGCCTTGGAGGCAGAGGGCGTTTCCTCGTATATTTTCGACGTCCGTAGCAACCCCGGCGGTATGCTTACGAGCGTGCTTGGCATTTTGGACTACATTTTGCCCGACAACACCAACATTCCCTTGGTGCGTATGCAATATAGCGACGGAAGAACAGAGTCCTTTTACTCGATAGACGATTATATGTCGGGCGCCTATCAAAACGGCTTTGAAAAAGCCAAAAACCACTCTATTGACAAGCCCATTGCCGTTTTGTGCAATAGCGGCTCTGCCAGTGCTTCGGAGCTTTTCGTTTCTTGTCTGCGCGATTTTGAATACGCCAAAATCATTGGCGAGGTCACCTACGGCAAGGGCGTTGGGCAGAGCGGCTACAATTTCAAAAACGGCGGTCAGCTGCTTTTGACAACCTTCTATTACGCGCCGCCGCTTTCGGAAAACTACCACGACGTTGGCATCACGCCCGACCAAGAGGTTTCTCTGAGTGACGAGGCCAAATCAGTCAATTTGTTTCTTTTGTCCTACGAGCTTGATACCCAGCTGCAAGCGGCGGTATCCTATATAGAATCCGTTGACATTTCGCAGGCGCCCCAAGCGCCCCAGCTTCCCCCCACCGATAAAAACGGCGGCGAGGCTCTCGTGCTTTGGATTCTGCTCGGCATTCTTTGCGCGATGCTGCTCGTTATCCTCGTTCTGCTCTTCTTCTTTATCAGACGCGGTAGCAAAACGGCGGAGGATACGCTCTTTTCCGCGCAAAAGCGCTCGGACGGCTCGGATATGTTCCATTCTTAATTTCGTTAACCACCATTTTTTATATATAAAGGGAGAATTATCATGGCTGAAATGAAAACCTACACCCCCGCGGGCTATAAGGCCCTGCAAGATGAGCTTGCCGACCTGAAGGTCCGTTTTATTGAGGTCAAGGAGGAAATCGCCAAGGCAAGAAGCTACGGTGACCTTTCCGAGAACAGCGAATACGATGAAGCAAAGAACGAGGAGGCAAAAATCAACCTTCGCATTCTTGAGCTTGAGGATATGATTGCCAACGCCCACGTGATTGACGAGTCCGAAATCGACCATACCAAAGTGTCGGTTGGCTCCTTGGTGGACGTCAAGAACGTTCAAACGGGCGCAGAAAAGCGTTACCACATCGTCGGCTCCTACGAGACCGATCCCTTGGCCGGAAAGATCTCCGACCAGTCTGCCATCGGTATGGCTCTGCTTGGCACCTCCAAGGGCGAAACGGTTTCCGTTGAGCTTCCCAATGGCAACACCATTCAGCTGGAAGTGCTTGACGTGCGCCGTGCCGCAATGAATTAAGAAAGGCTTTATTACACTACTATGGAAATCAACGCAACCTCCGAATTGCAGGTGCGCCGCGACAAGCTGGCGACCCTTTGCGAAAACCAGAAGAACCCCTTTGTAGAGACCAAGTATGACGTGACGGCGCTTGCCACCGACATTCTTGCCAACTTCGAGGACTACGAAAACAAAACCGTTGCGCTGGCAGGCCGTATGATGAGCCGTCGCGTAATGGGAAAGGCCTCCTTCGTGCATTTGTACGATGGCGAGGCAAAGATTCAGCTTTACGTGCGCCGCGATGACGTTGGCGAGGAAAGCTACGCCGACTTTAAGAAGTGGGACGTGGGCGATATCGTTGGTGTAGAGGGCACGGTGTTCCGTACCCAAACGGGAGAAATCTCGGTACACGCCACCGAAATCAAGCTTTTGGCCAAGTCTCTTCTGCCCCTGCCCGAGAAGTTCCACGGCTTGAAGGACACCGAAATCCGTTACAGACAGCGCTACGTTGACTTGATCGTGAACCCTGAGGTGAAGGACACCTTCATCAAACGTTCCCGTATTTTGAAGGAAATCCGCAATTATCTTGACGGCAAGGGCTTTTTGGAGGTAGACACCCCCATTCTCGTTCCCTTGGAGATTGGCGCCTCCGCGCGCTCCTTCGTCACCCACCACAACACGCTGGATATGGATATGTATCTCCGTATCGAGACCGAGCTGTATTTGAAGCGTTTGATCGTGGGCGGCATGAACCGCGTTTACGAGGTTGGCCGTATTTTCCGTAACGAAGGAATGGACCCCAAGCACAACCCCGAATTTACCACCGTTGAGCTTTACCAGGCATATACCGACTACAAGGGTATGATGGATTTGGTTGAGGAGCTTTACACCCTCTTGGCCGAGAAGATTTGCGGCTCTACTGTCATTCAGTATATGGGCAAGGAAATCGATATGGGCCATTGGGAGCGCTTGACCATGGTTGAGGCCGTGAAGAAGTATTCCGGCTGCGACTACAACGATTGGGAGAGCGATGAGGACGCGCGCCGCGTTGCCAAGGAGAAGGGCGTTGAGGTTCCCGCAAACGCCACCAAGGGCACCGTGCTTGCCGAGTTCTTTGATGCCTTCGTTGAGGAGCATCTGATTCAGCCTACCTTTATTTACGATTACCCTGTGGAGAACAGCCCCCTTGCCAAGCGCAAGCCCGAGAACCCTGCCTTCACCGAGCGTTTTGAATATTTCATCAACGCCACCGAGTTTGGCAACGCCTTCTCCGAGCTGAACGATCCTATCGACCAGAAGGAGCGCTTTGAAAAGCAGGTTGCCGCCAAGCACGCAGAGGATCCCTCCTCTCGCTCCGAGGTGGACTATGACTACGTTACCGCTATGGAATACGGTATGCCTCCTACGGGCGGCCTCGGCTTCGGCATTGACCGCTTGGTGATGCTTTTGACCGACAGCGCTTCCATTCGCGACGTTCTGCTCTTCCCCACCATGAAGCCTATTGCTGAATAATTTTCTGACAAACCGATTTCTCGAAATCGGTTTGTCCTTTATCGCCACGTCTACGGCCTAATGCCAGAAAGGGTTTGCTATGAAAGCTTGTGTTATCCAACCGCCTTATTCCCGCGACATTGCCCAAAGCGATGCGCTTTTTGCCTACAAGATGGATATGCTCGACAAGTGCGACGAGAGCATGGACATTATCGTGTTGCCCGAATACAGTGACGTTCCCTGCGCGACCGAGGGCAAGGAGGACACCTTCTACTATCATAAAAAATACATTGGCACTTTGCTTGACAAGTGCGTGGAAACGGCCAAGCGGTGCCACGCCTTGGTGTTTGTCAATGCGCTTTATGACGTTGGCGGCAACTACCGCAACACCACCTACGCCTATGACAGAAACGGCGTTTTGGTGGGCAAGTATTTCAAGAAGCATCTGCCCCCCTTGGAGCTGAACGCGCTGGAGCTTGACAGTGCTTATACCTTTGAGCCCTCCTTCCCCACCGTTGTTGAAATTGAAGGACTGCGCTTCGGCTTTCTGACCTGCTATGATTTTTATTTTTACGAGGCCTTTGCCGCTATCGCAAGACAAAACGTGGACATCATCATTGGTTGCTCCTTGCAAAGAAGCGATAGCCACGATGCCATTGAAACCATGTGCCGCTTCCTCGCCTACAACGCCAATGCCTACGTTGTTCGCTCCTCGGTCAGCTTTGACGAGGCCTCCGAGATTTGCGGCGCCTCGATGATAGTTTCTCCCTATGGTAAGGTTTTGGCAAATATGAAGGGCCGCTTCGGTATGGCGACGGCAGAATTCGACCCCAAGGACAAGTATTACAAGCCTGCCGGCTACGGCAATCCCCCTGCCGCCCATTACGAATACATCGAATTCGGACGCAAGCCCTGGCAGTACCGCCCTGCCGGCACCGCCATCGTCAATGACGAAAAGACAATGGGCTATCCCCGTCTTTGCTCGCACCGCGGCTTTAACGCCGTTTTGCCCGAAAACAGTATGCTGGCATTTGGCGCCGCCGTTGCCTTGGGTGCTGAGGAGATGGAATTTGACCTTTGGCCCACCAAGGACGGAGAAATCGTTTCCTGCCACGACAGAAATTTAGAGCGCGTATCCACGGGAACGGGAGAAATCGTCAACTATACCTTGGCGGAGCTTGAGGCATTTGACTTTGGTATCAAGCGCTCCGAGTTTCTTGAGGGCTTGCGGGTTGTGCGGTTTGAGGACATTTTAAAGAAGTTCTCCTGCCACATCATCATGAATATTCACGTGAAGCCCCTTGCCTATGACAAGCCCTATCCCGAGGACATCATTCACAAAATCGTGGATTTGATTCGCCGCTACGATGCCGAAAAGCACGTGTATTTTATGCTGGAAACGGACATTCAAATTCAACAGTTCAAGAAAATCGCCCCCGATATTCCCGTTTGCGTGGGTCATTTGGGCTCTCGCGCTTGGGAGATTGTGGATCGTGCTATCGAATTCAACTGCGAGAAGGTGCAGTTTTATGAAACCTTCGTAAACCAGGAAATGATTGACAAGGCACACGCCCACGGCATTCGCTGCAATATGTTTTATGCAGATATGCCCGACGATGCCGAACGGCTCTTTGAGATGGGCATTGACACCCTCTTGACCAACAACTACATGATTGTTTCCAACCGTGTCAGACCCAAGTTTTTTTCTCAAAAGTAATCCATAGAAAGAAAGGCACCCCTATGTCAAACCTGAACCAAGATAGCCAAAGAGGCCCCACCTCCCCTTTTCTCAAAAAGGTGGAGAACTATTGGTATCATTATAAGTGGCACACCATTATTGGCACTATTCTTCTCGTGACCCTCTTGATTTGCACCCTGCAAATGTGTCAGAAGCCTGCCTATGACACCGAAATCATTTACGCAGGCCCCCATAGCATCACCAAGGTGCAGCAAGCAGACATCAAATCCTCCCTTTCCGCCTTTATGAAGGATGAAGACGGCAACGGAAAAAAGGAGCTTAACCTCATTCCCTACTGGGTGAATGACGGCTTGACGGACGAGGATTCCGCCGACAAATCCAATCTTCCCCTGTTGCAGCAGACCTCGCTTCAAAACAAGCAGAACTTTCACGATGAGATTTCCGCAGGCGACGTGGTTATTTATCTCGTATCCCATGACTTGTTTTTGGAAATGATGGAGAGAGGCTGTCTTTACGATTTACAAGCGCTTGCTCTTTCTCTTTCCGATGCGGTGCTTGCCAAGGACAAGGACGGCAACGCCACAAGCTACGGCGTTACCCTTTCTGCTCTGCCTGTCGGCTCCCTTGCGGGTCTTTCGCAGCTGCCCGCCGACACGGTTCTTTGTATGCAGGACGTTCGCTACCTCAACCAGATTTTCAACAAGGACAAGACCGAGGCCCAGCACGCCTATTGCAAGGAAATGATGAGCGCGATTCTTACCTTTACGCTTCCTTAAAGCGTCAATATCTTTAAGCTTTCATAAAGAAAAAGCCGTGCGGCCAAGGCCGCACGGCTTTTTTAAATTTTTAGTTGAGAGAAATCAAGGATTCGTCCCATTCCTTAGCGGGCTCGTAGCCAAGGAGCATTGCCGTTGTGGCGGCAACGTTGGAAAGGCCGAAGCTATCGTCATTTTTCTTGACGGAATAGCGATCGCCCGTGAAATTATCGTAGAAGATGCAGGGAACGGGGTTGAGCGTGTGGCTGGTCTTGGCCTTGAGGCTTCCGTCCTTGCCGCGCTTGGCAGCGCCCGTTTTCTTATCCATCTCAAACATTTCATCGGCATTACCGTGGTCTGCGGTGATGATGGCGGCACCCTCCAGCTCGTCAACCACCTGCAAGATGCGGGCAAGCTGCAAATCCAGCGCCTCCATACTGCATTCGGTGGCAAGGAAGTTGCCCGTGTGGCCTACCATATCGCCGTTGGGGAAGTTGACGCGCAGATAGCGGTACTTGCCCGAACGCAGAGCCTCAATGAGCTTATCGGTGATTTCGGCGCACTTCATCCAAGGACGCTCTTCAAAGGGAACGACATCCGAAGGAACCTCCACATAGGTTTCAAGCTCGTCCGAGAACTTGCCCGAGCGGTTACCGTTCCAGAAATACGTTACGTGACCGTACTTCTGGGTTTCGGAGATGGCGTACTGCGAAACACCCGTTGCGGCGAAGTATTCGCCCGAGGTGCAGGTGATTTCGGGGGGAGAAACGAGATAACGGGAGGGGATATGCAAATCGCCGTCATACTCCAACATTCCTGCGTAAGCAACCTTGGGAACGCGGATTCTATCGAACTTATCGAAATCTGCGCCGCCCTCAAAGGCCTTGGAGATTTCAATGGAGCGGTCGCCACGGAAGTTGTAGAAAACAACGCTGTCGCCATCCTCAATCGTGCCGACAGGCGCGCCGTTCTCTGCGATAACGAAGGGAGGCAGATCCTGGTCGATGACCTTTAACTCATTGCGGTAAGCAACAACGGCCTCCTCAGCAGAGGTGAACTGTCTACCCTCGCCGAGAACGTGGGTTTTCCAACCCTCCTCTACCATTTTCCAGTTGGCCTCGTATCTATCCATCGTGATTTTCATACGGCCGCCGCCCGAGGCAATCTTGATGTCAAAGGAATCCTCACGCAGCTCGTCCAAAAATGCCTCGAAGGGCAAAATATAATCAAGGGCCGAGGTTTCGCCAACGTCACGTCCGTCAATCAGGATATGGACGCGAACCTTGCAAACGCCCTCTTTTTTAGCCTCAACGAGCATAGCCTTCAAGTGATCGATGTGAGAATGCACGTTTCCATCGGAGAAGAGGCCGAGGAAATGCAGGGTTCCGCCGCTTTCCTTGACGCCGCCGACGATTTCCTGCCAAGCGGAAGAGGCAAACATTTTGCCGCTTTCGATAGACTGCGAAACGAGCTTTGCGCCCTGTGCGAACACCTGGCCTGCGCCGAGTGCGTTGTGGCCAACCTCGGAGTTACCCATATCGTCATCGGAAGGAAGACCGACGGCGGTGCCGTGCGCGCGGAGACTGCACATAGGATAGGTTGCCATCAATCTATCCAAGGTGGGCGTGTGTGCGGCGGCGATGGCATTTGCCTCATTGGCAGAGGTCAGTCCCACGCCGTCCATTACGATAGTCAGAAGAGGACCCTTGACGCCCTCAAAGACAGTTGATTTTTTTAATGCTTCCATGTTGATTTCCCTTTCGTTTTGTTATTATTTTTTACACGTCAGCGTCCTTCACATAGAGGGCGCCGTTCTCGGCAATAAACTTCTTTCTGTCCTCAATGGCGTCACCCAAGAGGGTTTCGAAGATATAGGCGGTTTGCTCCGCATCGGCAGGCTGCACCGAAATCAAGCGACGCGAGGCAGGACACATCGTGGTTTTCCACATCATATCGGGCTCGTTTTCGCCAAGTCCCTTGGAGCGCTGCAGGGTGAATTTTTTGTCCTTCAGCTTGGCAAGGATTTCTGCCTTTTCGGCCTCGTTATAGGCGAAATAGGTTTCATCCTTGGTGGTAATCTCGAAAAGCGGCGACTCGGCAATATAAATCTTGCCGCGCTCAATCAAGGTGGGAAGGAGACGGTAGAAGAGCGTCAAGAGCAGGGTGCGAATCTGAAAACCGTCCTCATCGGCATCGGTACAGATGATGATTTTGCTCCAATTCAATCTGTTCCAGTCAAAGTTTCCAAGCTCGGATTTGCTCTTGCCGCCTGCCTTATCGGTTTTATCCACGATTTCCACGCCGCAGCCGATAACGCGCAAAAGGTCGGTGATAATCGGGCTTTCAAAAATACGGGCGTAGGAGCTTTTCAGACAGTTGAGCGTTTTTCCGCGCACGGGAATAATGGCTTGGAATTCCGCATCTCTTGCCAGACGGCAGGAGGTCAAGGCCGAGTCACCCTCTACGATATACAGCTCACGGACGTTCTTATCCTTGGAGTGACACGCCACGTATTTTTCCACGCTCTTGGCAAGGTCTGTATTGCCCTTGGAGAGTATGGCGGCGGTATCAATCTTGGTAGCCTCTGCTTTTTCACGGCTTCGCTTGGCAATCAAGACCTGCGAGGTCAGGGTTTGCGCGGCGGTGGGGTTTTCGGCAAAGTAAATTTCAAGCTGAGATTTCAGATAATCCGTCAGCGCCTTCTGGATAAAGGTGTTGCTGATGGCCTTCTTGGTCTGGTTTTCATAAGAGGTTTGGGTGGAGGCACTATTGATGATAACCAAAAGATTCTCCGCCACGTCTGCATAGGTGATTTTGGGCTCGTTCTTGTTGTACTTGCCCTGCGCCTTCAAATACTTATCAATGGCGTACACGAAGGCCGTTCGCACCGCCTTATCGGGAGAACCGCCGTGCTCCAAGAAGCTGGAGTTGTGATAATACTCGGTGGCGTTGGTCATTTTGGTGGTGCAGAAGGCGATTTCCGCCTTCAATTTGTATTCGGGCTTATCCTCTCTGTCCTTGCCCTTGGCTTCCATCTTCCAAAGCACAGGCTCGGTCAAGGCATTTCCGTCCGAAATTTCGCGGATATAGTCGCCAATGCCGTTCTCGTAATAGAACTCCATTTTTTGCATCTTGCCGTTTTCTTCCTCTGCCGAGAGAACGAAGCGGATGCCCGCGTTGACAACGGCCTGACGGCGCAGCGTTACGTCAAAGAAGGAGGCGGGAATATCAATATCGGTAAAAACCTCAAGGTCGGGCTTCCAACGGATAACCGTTCCCTGCTTCTTCTTATCCTCTTTTTGCAGCTCTCGAACGCGAAGCTCCCCGTTGACCTCGCCCTTTTTAAAGTCGATTTCCGACAGGGTTTTGCCATTGTAGGAGCGCACCGACATAAATTCGGAGGAATACTGCGTGGCACACGCGCCAAGGCCGTTAAGACCCAAGGAATACTCGTACGCGCCGCCCTCCTCGTTGTTATTGTATTTACCGCCCGCATACAGCTCACAGAAGATAAGCTGCCAGTTGTACGTTCCCTCGCTCTCGTTGTAGCCGAGAGGAACGCCGCGGCCAAAGTCCTCAACCTCAATCACGTGGTCGCGCGTAACGGTGATATGAATTTCCTTGCCGTAGCCCTCGCGCGCCTCGTCCACGGAGTTTGCGAGAATTTCAAGGAAGGAATGCTCGCATCCCTCCAAGCCATCCGACCCGAAGATAACGGCAGGACGCTTTCTGACGCGCTCTGCGCCCTTGAGCATGCTGATGCTTTGTTCGTTATAGGCAGAAATGTCTTTTTCTTTTTTTGCCATCTATAAGACGTTCCTTTCTTTTTGTTTTTTGCTTGTAAACCTTTCTTTACAAGCAAGGCAACGGGGCTTAAAGCAAATAGATACCGTGCGCCGCACAGGCCTCTACCATTTCTTTGGGCCAGACGGAGCATTGCACCTCGCCAACGTGCGCCTTTTCAAGCATGAGCATACAAAGGCGCGACTGGCCGATGCCGCCGCCAATAGAGAGAGGCAGCTCATCCTTCAAAATCATTTGGTGGAAGGGGTAGGCGCGGCGCTTGTCCTCGCCCGACAGAGAAAGCTGCTTATCCATTGCAGCGGCGTCAACACGAATGCCCATCGAGGAAATTTCAAGTGCGTGTTCCAAAACCGCATCCCAGACCATCAGGTCGCCGTTGAGCGTCCAATCGTCATAATCGGGGGCGCGGTCATCGTGCTTCTCGCCGTTGGAAAGCAAACCGCCGATTTGCATAATGAACACAACGCCCTTTTCCTTTGTGATGGCGTCCTCGCGCTCCTTGGCGGTTTTATCGGGATATTTCTTCAAAAGCTCCTCGGAGGTGATGAAGAAGACCTCCTCGCTTATCGTTTCCTTCAAGACGGGATAGCGGCTGTTCAGAAGGGCCTTGGTATCGGCAATCGCCCGAACGATTTTTCTTACCGTATCCTTCAAATATTCAATGGTTCTGTCCTCTCGGGAAATCACCTTTTCCCAATCCCACTGGTCAACGAATACCGAATGGGTGTTA
>JAZRFK010000043.1:0-2342 GCA_045661325.1 Eubacteriales bacterium | reverse complement strand
GCGGCCAGAGCAACAGTTCTGTTGTCGTTTATTGTTTAAGTTTGAGCATTGTAACGGGATTACTCGGCCCGCCACGCTTATCGTATCGCAACATCCCCGTCGAAACCTTTACATCCCCATATAAAGACCTCAAAAGTCTCGCGTTGCTATTATACCCAAAAAAGCCGCGTTTGTCAACAGGCCAACCGTTTTTTTATTGACAAAACGGGCAAAAGTGGTATACTGTTATTGTATTATTCGCTCTGCTCGTTGTTAATCATGGCGGCAAAAGCCTGCTTGTTAAAATAGCGGATAGAGGCAAGAAGCTGCGGCGTTGCTTGAAAATAAAAAATTGCCTCGCCGTTTTCTGTTTCGCAAATGGCAGAGTAGGCGTCCTCAGCGTCAGCATCTGCGCGAAAATCAAAAATTCGGAAGCCCGTTTTTTGTGGCGCGGCCCCCTTTTCCAACTTGGAAATTTCTCGAATGGATTTCAGGGCAATCCTTTGACGCTCGGTGCGCTTCTTGTTCCATATATGTGCAAATGCCAGAAACCCTCCCGAAACCGAAACCTGAATTTCGTAGTTGACAAGCCTTTGCGTGTAGAAAATCAGTATCCACAAAAATATGGGCAAAACGGCAATCACCTGTGGAATTTTAATCGGTACGGTGAATAAGAGGCAATAAAGCAGGGCAAAAACAATATAACCCAAAAGCAGCAAGTGGCGCAAGCGCCTGTTCTTGCCTTTTTTGGCAACGGGTCTCGTATATTCGGCAAAGCGGTTTGCAGATTCGTCCATCGTGCCCTCCATTTGTGTGGCATATGATAAAATTATAGCAAAGAAAACGGCAAAAGTCAAGAAAGCTCCGTTTTCTTCGGATAGAAAGGAAAACAAATGAAAAGACAGTCAGGCGTCTTGATGCACGTCTCCTCGCTCCCCGGCGAATTTTCCACGGGAGATTTTGGACGAGGTGCTTACGCATTCGTGGATTTTTTGGCAGAAAGCGGCTTCTCCTATTGGCAGGTCTTGCCCTTCTGCGTGCCGGACGAATGTGCTTCTCCCTATAAATCCTACTCCGCATTCAGCGGAAATCCCTATTTTATCGATTTAAGAGCCTTGTATGAGGAGGGCCTGCTTACCCTGGCAGAGCTTGAAGCGGCAAAACAAAAATCCCCTTATCTCTGCGAGTTTGAGCGCTTGGCGGCTGAACGCCTTCCTCTGCTTGCCAAGGCGGCGGAGCGCTTTTCGGACTTTGACGCCGTGGAGGAATTTTTGTCAGAAAATCCCTACGTGCGCCGCTTCTGTCTCTTCATGGCAAAAAGGGAAGCCAACGGCGGCACGCCCTGGCGCACCTGGAACACCGAAAAAATCTGCGATAAGACCTATCGTACCTGGGCCTTTTCGCAGTACGTCTTTTTCTCGCAATGGAAGCGCGTGAAGGCCTATGCCAACGAAAAAGGCGTTCGTATTATGGGCGATATTCCCATCTATGTGGCGTACGAAAGCGCAGACGTCTTTTCCGAACCGCACCTTTTCCTGCTGGATAAGGACAACGTGCCCCTCTCTGTTGCAGGCGTGCCGCCCGACTATTTCTCGGAGGATGGGCAAATGTGGGGCAACCCTCTGTACGATTGGGAGGCTATCGCCGAAGAGAATTTCGGCTTCTGGCGCGCGCGTATTTCCCATATGCTCACCCTCTTTGACGGTGTGCGCTTGGATCATTTCCGCGGCTTTGACACCTATTACAGCATTCCTTACGGCGCCCCCAACGCGAAAAGCGGAAAATGGTGCAAGGGGCCGGGCAAAGCGCTCGTTAGCGCCATCAGGGAAACGGCGGGCAACGCCCTCATCGTTGCCGAGGATTTGGGCGAGCTTGCGCCCTCCGTTGAGAAGCTACTCTCGTATAGCGGCTTCCCGGGAATGCGCGTTTTTCAGTTTGGCTTTCTCGGCGGCGAGGAATCGCGCCACCTTCCCCACGATTACGAGAAAAATGCCGTTGCCTATACGGGCACGCACGACAATAACACCCTCTTGGGCTATATCTGGGAGCTTGACGAGGGAACGAGGAAAAACGTCTTTGAATATGTGGGCTATAAAGGAAAGGATTGGAGCGAGGGCTGCGCCGAGATTTTGCGCTGTATGCTCGCAAGCCACGCCGACCTCGTTATTTTTCCCATTCAGGACCTCTTGGTGTACGGATGCGACACCCGGATGAATACCCCGGGCGTTGCCGTTGGCAACTGGGCCTATCGCGTTACGCCTGAGCAGCTGAGCAGTTTTGACAGAGGCCGACTTTATCATCTCAATCGCTTTTACCATCGGTAAAAAAAGAAAACCCGCCTGCGGCCAAGCCGCAGCCGGTTT
>JAZRFK010000042.1:0-18623 GCA_045661325.1 Eubacteriales bacterium | reverse complement strand
CTCGTCAAACTTGGCACGGGAGAGGGTTGCATCAAAGTGCTTGGGGCCCGTTGCGTCTGCGGTGATAAAGGGCAGGTTAATTTGGGTGCTAACCATACCCGAAAGCTCGATTTTGGCCTTTTCAGCGGCGTCCTTCAATCTCCGCAGTGCCATCTTATCCTGGCGAAGGTCGATGCCGTTATTTTCCTTCATAAAGGTTTCTGCCATCCAGTCCACGATACGGGCGTCGAAGTCGTCGCCGCCCAGGCGGGTGTTACCCGCGGTTGCCAGAACCTCGAAAACGCCGTCGGAGATTTCAAGCAGAGAAACGTCAAAGGTACCGCCGCCAAGGTCGAATACCATAACCGTTTGCCCGTCCTCTTTGTCCATACCGTACGCCAAAGCGGCGGCGGTGGGCTCGTTGATAACTCTCTTGACCTCAAGACCCGCAATCTTTCCTGCGTCCTTGATTGCCTGGCGCTGTGCGCTCGTGAAGCAGGCAGGGACGGAAACAACCGCCTCGGACACGGGGGTGCCAAGATATGCCTCGGCGTCTGCCTTCAGCTTCCCCAGAATCATTGCGGCAATTTCCCGGGAGTTGTACTCCTTGTTTTGCAAAACCATTGCGGCAACTTCCTGCGGCGTGTAGTCTTTGTTTTGCAGAATAATTGCAGCGATTTCCTGGGGGCTGTACTTTTTATCGTCAATGGCAAGCTTTTGGTTGCCGGCAATATCCCGCTTGATACCAAAAACAGTTTTTTCGGGGTTGGTGATAGCCTGACGCTTTGCTGCCTGCCCTATCAGTCTTTCTCCTGTTTTTTTATCACATCCTACGACGGAGGGCGTCATTCTCGCTCCATCGGTACCGGGGATAATCGTTGGAACGCCGTCCTTCAAAACTGCCACGCAGGAATTGGTTGTACCAAAGTCAATACCAATGATATTTGCCATAATTATGCTTCCTTTACAGTTATGCTATCTTTATATTCCGTGTTCAAACAATCTGATTTTGGGATTAGTTTGCCACCTTCACAACGGCGAAGCGAATGACCTTATCGCCGCGGCGGTATCCCTCTTGGAACACCTCCATGATTTCGTTTTCGCCGTAGGCGTCATTTTCCTCGTGCATAACGGCGTTGTGCCAAGCGGCATCAAAGGCTTCACCCTTTTGGCCGTATTTCTCAATACCCAGCTTAGCAAGAAGAGAGTCGGTATCCTTAGCCATCAGAGCCAAGCCCTCCAACACCTTGTCGCCCTCGGTAAAGGCGGCGGCTCTTTGCAGGTTATCAAGCAGGGGGAGAAATTCCTTAACCGTGTCTGCCACAGCGTCAGAATAAATGCCCTCCTTTTCCTTTTGGGAGCGGCGGCGGTAGTTATCGTACTCGGCGGCCAAACGCAAATATTTATCCTTCTCGGCGGCCAGAGCCTCAGCCAACTGCTTGCACTCCTCCTCGGCCTTTGCTAACGCTTCCTTGCATTTTTTGTCTGACTTCTTGCCCTTTTCCTTAGCGGAATCCTCGGCGGCAGCCTCGACGGTCTCTTCATTCACCTCGGCGGATGCGACCTCTTCTGCCTCGGGCTTCTTATTTTCTTCCATATCGGCTTCCTTTCGTTCGGTTGTTCTTATATATTATCCGTTTGCAAAATTATTCGTTTTCATCCCCGTCTGTCAGGGCACCCGACCCTTCGGCCGTGCCAATAAGCCCCGATATACCAAGGGAAAGCTGATTCAAAAGGGCAATCACGCGGGAATAGTCCATTCTGCGCGGCCCGATAACGCCAACAGCGCCAACGACCTTGCCGTTTTGCCGCACCACACGGTAAACGAAGGAGGAATTGCTCATCGCATCCAAGGCGTTCTCGGATCCGATATGCACCTGCAAATCTCTTTCCTCCGCCCCCTCGGCACCCGCGGAAATCAGGCTGACCAAATCCTCTTTGTTTTCAAGAAGATTCAGCATTTCCTTAAACTGCCCCACGTCTGCATACTCGGGGTATTCAAGCAGATGGTTGACGCCGTCCACGCGGAAGGCGCCTCCGTCAAGCTCACTCATCGCGTCATAAATACAGGTAACAACGGGATGCACAAGAGCCGAAAGAAGCCCAACGCTGCGCTCCAAATTCACAATGCGCGGCAGGGTGATTTCGCTGCTTGTCAAGCCGCAAAGCTGCTCGTTCAAAATCGAAATAAAGGCGGAAAGCTCCTCCTGCGAAAGCGAAAGCTCGGTATACACCGTGCCCGTTTTCACCGTACCGTCTGCAAAGAGCATCACAAGCACCATCGAATGCTCGTCTAAATACGCCGACTCAAAGCGAGAGACGGTTGCTCTTGTGACAGAGGGCTTAAAGGCAACGCCCGCATAATTGGTGAAGCGCGAAAGCAGGCGGGAGGCATCCTCCAAAACCCTGTCAAGCTCGCCCATCTTGCGCTGCATGGTGCGGTTGATTTGCTCAATCTCCATTGCAGTCATTCGGTACTGCTTAGCCAGGGAATCAACGTAAAAGCGATAGCCAAGCTCGGTTGGCACTCGGCCCGCCGAGGTGTGAGGCTGCTCCAAATATCCCAGGCTTTCAAGCTCCGCCATCTCGTTGCGAATGGTGGCAGAGGAGCAGGTCAGCTGCTGATTGGAAAGCAGAGATTTAGAGCCGACAGGCTCTCCGTAAAGGACGTGCGCCTCTACAACAGCCTTTAAAATCAAGCGTTTTCTTTCACTCAATCCGTTTTCGTTCAAGACGCCTCGCCTCCGTTCTCTTTTTGGTTTTAGCACTCAAAGTGTTAAAGTGCTAACTGCAATATAAGAGTATCACTTTCCTCCTTGGTTGTCAAGCCCCTCGATGCTCTTTTTTGTGAACAAACTGTTAATTTCATTTTTTGCCCCCTTTTTTTCCTTTTTTCTTTCTTATTTTGGGCAAAGCACAAAAAAATAATTCTTGACAGGAAAACAAAGTTATTATATAATGTAAGGTGTAGTAATATATCGGACAAGGATGAAAAGGGGCTTCGATTTCGCCTCTTCTCTCATTCACCGCCCGTTACGTCGACCGTCTCCTGCGATAAAAGAGCGAGGACGCAAGCATCCTCGCGACATTTTGTCTTTTGTTTTTATTGCTTGCAGGCAAGGGTCGCACAATACTATATTTTTAAAAAACGGCAGAGTCGGGCGCACCGCACCTGCCTACGTAGAAAGAAAGAAGGAGGTTTTTATGCAAGACTGGGTATTCGCATTAATCGGCGCCGCTGTCGGCGTTGTTCTTGCGCTTGTCGTTGGTGCTATTGCAAAGCATCGCCGCCGCCAAGAGCTTGAATCCGCGCAGTTGCAGGCAAAGAAGATTTTGTCTGACGCCATCAAGGCTGCCGCCGATACGAAAAAGGAAGCGCTGCTTTCCACCAAGGAAGAAATCCTTGTGATGAAAACGGACGCTGAAAACGAACTCAAAGAACGCCGCAAGGAAGTGTCTCGCCAGGAGCGCAGAATTGCACAAAAGGAAGAAAATCTGGATTCCAAGACCGAGGCCTTGGAGCAAAAGGAAAACGCTTTACAGAGAAAACAGCAGGAGGTGGAGGCTCTTTACGTGAAAACGAGCGAGACTCTGCAAAAGCAAATCGAGTCTCTGGAAAAGATTTCCCACTGCTCTGCCGAGGAGGCCAAGACCGAGCTTCTGACCCGTATGGAAAGCGAGATTTCTCACGAAACCGCACAAAAGCTTGCGGAATATGAGGCGCGCTTCCGCGATGAATCCACCGAAAAGGCAAGAGAGATTCTCTCCACCGTGATTCAGCGCTGTGCAGCAGACCACGTCAGCGAGATTGCCATTTCCGTTGTTCCTCTGCCTAACGAGGATATGAAGGGCCGCATCATCGGCCGCGAGGGCCGTAACATTCGCGCTATCGAGCAGTTGGTGGGCGTTGAGCTTATCATTGACGATACGCCTGAGGTTATCACCGTTTCGGGCTTTGATCCCATTCGCCGCGAAACCGCACGGCTGGCACTTGAAAAGCTGATTGCAGACGGTCGTATCCATCCCGCTCGCATTGAGGAAATGGTGGAAAAGGCGCGCCGCGAGGTTGACGCCACCATCAAGCAGGCCGGTGAAAAGGCAGTTTATGAAACAGGCGTTCACGGCATCAATCCCGAAATGATTAAGCTGCTCGGCAGACTCAAATACCGCACGAGCTACGGTCAAAACGTTCTGCGTCATTCCATTGAGGTTTCCTTGCTTGCAGGAATGATGGCAGACGAAATCGGCGTTGACCGTGCCCTTGCAAAGAGAGCAGGCTTGCTCCACGATATCGGCAAGGCATTGACGCAGGAGGCCGAGGGCTCGCACATTCAGCTGGGCGTTGAGGTTGCCAAGAAGTATCACGAGAACAAGGAAATCATCCACGCCATTGAGGCGCACCACGGTGACGTTGAGCCCAAGACTCCCTTGGCGTTCCTGATTCAAGCGGCAGACGCGATTTCCGCCGCCCGTCCCGGCGCACGCCGCGAGGACATGGAAAACTACATCAAGCGCCTGCAAAAGCTTGAAGAAATCGCAGGTGAGTTTGAGGGCGTTGACAAGACCTTTGCTATCCAGGCGGGCCGTGAGGTACGCATTATGGTGAAGCCCGAGGTTATCAGCGACGATCAGATGATCATTCTGGCCCACGACATTGCCAAGAAGATTGAGGCAGAGATGGAATATCCCGGACAAATCAAGGTTAATCTGATTCGGGAAAGCCGCACTGTTGATTACGCAAAATAAAACCAACGGGAACAGGCCGTCTTCGGTTTGTTCCCGCTTTTTTGCCCGACTGTCAAGCAACGGGCGCTTCCCTTCACTTTTTATTATTTTCACACCGTTAGAAAGGCTTTGACTATGCTTCGTATTATGGCCATTGGAGACGTGACCTCTCCCCGAGCGGCAGGCTGGCTTTCCGCTCATCTTTGGGAGGTGCGCCGCCAACACAACGTTGATTTTCTGATAGTTAACGCAGAAAACGCGGGCTTTATTATCGGCCCCACCGCCGACTGTGCCAAGCAGCTTTTAGAGGGCGGGGCGGACGTTTTGACGGGCGGCAACCATATGCTGCAAAACTTCTCTCTTCACAAAACCTTGGAGGAGAGCCGACGGATTCTGCGCCCCCTCAACTTTCCCGATGCGGCGCCCGGCTTTGGCTACACCGTTGAAACCGCCAAGGGCTATCGCATTCTGGTTATCAACGCGTTAGGGCGCGTTCATATGGACACCTTAACAGACTCTCCCTTTGCGGCGATTGACGCGCTTTTAAAGCGCGAGGAGGGGAAATACGACGTTGCCGTTTTGGATTTTCACGCCGAGGCAACGGGAGAAAAGCTGGCCATCGCGCACTATTTTGACGGAAGGGTGGCCGTTGTTTTCGGCACGCACACCCACGTGCCAACAGCAGACACGCAGATTCTTCCCAAGGGAACGGGCTACGTTAGTGACTTGGGTATGTGCGGCGCTAAGGGCGGCATTATCGGCATGAGTGCCGAGAGCGTTCTGAACCGCTATCTGACCTCCGTTTCCACAAGACTTCAGGTTGCCGAGGGAGATATGTATGCTGACGCCGTGATTTTCACGGTGGACGAGACGAGCGGACGCACCGAATCCGTTGAAAGAGCGTCTATCACATAAAACAGCACAAGAACGCCGAGCAAGGCGCGCGAAAAGGAGTACGAACAAATGTTCGTACTCCTTTTGTTTTTCTCGGCAGGTCAAAGCCTGCTTTACGGAGAGCATCTCACGGTGTTTTTTGTTTTTCCTTTTTCTGCTTTTATGAATTTGTCACCTTTTGGGCATCAGCCTCATACAATAGTAGCAAAGGGTGTTGCCTCTTTGGCGGCAAAGGGGGCGGCACTCGGAATTTGCAAAGATGCAAGAAAGGTCCGTTATGATGAAAAGCCAATCCATTTGCAAAATCATCGGCGTTTCCGTTTTGGCTTTCGGATTTGGCATTTTGATTTCCTTCTTTTTGCCCGAAACCATTCTCGTGGTTTTAGAGGCCATCGTCATCGTTGCCGTGGGTGTTCTTTTCTTCCTTCATAAATAGAACGCCTTGCTTTTGATATTCTTTTGATTTTTACTTACAAAGGGGGGCATATCCTTGAAAATTATCGTTCTTCGGCCGCCTGCTATTCTCAAGCCGCTCTTGCGGCGCATATTTTGCCGCAAAAAAGACTCCCGAAGGTGATTCTCGCTAACGGTTGCCCCAAGCCCCCGACTGCTCCTTTAAGGAAAGCAAGGGTTCGGCTTGGGGCTTTCCTTTTTTTGCCTTCCTTTTTTCTTTTTCTCTTGCTTTTTTTCCTTTCTTCTGCTATACTGTCCTTGCTTAGCAGCGCAACCTGTTTTAAGTCACGATTGACCAACGGAAAGGAAAACTATCGCGATGAAGCTTACGTTTGATACTATCAAAAATCCCCAGGCTGACCCCTTTATTTTTGAGGACGAAGGGCGGCTTTATTTATATGTAACGGGAAAGACGGGCGTTACCGCCTTTTCCTCTGATTCGCTTTTCGGTCTTTGGCACGATGAGGGCATCGTTTGCCAAATGGACGGCAAGGAGGATTTCTGGGCGCCGAGCGTGATTCGCATTGGCAACGAGTATTATATGTATACCTCCTTCAACACCGTGGGCGAGGAGTTTTCCGAATTTATGGTGGTGGCGAAGGCAGAGAGCCCCTTGGGCCCCTTCACCGTTGAAAAGCAGCTCTACCCGCGCTTTTCTATCGACTCGCACGCGGTCAAAAACGAAAGCGGGCTTTTCCTTTTTTACGCGGAAAACAACACCGAGGGAGATCGCATTGGCACGCGTATTTACGTTGACCGTCTTCTCTCCCCCGACACCCCCGAAAACCTTTGCCGTGAGCTCGTGGTTCCCACGATGGACGAGGAAATTTTCAAATACAAGCCCGAGGAGCCGAAGCAATGGCATACCTTGGAGGGTCCCTTCTATTTCAAGGAGGGAGACTATCACTATTTGATGTATAGTGGCGGCTGCTACCAGAATGACACCTATCACATCGGGTACGCCGTTGCCAAAACGGAGGAAACCGACCTAACCAAAATCGAATTTGAAAAGGTGACGGGGAAAACGGGCGTCTTTGATCCTGTGCTTTTCCAAAGCGAAGAGGAGGAGGGCGTCGGCCATCACAGCCTTATCAAGTGGCAGGGCGAATATTACGCCATTTATCACGGCCGTGACAGAGCCGAGGGCGCGGTGCGTACGGCTCGCGTTTGCCGTCTTATCGTAAAGGACGGAACCATTACTGCGGAAAGAATGTAAGCTTTTTTGTGAAAAAGACGGATTTTTTCGTTATTTTCCCTTTTTCTATTGACAAATTGCATATTTTCTTGTATAATACACAGTAATATGATTGAAGGAAGGTGAGAGTCACAGTATGGACGCGGACAGTAGTGATACGAACTGTAACACGACGATAGCATTTATCTCGGTCAAGGCCGTTTATTTATACGCATATCTATCATAATCAAGGCATTTCCCTCCTTACACGGTTAAGAGAGGGGTATGCCTTTTTGTCGTTTTACCGTTTGATTATAAAACATAGGAGATTATCATGAACACCATCAGCACAATACTTATCATCGTGCTACTTATTTTCTTTTCCGCATTTTTCTCGGCCTCCGAAACGGCCTTTTCCTCTTTAAACAAAACCAGGCTCAAGGATATGGGCGAGAAGGGCTCCCGCTCTGCTTTGAAGGCACTGGCCCTTTCCGAAAAATATGACAGACTTCTTTCCACGATTCTGATTGGCAATAACATCGTGAACATCGCCGCGGCTTCCTTGGGAACCATTTTGTTCGTGAAGCTGCTGAATTTTGGCGACGGCGTTGGCACCACCCTCTCGACCGTGGTTTTGACGGTAACGGTTCTTATTTTCGGAGAAATCTCTCCCAAGACCATTGCCAAGGAATCCCCTGAGCGCTTTGCCATTGTTGCCACCCCCTTCATTCGCTTCTTTATGCTTTTGCTCTTCCCCTTCGTTGCACTCTTCTCTCTTTGGAAGAAGCTGCTTTCCTTGATATTCAAGAACGGAGAGAGCCGCACCTTGACCCAGGATGAGCTTTTGCTTCTGGTGGATGAGGTTGCCGAGGAGGGCGGTATTGACGAGGAGGAGGGCAAGCTTCTGCACAACGCCTTGGAATTTACCGACCGTGACGTTGAGGGTATTCTGACCCCCCGCGTTTCGCTTGAGGCCGTTTCCACCGAGGCCACCAAGGAGGAGGTTGCCGCCGTCTTTACCGACACGCGCTACTCCCGTATTCTCGTATACCGTGACAACATTGACTCCATCGTGGGCGTCATTCACCAAAAGGACTTTTACACGGGAACGGGTGTTTCCGATAAGCCCCTTTCCGAAATTATGACCGAGCCCGTTTTCGTTCCCAAATCCATGAAAATCAGCGTTCTTCTCCGTATGCTCCAAAAGAGCCAATCCCACATTGCCGTGGTTGGCGATAACTACGGCGGTACGCTTGGTATCGTGACTATGGAGGACATTTTGGAGGAGCTGGTCGGCGAAATCTGGGACGAGCACGATGAGGTTGTGGAAACCATCACCAAGATTGACGAAAACACCTACCGCGTTGACGGTGACGTGAACTGGTACGAGTTCTGTGAAACCTTCGGCATTGATAGTGACGAGGACAACACCATGACAGGTTGGGTTATGAGCAAGCTGGGCGCACTGCCCAACGAGGGAGACTCCTTTGTGGAGGGCAACCTTTCCGTTACGCTGCTTCTGACCGACGAGCGCCGCGTGGCCAAGGCGCAAATCACCATTCTGCCCGACGAGGATGAGGACGAGGAGGATAAGCCCTTCAAGCTCTTCAAGAAGTCGGACGAGGAATAATCTTCAATATCCCTATGCCTCGGCTCTGTGCCGAGGCATTTTTTCTTTTATTCTCATAAAGCCTCTTGCCGTTTTCTCATAAAAAAAGCCTTGTTTTCCGAAGAAAACAAGGCTTTTTCATATTTCTTATATTTGTTATATTTGCGCGGAGAAGTTTCGGATATCGGGGTTATCGCTTAAGAACAAAAGGAAGTCATTGAGCGCCGCGTTCTTGGCAATACGCGCCACAATACGCACCTGCAAGCGACCGCACTCCTGCTTCTTGACGTCAATGGTCTGCACCTGAATTTTTCTGTCGTCCAGTTGCTTGCGAAGATGATCCAAAACGTCGGGCTTGTCCTCCATCAAGAAGGAAAATTCGCTCGTGGACATTGCTTCCAGCTTAATGAGCCATTTGTGCAAACAAATGTTTACAAGCAGTAAAAGAACAGTGGAGACGATGCCGATGGTGTAAAGGCCGCCGCCAATGCTAAGGCCGATGGCCGCCGTTGCCCAGACACCTGCGGCGGTGGTTAAGCCCTTAACCGCGCCCTTGCCTCTGAAAATAATACCTGCGCCCAAAAAACCGATGGCGCTGACAACCTGGGAGGCGATACGGGAGGGGTCTGCCCCCTTCGTGCCTGCTAAAAGCATTTCAGCCTCGGTGGAAAGATCAAAAAAGGCGTACTTGGAAACTATCATAAAAACGGCCGCGGCCATTGCCACGATGGAGTGTGTTCTGATGCCTGCCTCCTTTTGCCGAATGCCGCGCTCAATACCAATGGCCGCGCCGCAGACAACTGCCACGGCAATACGAACGAGCCATTCCCAGCACGCAGACGGTAAATTGTACCCGAAAACCTTGATTATGGTATCGCTTGTCATCTTGTTTCTCCTTTTCTTTTGTTTCTTTATGAAGGGGATTTTCCTTCTTGAAAAGCGTCCTTGAACAGCACGCCGAATGCGGAAGAGATGGTTTATTCAACCCTTTGCTTTGCCAGATAGCCTTCGTAATTTCCGTCAAAATCACAAATGCCGTCAGGCAAAATTTCAATGATGCGATTGGCAACGGTGTTTATCATTTCGTAGTCATGGGTATAGAAAAAGACGTTTCCCTTGAAATCGGCAAGACCGTTATTGACAGCGGTGATGGATTCCAAATCCAAGTGGTCTGTCGGCTGATCAAGCAAAAGGGCATTAGAGCCGAAGAGCATCATACGGGAGAACATACAGCGCACCTTTTCGCCGCCCGAAAGCACCGAAACGGGCTTAAAAACGCTATCTCCCGAAAAGAGCATTCTGCCGAGGAAGCCACGCAGATAGGTTTCCGTTTGATCCTTGGAATACCGCCGCATCCAATCCAAAATACTGTCATTACAGCCGACGAAATACGGCGTATTATCGTGGGGAAAATACGAGGTTGTGATGCTGACGCCCCACTTGAACTCGCCCTCATCTGCCTCATCCTCCTCCATCAAGACACGGAAAAGGGCAGTAATAGCAAGCTCATTGCCGAGAAAGGCGATTTTATCTCCCTTTCTCACGGTAAAGGAGACGTTCTTGAAAAGGCCCTCCTTGCCAAGCCCGTCCACGCGCAGAATATCCTTTCCCGCTTCTCTATCCATATCGAAGCCGATAAAGGGATAGCGGCGGGAGGAGGCGGGCATTTCCTCCACCGATATCTTTTCCAAAAGCTTACGGCGGGAGGTTGCCTGTCGGGACTTGGATTTGTTGGCCGAAAAGCGCGAGATAAAGCTTTGCAGCTCGCGGATTTTCTCCTCGTTTCGCTTGTTCTGCTGCTTCATCATACGCTGCACGAGCTGGCTGGATTCGTACCAGAACTCGTAGTTGCCCACGTACATTTTAATAGAGCCGTAGTCAATATCCACGATATTCGTGCAAACGTCATTCAAAAAGTGTCTGTCATGCGAGACAACCAAAACGGTTCCGAAGTAATCGGCCAAAAAATCCTCAAGCCACAAAACCGCGTCTATATCCAAGCCGTTGGTCGGCTCGTCAAGCAAAATAATGTCGGGATTGCCGAAAAGGGCGCGAGCAAGAAGAACCTTAATCTTCTCTGCCTCTTTAAGACCGCCCATCATAGCGTACAGCATCGCGTCCGAAAGGCCGAGGCCCTCCAAAAGCTTGGCCGCGTCAGACTCGGCCTCCCAGCCGTTCATCTCGGCGAACTCCGCCTCAAGCTCCGAGGCGCGAAGCCCATCCTCCTCGGTGAAATCCTCCTTGGCGTAAAGGGCATCCTTTTCCTTCATAATGGAGAAAAGGCGCTCGTTGCCCGAAAGAATGGTATCAAGGACGGTTTCTCCGTCAAACGCAAAGTGATCCTGCCGCAAAACAGAAAGGCGCGCGGTAGGCAAAATGGAAACCGCACCCGTGGAGGGCTCAAGCTCTCCGCAGAGCAGCTTCAAAAAAGTGGATTTTCCTGCGCCGTTGGCGCCGATAATGCCGTAGCAGTTGCCGCCCGTGAATTGCAAATCCACGTCCTTAAAAAGCTGCTGACCGCCAAAATGAAAGCTTAAATTGCTGACTGTAATCAATGGTATTCTCCCTTTTACTCTATGCCGTTTTGTATACGGTATTGCCGCGGCGACATCCCGAAGCGCTTACGGAAGGCCGTATAGAAGCCCGATGGCTCGCGATAGCCCACGCGCATTGCCACCTCTGCCATAGAAAGCGAGGTGCGAAGCAAAAGCCTTTGGGCGTTATAAAGACGAAGCTCGGACAAAACGTCACGAAAGCTTTGCCCGTAAAAAAGCGAAAACAGGCGATTGATTTGCCGCGGACTAAAGCCGAGCCTCTCCGCCAAGGCAGTTAAAGAAAAGTCGGGATTGGCATACTCCTGCTGCAAAAGCTTTTCAATGCTTTCCTTGCGGTCTATCCTTTCGTCCCAGTTGCCCTTCTTCTCTCCATCGCCTGCGCTCTCCGTCAAAAGTGCGCGCAGGGTGTCCACCGTCAAAAGACGGAAGTGGCCCTCTGCGGCCGCATGGCCTCCCATAGCACGCGACTCCAATTCCCTCTGCATAGAAGCAAGCAGGAAAAGCGCATTTGGCAAGCAAAGGGGTATCAGCCCCTCTTTGCCATCGGAAAGCCGCGAGGCGAGTGCGGAAAAGAGAGGCTTTCTTCCTTCCTTATCCTTTATCTCCGAAAGCTCTAAGCGCAAGGTATATTCCTCGGCGCACTCCCCGGTTACCACGGTGTTATGCCAATAGCCACCCGTAACCAAGGCGACCTTTCCCTGTTCCATATCAAGAAAGGTCTCACCCGTAATGTTTTCCAAGCGATAACGCCCCTTGATACAAACGTGCAGCTCGGGCTGGATATGGCGATGCGCTTCCACCGACTGTCTTTCGTGATGAAAAAAGCCGAAATCCAGAATACCGCAAAGAGAAACGTCCTCCACCGTGCAAAGCAGGGTTTTATATAAGGCTTCCTTCATATGCCGTCCTCCGTTTTGCCCCCTTTTTCTCTAAAAAGGGGCCCGATTCAAGAGCGTTTGCCTGCGTGACCGTATAAGATTTGTTAAGTATACCATACAAAAAGCGGAAAGTCAAGTTCTTTTTGTCGGCAAAAGAAAAAGGGCCTCCTTCTTCCTTTCGCCTTATAAAAGACGTTGAAAAAAGAGGCCTTTCATACAGAAGCTCAAAGAGCCTCCAAAACACTTGCCAGAATACGCTCGGAGATGGCGGCCGCGCGCGCGGGCTGGTAGGCCGTTCCGTCATCCGCCGTATCGGAGATGGCGCGCAAAACGGCAAAGGGAACGCCGTTAACGTAACAGGTATGCCCGATAGCGCCGCCCTCCATTTCGCAGGCAACGGCGTTATACCGCTTTTTCAGTTCTTCCTTCTTGGCAGGGTCTGCAATAAAGGCGTCTCCCGACACGATAACGCCTGCCTCCACGTGACTGCCGACTGCCTCGGCGGCAGCCAAAAGCCGCATAGTCAAATCCTTATCCACCTCAAACAAGGAGTGAACACGGTCATGAATCAAAACGTCTCCCTTGTTATAGCCCAAGGGGGACATATCCATATCGTGCTCGGCCACCGCCGTTGCCACGGCAACGTCCGGCACGTGAAGCGTGGGAGAAAGTCCCCCTGCCACGCCCGTGTTGATGATGGCATTTGGCGCATAGCGCAGAATCATAGCCTCCGCGCAAAGCGCGGCGTTGACCTTACCCTCACTGCAAACGGCCAAAACAACCTCCGTTTTGTTCCATTTTCCTTGCGTAAAGGTAATGCCGCTGATTTTTTCGGTCTTGCCGTCTGCCAGATGCTCCTTCAATAAGGCGGCCTCCACCTCCATAGCGGCGATAATTCCAATTTTCATAGTATTCCCTTTCGTTGCCGAAGAGCGCCTTGGCTCTTTTTAAATTTCTTTCAGTCCGAGCATTGCCCCGATATTGCCGTAGCACACGCGCTTGGCCAAAGTTATCGCGGCCGAGAGATCATACTCGCCCTTGGAGACCAGGTCTCCCAAATGCTCGGAAAGCAGGCGGCGGAAGAAGTCGAAGCGCACGTAGGAGGCAAAGGAACGGCTATCCGTCAGCATACCGAAGGAGGTGCCGAGAACCGCATATTCGCCGATGGCCTTCAGGTTGCGGCGAATACCCTCAACGGTATCGTTAAACCACCAGGCCGCACCCATACGCACGTGACGGAAGGCGCCCGTGATGGCGGTCAAGTCGGAAATATTGCTGTCATTCAGGGTATACAGCACCGTTTCGGGTCTATTCTCATCAGGCGTTTTAGCCAAGAAATCAATCACATCCTGCAAAACGGGAGCATCGGCAGGCAGGTCAAAGCCGCTATCCACGCCAATCCTTTTGAACATCTCGGGATTGTTGTTTCTCACAACGGCAAAATGCAGCTGCATAACGATGCCGCGACGGGCGTACTCTGCCGTCAGGAACAAAAGAAGCCAGCCAAAGAATGCGTCCTTCTGTTCGGCGGTGAGGCTTTTGCGATTGGCGTAAAGGCGCTCTGCCTCCGCCTCGTCGGCATAGTGCTTGGGGAAGGCAAGAAAGCCGTGATCCGAAATCCGACAGCCCTTGCTCTGAAAATAATCCAAGCGCAAGGAGATGGCTTTCTTCAAGCCGCCAAGGGTATCCGTTTCAACCCCCGCAACCTCTGCGAGCTTGGCAAGATAGCCCTCATCAAGCGTATAAAGCTTGTCGGGACGGAAGGTGGGGCAAACGGAAATTCCGTCATACTCACCGTGGTCGGCAAGGGTATCCACGGGGTCATCCGTGGTGGCAATATAGGTAACGCCGAAGCGCGCAAGCAGCTCGCGAACAGTCAGCCCCTTCAAGACCTCATTGGCTCTTTGATAAATGCTCGGTGCCGTTTCGGCATTCAAGGGCTCGTGAATATCAAAAATTTGAGCAAGCTCCATATGCGTCCAATAATAAAGAGGGTTGCCTGCCAAGCCCGGCATAATGGCCGCGTAATGCAGGAATTTTTCGTAATAATCGGCGTCTCCCGTGATGTATTTTTCGTCAACGCCCGAGGCACGCATCGCGCGCCACTTGTAGTGGTCGCCCGCAAGCCAAAGCTCTCCAATGTCAGAGAAGGCGGCATTTTCGGCAATCAGACTTTGGTTGAGATGGCAATGATAGTCCACGATGGGCAGCTCTTTTACGCTTTGATAAATGGTTTTGGAGGCCTCGTGATACAAAAACAAATCTTCATCAAAAAAACGCATTTGGTATATTCCTCTCCTTTGGGAAAATTTCTCCCCTTTATCATATCCTTTTTCTCCTGTTTTGTCCATAGGTTTTAAAAAAAATTCCAATATTTTTTGACTTTTTGCCCGTTTCTTCCGCAAAAGAAGCAAAAGGCAACAACTTTTTTTGAAAAAGCGCCTGTTCGGTGTTGACAGAATGCAGAAATTGAGGTACAATATATAAGTTAAAATAGAAGCGTACGCCGTAGCATTTTTTGATACGGCCGACAGAATGGAGAAGCTATGAAGGCTAACAAAATTTCCTTAGCAGGCGATTTGGGCAGCGGTAAAAGCACGGTTGCGGCGATTTTGATTGAGCGCCTCGGTGCCGAATTTTACTCAACGGGTGTGATTTGCCGCAAGTTTGCCGCAGAGCGCGGTATGTCCGTTGTGGAAATGAATCAGTATATGGAGGAGCATCCCGAGTTTGATAAGTATATCGACGACGGCTTGGTTGCCCTCTCGGACGAGGACAAGGCCCTGGTGATTGACTCGCGCATGGCCTGGCATTTCGTTAAGGGAACCTTCAAGGTATATATGACCACCGAGCTTGCCGAATCTGCCAAGAGAATTCTGCGCGCCAAGCGCAGCGAGGAGCAGGCGCAGACGATTGAGGAATGTGCGGCCAACATCAAGGCGCGCAAGGCCAGCGAAAACAAGCGATACTTCGAAAAATACGGCGTAATTTGCAAGGATCTTGATAACTATTCCTTGGTGGTGGACACCACCTACGCCTCGCCCGAGGACGTGGCCGCTTGTGTTCTTTCCTGCTTTGCCGACTGGCAAGAGGACACCTCGCGCCGTTACGCTTACATATGCCCTCGCCGTTTCCTTTACAGCGATGACGGAGCCGATATGGCAAAGGCCGCGAAGCTTTCCGCTTGGCTTGACGAGGGAACGGACATTGGCAAGGTGAAGGCGGTTGAGTATGACGGCAATGTTTACGCCGTTGGAAATGCCGAGGTTGCCTTGGCCTACGAGCTTTCGCTCGTGCCTTTGGTGCCCACCGAGCTCTCGGTTGCCACGGAAAAGCCCAAGGGAAAATTTGTTTCCATGGTGGACTCCTTATAAAAACGAAAAAGAAAGGTTTTTCTCATGCAAAAGCTTAAAAAACAAGCGGCAGAAGCCATTAGCGCCGCCGTTTCTACTGTTTTCGCCCCTGCTGTTCTTTCTGAGGCAGAGGTATTTGAGATGCTGGAATATCCCCCCGATACCAAGATGGGCGATTTGGCTCTTCCCTGCTTTAAGCTCAGCCGCACCCTGCGCCGCCCTCCTGTGAAGATTGCGGAGGATTTGGCAGGTGCCATCAGCTCCGAGGCCTTCTCTGAGGTTTCGGCTCTCAACGGCTACTTGAACTTTAAAATGAATCCTGCCGCCTTTACCTCCCGTATCGTGAACACGGTGCTTTCCGAAAAGGAGAGATACGGTGCCACGAACGAGGGCGAGGGAAAAACGGTGGTTCTTGACTATTCCTCTCCCAACGTTGCCAAGCCCTTCCACATCGGACACCTTGGCACCACGGTTATCGGCCATTCTCTGCGCCTGCTTCACGAGTTCGTGGGCTACAAGTGCATTGGCATCAACCACCTTGGCGACTGGGGCACCCAGTTTGGCAAGCTGATGGTTGCCTATCGCACCTGGGGCTCTCGCGAGGAGGTTGAGGAAAAGGAGATTGACGAGCTGGTTCGCCTCTATGTAAAGTTTCACGAGGAGGCCGAGAAGGATCCTTCCTTGAATGACGCCGCCCGTGCCGAATTTGCCAAGCTGGAGGCAAGAGACGAGGAGAACTTAGCCCTTTGGCGCTGGTTCGTTGCCATTTCCCTGCGCGAATACCAAAAGACCTACCGTATGCTGAACATCGAATTTGACAGCTACAACGGTGAAAGCTTCTATACCGACCTGATGCCCCCTCAAATCGAAAAGATGAAGGAAATGGGGCTTTTAACCATTGATGACGGTGCCTCCGTTGTCAATTTGGAGGAGTGGAATATGCCCCCCTGCCTCATTTTGAAGCGTGACGGCTCTACCCTCTATCCCACCCGTGACATTGCCGCCGCCGTTTACCGCAAGGAAACCTACGATTTTGACAAGTGCATTTACGTGACCTCGGCAGGTCAGTGCTTGCACTTTGCCCAGTGGTTCAAGGTTGTGGAGCTGATGGGCTACGATTTCTACAACAAGCTTTTGCACGTTCCCTACGGCACGGTGAGCATCAACGGCGAAAAGCTGGCCACAAGAACGGGCAACGTTATTCTTTTGAAGGATTTGTTCGCCCAAGCCATTGAAAAGGTCAAGGGCGTAATGGCGGAAAAGCACTCTGCCGCCGCCTCTGACGAAAAGACGGCGGAGCAGGTTGGCGTTGGCGCCATCGTCTTCTACTACCTTTCCAACAACCGTATGCGCGACATCAACTTTATGCTTGAGGACGCGCTCTCCTTTGACGGCAACACGGGCCCTTATGCCCAATACACCTACGCGCGCTGCTCTTCTCTCTTGGAGAAGGCGGGCAACGGGGATTTCCACTGTCAGATGGAAAACGCCACCGAGGAGGAGGTTGCCTTAGCAAGAACCTTGGCCCTCTTCCCCGAAAAGATTCAAGGCGCCCTCTCGGAAAGCGAGCCCTCGGTTGTAACCCGTTACATTCTCGAGCTTTGTGCCGCCTTTAACCGCTTCTACCACGACTGCCAGATTCTCTCGGCAGAGGATGCAAAAGTGAAGGAAAACCGCCTTGCTTTGACGAAGGCTGTCAAGACCGTTCTCGGCACGGCGCTTCACCTTATCTGTATGCCCACCCCCAACAAGATTTAATATAGACCAAGATAGAAGGAAGGATTTTTCTTATGTCAGGACATAGCAAATGGAATAATATCAAGAGAAAAAAGGGTAAGACGGACGCGGCAAGAGCCAAGGTCTTTACCAAAATCGGTAAGGAGATGGCCGTTGCCATTCGCGCAGGCGGTCCTAACCCCGTTTCCAACAGTAAGCTTCGCGATTTGATTAGCAAGGCCAAGGCCTTGAACGTGCCCAACGACAACATTGAGCGCGCCATTAAGAAATACAAGGACACGGACGTTGTCTACGAGGAAATCACCTACGAGGGCTACGGCCCCGGCGGCGTTGCCGTTATCGTAGAAACCGCAACCGACTCCCGTAACCGCACCGCAGGCGACGTGCGCCATTACTTTGACAAATGCGGCGGCAACCTCGGCGTTGTGGGCTGCGTTGGCTTTATGTTTCAGAATATGGGCCTTATCACCGTAGAGGACGAGGATGATGAGGTCAGCGAGGATGACCTGATGGAAGCCGCCTTGGAGGCGGGTGCCGCCGACTTCAAGGGCGAAGAGGGCATTTACGAGATTTACACCGAGCCCGACGATTTGGAGGCCGTTGCCGAGGCACTGCGTGCCAAGGGCTTCCCCGTCACCCAGGCAGAGCAAAGCAAGGTTCCCTCCTCTTACGTTTCGCTTGACGACGAAACAGCAGAGAGCATGGAAAAGCTCTTGGATTTGCTTGACGACAACGATGACGTCACCAACGTCTATCACAACTGGGAAAACTAACGGCGTTGCGCCAGCGTTGCTTGCGCGACGCAACTAAGTTTGCCCCAAGGGGCAAGTGAAGTTTCCAAGAGCTCCCTTGGGAGCTTTGGAAGTGAAGTTATCCTGCGGATAGTGAAGTTTTGCCTTCGGCAAAGTGGGCAAACTTAACTTCACTGCGAGCCTCGACGAGCAACTTCACTACGTAGCAATTTCTGCGTAGCAACTTCACTTTCGCGCAAGCGAAAACTTCACCGTACCCGCGCGGCACGTTTCATTCAAAATAAAAAGGGCGAAGAATGGTAACATTCTTCGCCCTTTTGGCTGGCGCCGCACTTATAAATGCGGCGCTTTGTTTTATTTGGCGTTTCTTTTGTATTCGCCGTCGGTGCAGATGATTTTGACGGAGTCGGAGAAGGGCTTGGTTGCTTCGTCAAGCCGCCTCCACATTTCCTTCGTTCCGTTATAGGTGACCTGCCGCATTCTCCGGCAGAGCCACGTTGGTTCTTCTTCTATT
>JAZRFK010000041.1:0-89224 GCA_045661325.1 Eubacteriales bacterium | reverse complement strand
CTGGCCGCGCCCTGTGTACGTTCATTTGCCTCTTTTGATGGGAAAGAACGAGGACGGAAGCATTTCCAAGCTTTCCAAGCGCCACGGCGCCGTTTCCTTCCAGGATTTAGTTGCTGACGGATATTTGCCCGAGGCTATTCTCAACTATATTGCTCTTCTCGGCTGGTGCCCCAAGGGCGAGGACGCAACGACCGAGTTCTTTACCCTTGACGAGCTGAAATCCGTTTTCACGGTGGAGGCCATCAATAAGTCTCCCGCCGTCTTCGATTTTGACAAGCTGCTTTGGTTCAACGGCGAATACATCAAGAAGATGCCCAAGGAGGAATACCTTGCGCGCGTGACGCCCTTCGTGCAGTTTGAAGCTCCGGCCACGCTGAACCTTGAAAAGCTCCTGCTACTTTTGCAGGGCCGTATCGGCAAGCTTTCCGAGGTGACGGAAAAGAGCGCCTTCTTCCTTTCCCTGCCCGAATACGAGCTTTCGCTTTTCGAGAACAAGAAAAACAAGGTAACGCCCGAATCCGCATTGAACATTTTGCAAACGGCACTGCCCCTTCTTGAAAAGGCAGAGGCCTTTGATAACGACTCTCTTTACACCCTTCTTCTCTCCGTGGCAGAGGAGCTTGGCTGCAAATCGGGTGCTGTTATGTGGAGCCTGCGAATCGCCATCTCCGGTATGTCCGTCACCCCCGGCGGTGCAACGGAAATCATGGAGGTTATCGGCAAAGAGGAGACCCTTCGCCGCATACGTCTGGCACTGCAAAAATAAAATCCAAAGCAAAGAGGACACGGCATTATGGAAGCCAAAAAGGATATTGCCAAATTAATTTCGGAAAAATCCCATACATTTTCCAAGGGACAAAAGCGCATTGCGGAGGCCATTATCACGAATTACGATAAGGCCGCGTATATGACGGCTGCCAAGCTTGGCGTTCTTTGTCACGTTTCGGAATCCACTGTCGTTCGCTTTGCCAACGAGCTGGGGTACGATGGATATCCCGAAATGCAGCACGCCATTCAGGAGCTCGTTCGGACGAAGCTGACCCCTAACCAACGCATTGAGATAACCGATATGCGTATCGGCAACAATGACCTGCTTGATACCGTTTTAAATGACGACAGAGAGCGCATCAAATTTACGCTGGATCATACTGACCGTGCGGCCTTTAACCAAGCGGTTGATGCACTTTTGGCCGCCAAAAACATCTATATTTTCGGCGCTCGTTCTTCCTCTACGCTTGCCTATTTCTTGAATTTCAATCTCGAACTGATTTTTGATAATGTCAAGCTGATTCGCTCCTCCTCGTCCAGCGAGGTTTTTGAGCAGATTCTGCCCATTGACAAGGGAGACGTGCTGTTTGCCATCTCCTTCCCCCGCTATTCCAAAAAGATTCTCAACGCCGTTACCTATGCCAAGGGCGAGGGAGCCGAGGTCATTGCACTGACGGACTCTCCTCTGTCGCCGCTTTGCGAGCACGCCGACTGCGTGTTGACCGCCCAGAGCGATATGGCCTCCTTTGTTGACTCTTTGGTAGCCCCTATGAGCATTTTGAACGCCATTCTGGTGGCGCTGACCCAACGCCGCCGTCAAGCCATTGCCGCGCGCTTTGACAAGCTTGAGCGCCTTTGGGACAAATACGATGTGTATGAAAAGCACTAAAAAAATTGCCGTCATCGGCGCAGGTGCCGCGGGTATGATGGCCGCAGGCGCCGCACTTGCCGAGGGTGCCGCGGTTACCGTGTTTGAGCATAGCGATAAGCCTATGAAAAAGCTTCGCATCACGGGCAAGGGGCGCTGCAATCTGACAAACGATTGCTCCGTTGCCGATTTTATGCCAAACGTACTCACCAACCCCCGTTTTTTATATGCGGCGCTTTCGCACTTCACGCCCGATGACACGAAGGCTTTATTTGAATCCCTCGGTGTGCCCCTCAAAACCGAGCGCGGCAACCGCGTTTTTCCTGTTTCCGACAAGGCGGCCGATATTGCCGAGGCATTGCTCCGTTTTGCAAAGGGCGCGGCCTTTTCTTACGAGCGCGTTCGGAAAATTTTGGTAAAGGATGGCGCCGTTTGCGGCATTCTTGCCGACAAGGAGTACGCCTTTGACGCCGTTATTTTGGCAACCGGTGGCGCTTCTTATCCCCAGACGGGCTCTGACGGATCAGGGCATCGCTTGGCGGCAGCGCTTGGGCATACCGTAACCCCCTTGCGCCCCTCCTTAGTTCCCTTGTCCTCCCCTTCCCCCGATTGTGCGGCGATGCAAGGCCTTTCCTTGAAAAACGTGGGCTTTCGTCTGATTGACAAGGAAAACGGCAAGGTTCTTTACGAGGATTTCGGGGAAATGATGTTCACCCACTTCGGTCTGACAGGGCCAATGGTGCTTTCCTCTACCGCCCATCTCAAAAACCCTGATTTTTCAAGGATTGAAGCGGTTATTGATATGAAGCCTGCCTTGGACGAAAAAACCTTGGATAACCGTTTGCTTTCAGATTTTGAAAAATACTGCAACCGCAATTTTTCTCACGCACTTTCCGACCTTCTTCCCGCCAAAATGATTCCCGTTTTGATTCAAAGAACGGGCATTTCTCCCGAAAAGAAGGTGCATCTTATCACCAAGGCGGAAAGAAGAACCGTTTTAGAGACCTTGAAGGCCTTTAAAATCTCGCTTTCCGGCTTCCGTCCTATTTCCGAGGCCATCGTGACGGCGGGCGGCATATCCGTTAAGGAAATCAATCCCAAGAACATGATGTCGCGCTTAGTGAAAAATCTCTTTTTCGCAGGCGAGGTTATGGATGTGGACGCCTACACGGGCGGCTTTAATCTGCAAATTGCCTTTTCAACGGGGCATTTGGCAGGAAGCATTGCCGCAGAAGAAGGATACTATTGACAACACACTGAAAGGACTGCCAATCATATGTTTTACAAAGTTGCCTTAGACGGCCCCAGCGGTGCGGGAAAAAGCACCCTTGCCAAAAAGATCGCGCAGGGACTTAACATCGTTTATGTAGATACGGGAGCGCTTTACCGCTCTATCGGTCTTTATATGAAGAACAACGGCATTTCTGCCGATGATACTGCGGCTGTTATCGCTGCTTTACCCTGCGTTTCTCTGCAAATGAAGTTTGAAAACGGAAAGCAGGAGATTTATCTTTGCGGTGAGGCAGTTGGCGAGAGCATTCGCACCCCTGAAATTTCCATGTACGCCTCCAAGGTTTCCGCGATTCCTGAGGTACGGGCCTTTTTGCTTGATACGCAAAGAGACATTGCCAAAACCACGAGCGTCATTATGGACGGGCGCGACATCGGAACGGTTATCTTTCCCGATGCTGACGTTAAGATTTTCCTTACCGCCTCTTTGGAGGCGCGCGCACGCAGAAGAACGGCGGAGCTTGCCGAAAAGGGCATCAATGAGCCCTACGAGAAGGTTCTTGCCGAAATGAAGGAGCGCGACAATAACGATAGCAGCCGTAAGGTTGCCCCTGCCGTTGCCGCCAAGGACGCTATACTTCTTGACAACTCCGATTTGGATTTGGAGGGCACCTACCAAACGGCTCTTTCCATCATACGCAGCCGTATATCTCTTTAAGGCACCCTTCTAAAAATCGGCAGAAAGGATTTTTATGCCAAACGTCACCATAGCCAAGCACGCAGGCTTTTGCTTTGGCGTTAAGCGCGCCACGGACTGCGTGGAGGCACTCTTGAAGGAAAACGGCAAAAGGGCCGCGATTTATACAATTGGCGAGCTGATTCACAACCGCACTTATATTGAGGAATTGGAAATCCGCGGCGTTCGTGCCATTGATTTGTCCGAAACCGAGAGCGCGGTAGTGGCGGCAAAGCAAAGAGGTATTCCCTGTATTTTCGTCATACGGGCGCACGGAATCCCCAAGGAAGATGAGGCGGCGCTCTTGGCTCTGAAAAGCCTGTACGATGGGTTGGAAATTTACGATATGACCTGCCCTTTTGTCAAGAAAATTCATCGCATTGCAGAGGAAGAAACAACGGGCGATTCGCTCTTTGCCCTGCTCGGCTCTCCCACGCACCCCGAGGTAAAAGGAATTATGAGCTACGCCAAGGGCGAAGCTTTGGCCTCTCCCACCGCAGAAGACATATTTTCCTTTATTTCTCTTCGGCAAAATGACGAAAAAAAAGTGATTTTAGCCGCCCAAACTACGCAGAATCTCCAAGAATGGAAAAAAACGCAAAAATTTATCAAAAAACTATATACAAATGCGAAAATTTTTGATACAATATGCGATGTAACAGAAAAAAGACAAAGCGAAGCTGCGGCACTTTCTGCCGCCTGTGACGCGATGCTCGTTATCGGTGGGAAGGATAGCTCCAACACGCGCAAATTGTATGAAATTTGCAAGGAGCAATGTCCTTTAACGCTTTGGATTGAATCCGCTCGTGATTTGCCAAAGGATTTCCCACCAAAAAATATTTCTCAAGTCGGAATAGCCGCAGGTGCATCGACGCCAAGCGGCATAATTATGGAGGTATATAAAGTTATGTCCGAAAATTTTGCAGAACTGTTAGAAGAATCCCTTAAAACTTTACATACAGGAGAAACCGTTACCGGTATTGTTACTGAGATTAACAAGACCGAAGTCTACCTTGACCTCGGCGCAAAAGTAACCGGCGTCATTGCATATGACCAGATCACCGACGAATCTAACGTTGATTTGAACACCCTGTTTAAAGTTGGCGACGAGGTATCCGCATTCGTTATCCGCGTGGATGACGGTAAGGGCGTCGCTACCCTTTCCAAGAAGAGAGTTGACAACGACAAGGCTTGGAAAACCATTATTGCTCTTTCTGAAAGCGGTGAGGCCGTTGAAGGCAAAATCGTTGACGCCATCAAGGGCGGTCTTCTGATTGATATTGACGGAACTCGCGTATTCATTCCCGCATCCCAGTCTGATTTGGAAAAGGGCGCTGACCTTTCCGTTTTGATTGGCACCACCCAGAAGGTTCGCATCATTGAAATTGACAGACAGAAGAAGCGCGCCGTTGCTTCCATCCGCGCCATTCGCCGCGAGGAGCGCAAGGCCAAGGAAGCCGAAATCCGCGCTACTCTTGAGGTTGGTCAGCACTTCACCGGTACCGTTAAGACATTGGTTAACTACGGTGCTTTCGTTGACATCGGCGGTATCGACGGTATGGTTCACAACACCGAGCTTTCCTGGAAGAAGATTAAGCATCCTTCTCAGGTTGTTTCCGTTGGTCAGCAAATCGAAGTCTTCATCAAGGAATTGAGCGAAGACAAGACCCGCATCTCTCTCGGCTACAAGACGCAGGAGATGGACGACTTCTATCAGTTCGCCAAGGTACATTCTGTTGGCGAGGTTATGGAAGCCAAAATCGTTAGCATCACGCCCTTCGGTGCTTTTGCAGAGGTTGCTCCCGGTGTTGACGGCTTGATTCACATTTCCAAGATTTCCTTGGATAAGATTGCCTCCGTTGAAGAGGTTCTTTCCGTTGGTCAGGTTGTAACCGTTAAGCTTACTGCTATTGACGAAGAAAACCGCAAGATTTCTCTCTCTATCCGCGCTCTTCTGGAAGAGGCTCGCCGCGCCGAAGAAAAGGCTGCTTACGAGCAGGAAAAGGCTGAAAGACTTGCCGAAAGAAAGGCCGCTGAGGAAGAAGAGGCTGCTCTTCGCGCCGAGATGGCTCCCTACATCGTTAAGACCATCAACTGATTTTAATCTATAAAGAAAAGCAAACGCGAACGCGTTTGCTTTTCTTTTTCTTTTTTATTCTCAGGTCGGATTTATTGGGAAAACGGCAATCAAAGAAAAAGCGTGCTTTCCAAAGAAAAGCACGCTTTTTTCCGTCTTATAAATCAAGCCTTGCCAACAGAGCCGAAGAGCTCCATCTTCTCTTTTACGGTTGCCTTGATGGCGGCAACACCGGGAGCGAGAAGCTTTCTGGGGTCGAAGCCCTTGCCCTCGAGATCCTTGCCTGCCTCCACGTACTCGCGGGTAGCAGCGGCGAATGCCAGCTGGCACTCGGTGTTTACGTTGATTTTGGAAACGCCGAGAGAAATAGCCTTCTGAATCATTTCAGCAGGGATACCCGTACCACCGTGGAGAACCAGGGGCATAGCGCCAACCTTCTTGGAGATTTCCTCCAATACGTCAAAGCGCAGACCGGGCCAGTTTGCAGGATACTTACCGTGAATGTTACCGATACCTGCTGCCAGCATGGAAACACCAAGGTCAGCAATCATCTTGCACTCGTTGGGGTCAGCGCACTCGCCCATACCGACAACGCCATCCTCTTCACCACCGATAGATCCAACCTCTGCTTCAAGAGAAAGGCCGAGCTTATCACAGGTTTCAACCAATTCCTTGGTCTTTGCGATGTTTTCCTCGATGGGATAATGAGATCCGTCAAACATAACGGAGGAGAAGCCTGCCTCGATGCAAGCCTTTGCGCCCTCGTAAGAGCCGTGATCCAGGTGCAGAGCAACGGGAACGGTGATGCCAAGCTCGGCAATCATACCCTTTACCATACCGACAATAGTCGTATAGCCGCACATATACTTTCCTGCGCCCTCGGAAACACCAAGAATAACGGGAGACTTCAATTCCTCTGCGGTTTGCAGAATCGCCTTCGTCCACTCAAGGTTATTGATGTTGAACTGGCCAACGGCATAGTGGCCTTCTTTTGCTTTTTGGAGCATTTCTTTTGCAGATACCAACATGATTAGTTCCTCACTTTTTTCATTTTTTTACCACAGATTATTATACATCAAATTTCCCAAAAAGGCAATAGTTTTTTTATAAAAAGCCTTCTTTTTAAGAATTATACCTCAAATTGACTGTGATAGAGATGCGCGTAGAAGCCGTTTTTCTCCAACAGAGCCTCGTGACTTCCCTTTTCGACGATATTTCCGTCTCTCATTACCAGAATTAAGTCAGCCTCCTTGATAGTGGAAAGACGGTGGGCAACGATAAAGCTCGTTCTTCCCTTCATCATCTCGGAAAAGGCCATTTGGATTTTAATTTCCGTTCTCGTGTCGATGGAAGAGGTGGCCTCATCCAAAATCAAGATAGGGGGCAAGCAAAGCATCACGCGCGCGATGCAAAGCAGCTGCTTCTGGCCGCCCGAAAGGCCGCCGCCGTTTTCGCCCAACTCGGTGTCATATCCCTTGGGCAGACGGCGGGTAAAGCCGTGCGCGTGTGCCGCCTTTGCGGCCCATTCGACCTCCTCGTCCGTTGCATCGGGTCTTCCCATGCGGATGTTGTCGCGCACAGTTCCGGAGGAAAGCCAAGTTTCTTGCAGCACCATACCGTAATTCTTACGCAGGCTGTGACGGGTAATTTCCCGAATATCGTGTCCGTCAACCGAAATGGTGCCCGCATTTACGTCATAAAAACGCATAAGAAGGTTAATGAGCGTTGTTTTACCGCAGCCCGTAGGACCGACAATGGCGATTCTCTGTCCTGCCGAAACGGCAAGGCTAATGTCCTCTAAAAGCGGCCGCGAGGGCTCATACGAAAAGGAAACGTTCTGCAAGCTGACCTCACCCTTGAATGCCTCTTTGATGCAAGCGGCGCCATTATCAGAGGGCTCGGACGGCTCTTCAAGCAGCTCAAAAACGCGACCGATACAGGTAAACGCGTTTTGCAGCTCCGTCACAACGCCGGAAATTTCATTAAAGGGCTTGGTATACTGCCCTGCATACGACAAAAAGCCTGAAAGCGCGCCGACCGTAAAGCCCACGCCACCGCTGCCAAGCACAAATAAGGCGCCAAAGCAGCCGATAGCCGCATAAACGAGGCTATTGACAAAGCGCGTGGATGGATTGGTCAAGGAAGAAAAGAAGGTGGCCTTCAAGGAGGTTTCTGTCAAATCAGCGTCTATCTTCTCAAAGCCCTGCTGTGCCTCGTCCTCATGCGAAAAAGCGCGAACGAGCTTAGCGTTTCCTATCATTTCGTCTATAAAGGCTGTCTCTTCTGCGCGAAGCTTGGATTGCGCCAAAAAGAGATGGTGCGTTTTCGTGGTGATAAATTTCGCAACAAACAAGGAAAGCGGGCTGATAAGCACAACAGCAAGCGCTATCCAGGGTTGCAGATAGAACATAAATACCAAGGTACCCACGATGGTGATAGCGCCCGTAAAGAGCTGGGTAAAGCCCAAAAGAAGCCCATCGGCAAACTGCTCTGCGTCCGTGACAACGCGGCTTAAAACGTCTCCAACCTTATGGCTATCGAGATAGGAAAGCGGAAGTGCTTGTATTTTTTCAAAGGCGTCACATCTGACGTCCTCCACCACACGAAAGGCAATGCCGTTGTGAATGACGTTCATCACCCATTGTGCAAGCGCAGAGGCGGCAATCAGAACAACGATTTGAAGAAGAATACGCCAGATATCGTCAAAACGAACCATCCCTGCACCTAACATATTGTCAATGGCGCGGCCGACAAGTATCGGAATATAAAGGGTTGCACCGACGGAAAGCGCGGCAAGCAAAAGCGAGAGCAGAAGCAAGGGTGTGTGTTTGCCGATATAACGGAATATGCGGCGTACGTTACGTTTGTTTTTCATACTCGTACCCCCTTAATTCCGCTGCGATTCATCGATTTCGCGGTAGACGCGACAGCAGGCAAGCAACTCCTCGTGCGTACCCTTTGCTACCAATCTACCGTCATCGAGAACCAAAATCAAATCACAGGAGCGAACGGAGGCAATGCGTTGGGAAACGGTAAACACCGTGCATTTTTCCTCCTTGATGGCGCGGCGAAGGGCCGCATCCGTTGCATAATCCAAGGCAGAGGAAGCATCGTCCAAAATCAAAATTTCAGCCTTTTTTATCAAGGCACGGGCAACGGTCAAGCGTTGTCTTTGACCGCCGGAAAGATTCCTTCCGCCCTGCTCAATTTTGTAATCAAGTCCTTCCGCCTTAGCAGAAAGAATATCGTCACCCTGCGCCTTATGAATAGCCAAAAGGCATTCCTCATCGCTGGCGTTCGGCTTGCCCCATTGCAAATTTTCGCGAATGCTGCCCGAAAACAAGACGGCCTTTTGGGGAACAATGGCGATTTTTTCAAGAAGCGCATCCTTGGGATAGCGCTTAACGTCGCACCCGTTCACCATGACGGTGCCTTCGCTCGCCTCGTAAAATCTGGGAATCAGATTAATCAAAGAGGTTTTTCCTGATCCGGTTCCGCCGATAACGCCAACCGTGGCGCCTCTCGGGACGGAGAAGGAAATGCTTTCCAAGGCGGCGTCCGCTTCTCTTTCATAAGAAAGCGAGACGTTTTCAAAGACAACGGCAGGGGCAGATGGGTCCTCCGTCACGTTATCCGTTTCATATTTTAACGAGGGTTCTATTTCCAAAATAGCACCAATACGGTTACCCGAGGCCACGGATTTGGTTATCACAATAATCAGATTGGCAAGCTTAACAAGCTCCACCAAAATCTGCGTCATATAGTTCCAAAGCGCTATAACTTGTCCTTGGGTTAAAAGACCCGTATCAACCTGAAAGGCGGAGCGCCAAATCAAGAAAACGATTCCAAGGTTTACAATAGCATAGGTCAAAGGGTTCATCAAGGCAGAAATGCCACCAACGAACTGTTGCGCGCGCGTCAAGGCACGGTTTTCTTCCTTGAAATCCGCAATTTCCTCCTCCTCGTGACAAAAGGCACGAACAACGCGCACCCCGTGAAGATTTTCTCTTGCACGGCCAAGCACTCTATCAAGCGCAAAGCGCACCCGCTTATACAGCGGAATGGTGGCAAGCATAATGCCAAAGACCACAAGGGAAAGAGCCGGAATTACCACTACAAAGGGTACAGCCGCCTTCTTGTCAATGAAAAAGGCCATAATCATCGCGCCGAACACAACGAGCGGGGAGCGCAAAAACAGGCGAAGCGTCAGATTGACGCCCGACTGCACCTGGTTAATATCTCCGCTCATAGACTGCAAAAGGCGCGGTGTTCCGATTTTGTCCATATCGGCGTAAGAAAGACGGCCAATATGCGAAAAAAGAACGGATTTTACTTTTTGGGAAAAGCCCGTGGCGGCGCGCGCAGAAAAGAACTGGGCAACCACGGTTGCAGAAAGTCCCAAAACACCGAGAATCACAAGCAATATGACTCTTTGTATAATGTAGCTCTTATCGCCGCTTGTTATCCCCTTGTCAATGATATCCGCCATAACCAGCGGAACCAATAGCTCAAAGCAGACCTCAAGCATTTTGAAAAAGGGCGCTAAAATGCACTCTTTTTTATAGCTTTTTAAATACGTCAGTATGCGTTTCATCGCTTCCTCTTATCTTACTCGCCTCTTAAAGCGTTTTCTTTTACGATGCGCGACATAGAGCGCTCGGCCTCTGCCCGCGCAATCGTTTCTCGCTTATCGTAAAGCTTTTTACCCTTACAAAGTCCTACTGACATTTTTATCTTATTTCCCGAGAAATAAAGAGAAAGGGGCACCAGAGTATACCCTTCTCGTGACAAAAGGCCAACGAGCCTGCGAAGCTCCTGCTTATGAAGCAAAAGCTTTTTTTCGCGCATCGGAGAGTGGTTGAACTGATTTCCCTGATCATAAGGACTGATATGAAGCCCCAAAACGAAGAGCTCGCCCTCTTTAAAGCTGCAATAGGAGTCCTTTAAATTAACCCTACCCAAGCGCAGAGATTTGACCTCTGTACCGTAAAGGGCAATGCCTGCCTCGTAGGTTTCCTCCACGAAATAATCGTGATAGGCCTTGCGATTTTGGGCAATATTTTTATCAAAGGCTTTCTTTTCTGCCATTGTTTTTCCTTCCTCGGCCGTTTTACTCGCCGTATATTTCCTCTATCTCGCACACGTACACCGTATGCAAGCCATCCTTTTCGTAAAATTTCAAAAGAGCTTTATCTACAAACTGTGCTTCCTTCATATCTGCCTCAAAAAGCTTGCGAAGGGCAACCGCGGTACGCGCCTGCTCATAGGTTACGTGCCCTGTGGGCAGTACCAACGGGGTTAAGCCTGATGCCTTGGCCTTATCGCCGTCTTTTCCGCTATTTTTGCCGCAATAGGCAAGCGCGGCCTTGTAAGTCTTATCAAAGAAGGACAGCGAAATTTTGGCATTATCCGTCATAAAGCCGTGGGTGTACCGCTCGGGACGAACAAACACAAAGGCGACCGCCTTGCCCCAAAGGATACCGAAGCCACCCCAGCTGACCGTCATCTGATTGAATGCGCCGTCCTCTTTTTTAGCAGTCAAAAGCGCCCAATCCTCATCCAAAAGATGAAAGATATTCTCGTTCCATTTTTTAGGTAAAATCTGCTTCGAGACTTCCATTGCCGTGTTCTTCCTTCCCAAAATGCTTATTCCTTAACAGTATAGCACATTTTCGGCTTTCTGCAAAGACTTTTTTGGATTTTCTCGCACATTTTCTTTTTTTTCCTTGTAATCGTTGACATTTTGGGTAAAAAACTATATAATATAGTATAATTATCACATTGTACTGTAATGAAGCACAAAAGCGAGGACAAAAAATGGCTCTTTACCATACCGTTGAGGAGTTGGTGGGAAACACACCACTTTTAGAGCTGCACCGTTTAAAGCAAAAATTAAATTTAAAGGCGCGCCTTTTCGTGAAGCTGGAATCCTATAACCCGACGTCCAGCGCCAAGGACAGAGCGGCTCTTCAAATGCTGCTTGACGCCAAAGAGGCCGGGCATTTACCCGAGGGAGCGACTGTTATTGAGCCCACAAGCGGCAATACGGGTATTGCTCTTGCCGCCATTGGTGCATCCTGGGGCTTACGCGTTATCATCGTGATGCCTGCCTCCATGAGCGAGGAGCGCAAACGCTTGATGAAGGCCTACGGGGCAACACTGGTGTTGACACCCGCAAAGGAGGGTATGACGGGCGCTATTGCAAAGGCAGAAGCACTGCAAAAAGAAATCCCTGACAGTCTGATAATCGGCCAGTTCTCCAATCCTTCCAATCCCAAGGCACACTACCTGACAACCGCGCCTGAAATCTTTAAGGATACAGACGGCAAAATTGATTGCTTCGTTGCAGGAATCGGAACAGGTGGCACCCTTTGCGGCGCCGGGCGTTATTTCAAGGAAAAGAACGAAAGCATCCGCGTCATCGGCGTTGAACCGGCTGACTCTCCCCTGCTCTCCAAGGGATATGCGGCAAGCCATACCATCCAAGGCATCGGTGCCAATTTCGTTCCTGAAAATTATGACGCCTCGGTGGTTGATGAGGTGCTTGTTGCCACGGAGGAAGAGGCCTTTTCTGCGGCGCGGCTTTTAGCCACGACAGAGGGCATTCTGGTTGGTATTTCCGCAGGCGCCGCACTTTCTGCCGCGATTACACTCGCCGCCTCCCCCGAATTTGAGGGAAAAACTATCGTTGCACTTCTGACAGATACCGGGGAACGTTATCTTTCTTCCCCCTTATTCTCTGAATAAAGACAAAAGGTTGGTTTCAATTATGAAAAGCAAGACGCAAGCCGTTTTACAAGACACATTAAAGGCGATTTTGGAAAATCGCCACTGCACCTCTGCCCCCTTATGCATCAATACGGACGAAATGCCCAACCAAAAGGAAATCGTTGACATCATTTTGTCCTTACACCGCATCCTTTTCCCCGGATTCTTTGAAAAGGAGGCGCAAACCATTCTGCTTGATGAGGATGATGTTGATCAGCTTCTCTATCAAACCTATCACCGCCTTAAACAGCAAATTTTGAGAGCGTTCGCGCTTTCCAAGGCAGATAAAGAAGGTCGTGAACTGCGCGCAGAGGAGATTTGTGATGCCTTTTTCGCCGCTCTTCCCTCCATTCAAGTACAGCTGCAAAAGGACGCAGAGGCAGGCTTTAAGGGCGACCCTGCTGCTATCAGCATGGAGGAGGTTATTTTCTGCTATCCCGGCTTTTACGCCATTTCCGTGTACCGTTTAGCACACGTTTTATACGTCGCAGGGGTTCCGCTTATCCCTCGTATTATGACCGAGCACGCACATAGCATAACGGGAATTGACATCAACTCCGGCGCCGTTATCGGCGACAATTTCTTTATTGACCACGGTACCGGCGTGGTTATCGGCGAAACCTGCGTTATCGGCAACAACGTCAAGATTTATCAGGGCGTTACGCTCGGCGCGCTTTCGACCAGAGGCGGTCAGCAGCTTGCGGGCGTTCGCCGTCACCCCACGGTTGAGGACAACGTAACCATCTACGCAGGAGCCACCATTCTCGGCGGCGAAACCGTCATCGGTGAAAATTCCGTTATAGGCGGTAACTGCTTCATTACAAAGCCCATTCCCAAGAACACCAAGGTCTTTGCGGCTGTACAAGAGCTGACCTTGAAATCGGGAAACATCAACAAGGAATAAGAGGATACACCGTGCAAGAAACAAAAAAGCTTTACGAGAAGGACGCCTATCTGACCGATTTTGAAACGGTTGTTCTTTCGGTAGAGCAGGAAAAGGACGGCTACGCCGTTATTTTAGACAGTACTCTCTTCTTTCCCGAGGAGGCAGGACAGAAATCCGACCTTGGCGTTTTAAACGATGCCAAGGTCTTCTCCGTTTCCATCAAAAACGGTATTATCACGCACCATACGGACAAGCCCCTTACGGTTGGAGAAACCGTTTTTGGCAAAATTGATTTCACCGAGCGCTACCGCAATATGCAAAACCATACAGGCGAGCATATCGTTTCCGGGCTTTTTAAGAAGCTTTACAATTACGATAATTTCGGCTTTCACCTTGGCCGAGAGGACGTTACCATTGACGTTATGGGAAGCTTGACGCGAGAGGACATTTTGCGCGTGGAGCAAATCGCCAATCAGGTTATTTATGACAACCTGCCCGTGCTTTGCCATTATCCGACACCCGAGGAGGCCAAGTCCCTCACCTACCGCTCCAAGATAGAAATCAAGGAGAATCTCCGATTGGTTGAAATTCCCGATATTGACCTTTGCGCCTGCTGCGCGCCGCACGTGAAAAGAACGGGTGAAATTGGCATCATCAAGCTTTTGGATTTTATTCACTATAAGGGTGGCGTTCGTATTCATATGCATTGCGGAATCGACGCTTTGAAGGATTATCATATGCGCTACGAGGCGGTTTCCCACATTGCCCAGGCGCTCTCCTTAAAGCAAAATGAGCTTTCCCTCGGCTTTGATAAGTTCTACAAGAGCTATGAGGAAAGAGGCGCTGAGATCCTCGCCTTAAAATGTGCGCTTGCCGAGGCCAAGGCCGCCTCTCTTCCCAAGACCAGCGGTGTTCTTTGCCTCTTTGAAGAGCAAAATGACCCTGTCTTTTTACGCGAATACGCCGCGCGCGCCAAGGAAAAAAGTGGCGGCACCGTTTGCCTTTGTGCCAAGAAGGAGGACGGCGCCTTTGCTTACCTCATTTTGTCGGATGAGATGAATTTCAAGGCGGATTTGCCGCGCATCAATGCAGCCCTTTCGGGCAGAGGCGGCGGCAAGGGCCAAAGCGCGCAAGGACAGTTTTGTGCAACGCAAGAGGAAATTCTCGCATTCTTCTCTTCCTTCGTGCCAACAAAGGCATAAATAAACGAAAAAGGCTATCTTACGATAGCCTTTTCTTTTTTTAACGGTATAGAAGCAAGGAAAGAAACGAAAGTCTTCGTTAGTCCTTCTTTTCAAGCGCCTCTAAAACGTCTGCCGCATACTGCATATACTCGTCCTGCATCAGCTCAATGGTACCCGTATCGCACATATTGGCAAGCTTCACGTCAATAGGCAGGCGCTCCAAAACAGGCAAGCCCTGTTCGACTGCCAAGCGATTCATACCCGTTTCACCGTAAATGGAAATTTTCTTTCCGCAATCGGGGCAAACGAGATAGCTCATATTTTCAACAACGCCGAAAATGCGAATATCCATCAGCTTTGCCATATTAACAGCCTTTTCCACTATCATGGAAACCAACTCCTGCGGTGTGCCAACGATGATGATACCGTCAAGAGGCAGGGATTGGAAAACAGTCAGCGGCACGTCACCCGTTCCGGGAGGCATATCCACGAACATATAGTCTACATCGTTCCAAACCACGTCACTCCAAAACTGCTTGACCGTTCCCGCAATAACAGGGCCGCGCCAAACAACAGGCTTTGCTTCCTCGTCGATAAGCAGGTTAACGGACATAATTTCAATGCCTGTTTTGGTTTTGGGCGGGATCATACCCATTTCCGTTCCCATAACCTCCACATCCTTCATACCAAAGGAACGAGGGATAGAGGGGCCCGTAATATCGGCGTCAAGAATAGCGGCCTGATAGCCTCTGCGCTGCATGGCAACGGCAAGCATGGAGGAAACCATAGACTTTCCAACGCCGCCCTTACCGCTGACAACGCCGATAACGTGCTTGACATTGCTGGCAGGATTGGCAGGTGCTAAAAAGGAGCTTTTATCTTCCTTTGCTTCCGAGCACTTGCTGGCGCAGGTGCTGCAATCATGTGTACATTCACTCATAATATATCTCCTTCAGGTTAATATGATTTTTAAAAAATATTTGTAAAAGCTTTTCCGACGCGATAAAAACAGCAAGCGGCAGTAAAACCCAACAAAGCAACGAAAACAGAGTCGGCACCGAGGCCAACGCTCCCGCCGCGCCTGTCAACACCAAAAGACAAACGAGGAAGAAGGAATAAAAAGAGAAAAACACCGTAAAAACGGAGGCTTTAACCCTCGCAAACGTCAAAAGCGTTACATTCAAAAGAAGAATGAAGGAAAGAGCAACGAAAAGCGAGGAAGAAAAAGGAAAGGCGGCAGGCCAAAGAGAAACACAGACAGCGATTCCGCCAATCGTCAAGGCCGCAGGCAAGGCGGCGGTTATCCAAGCAAAGACGTGCGAAAGATTTTTGCGTTCTTCTCCGTTGACTCCCTGCGGAAAGCGCATATGCGCCAAGCAAAAGGCAAGGGATAAATCAAAGGCTACACCAAAGGCCAAAAGCAATGCGGCAGAGAGCAAAAACCGCGAGAAAAGAACGCCGAAAAGCATCACAAACGCGCGAAGCAAAAGAGAAACCGAGAGCGTAACTGTCAAATTTGTGACGGCGCCCACCATATCCTTAGCAACGCTTTGTGTCTCGCCCAAGCTGCGAATACGCTTTTCCAAGTGTGCCTCAGCCGTTTCATACACCACGTCACAAGCAAAATCCTTACGGGCAAAGGGGGCTGAAAGCGCCGATTTGGCGGCACAGAGCATTCGATGCTCCGCAAAGCTTTCTCCGTAAGCCGCGACAGAATATCCGACCGCCTCTAAGGCACGCACGGTTCCCGCCTTTTGTACGGGAGAAGCGCCGCAAAGCAAGAGAAAATGCAAGGCAGGGTCTGCGGCGAAGGAAGCAATTTTGTTTTCAAAGGTAGCATCGCTACCGTGCAACACGTGGAAAGTGAACTTCTTTGAAAAGGATTGCAGAAGATTCGAAGGGTCAACACCGTTATAAAAAACAACGGCCTTTTTCCCTTCCTTTACTGTTTTTTGTAGAAAATCGTTGATCTCGCGGTTAGGCAAAGCACCTAAAACCAAGAAACCGCAAAGCTTCATATCGCAAAGCGCGTCAAAACCGATTTTCTCCCCCGCCCCTCTTGGCACAAAGGAGGTTTGCGCGTACGCAACGACGCGATATCCATTGGTTTTATACAAGGAAACCGCAGAAAGTATTTTTTCTTTGGTTTTGGCATCCAAAAGATGCGTTCTTCCATTCTCCTTGGCATATAAAATATGCGGAAGAAGGAAGGAGACATCTCCTCCCACCAAGGAAAACGGCTTGCTTTGAGCATCCAGGCGGAAGGATGCCACGGAGGCGTACTCCTTGCCGCTTCCCACCTCACTGAAACAAAGCAGCTCAGGAAGCGCCTTTGACACGGCAGAAGCAAAAAAGGAGGAAAGCATTTTTTGCCTTGCCCCATTGTCCTTTTCCATAGCGCAAAGGCAAGAGGCAACGAGCGAAAGCTCCAAGCTCCCCTTTTTCACAGATACGGCACTTCCTGTTCCGTTCAAGAAGGAGTTGACATAGGTTGTCTCCCCGGAAACGAAAAAGGCAGAGGGCAAAACGGCACAATCGGCGTGAGCCAAGCGATAGGCGCGCCGAAGGGACTTGATATAGGCGCCGTCCTTACGCATAAGAGCGGCGTTTTTGATATAAAAAATTGCCTCAGAGAAAAAGTCAAGCCATTCAAGCGGAGAGAGCGCTATTAAAGCGGTGACGAAGAAAAACACGCGCAAAATATCGGCGCTATCCTTGAAAATGAAGAAGGAAGCACCCATCATCACGAAGGCTATCAGATAGCAAACGCGCGAAACCAAACCTCCGATAGACAAAGGATGGGTTGGTATTCCCTCGTCCGTTTTTCTTATAAAGGCTTCCTTATGAGGCGCGATGGCAAAGGCCAAAGCTTGTCCTTCCCTGATGACGTCGCCCTGCCGCAATATATTGGGCGGATTTTCGCTTTCGAAAAAGACGCCGCCACGTTTTTTGACTGCATAGTGCCTTCCGTTCTTTTCCGTCCAAACGGTTATTTCTTCCCCTGAAATGAGATAAGCGGAAAAGGGCAACACACTCCCCTCCTCTAACACGAGAAGGTCGCCCGATACAAGCTCCTCTTGGGCCAACAGCTGCTTTTTACCCTGCCGTATCACACAAACTGGCAATCGCATTTGCTTTTCAACCTGAGAAGAAACGCTTCCGCAATACAACCAAAGGACAAGCAAAAACAAAACGAAAACGGCATAAAGGAAAAGAGAAACAAAGGCAATGCTTCTTTCTCCTGCTAAAAAGGCAAGCAAAACAGAAAGCGCAAGCAGCAAGGGAGAAAGGCGGCGAAAAAGCTTCTTGATAAAAGAGCCGAGTGAATAGCGGGAGTTTTCCTTCCGCCGAAGGGCCGCCTCGCGCTTTAAACGCGCGCTTGCTTCTTCTTGGCTAAGCCCCGCTTGCGCCGAGCTTTGCAGCAGCGCCTCCATTTGCGACACGTCCTTTTCGGAATATCGCTTCATAGCCTCTCCTCCCTTCCTTAAAGATAAAAAACGCTTACAGAGCCGACACGCAAAGCTTGCCATCCTTTACCGTGACGGAAGCCTGCGAGAGCCTTTCTTCATAGTGTGAAATAATGATTTGCGCGAGCTTATCCTCGATTTCCGTTTGAATATAACGGCGCATATTTCTGGCACCGTATTTTTCGGAGTACGAGTTTTCTGCTATCAGACGCAATGCGTTTTCCGTCACACGAAGAGAGAGACCTCTCTCGGAAAGCGCCGTTCTTAATTTTTCAATCTGGATTTCTGCAATACGAACAAAATCCTCTTTGTCTAAATGACGGAAGGTGATAACACCGTCCACACGGTTCAAAAATTCAGGGCGCAGGAAGGAAGAAAGGGCGCGCATCGTCTTTTCCTCGTTCAGCTCCTCCTTCTTGGTTGAAAATCCCGAAATGGCGGCAGAGGTTTCAGATCCCGCATTCGTTGTCATAACAATAACGGTATTTTCAAAATTAACCTTTTTGCCGTGTGCATCCGTTATCATGCCCTCATCCAAAATCTGCAAAAGGATATTCATCACGTCGGGATGTGCCTTCTCGATTTCATCAAGCAAAATAACGGAATAGGGTCTGCGCCGCACCTTTTCGGTCAACTGCCCCGCATCGTCAAAGCCAACGTATCCGGGAGGCGCACCAATGATTCGGGAAACGGCATGCTTTTCCATAAACTCGGACATATCAAGGCGAATAAGACTTTCGGGCTGCTGGAACAAATCATCGGCCAAAACCTTGACAAGCTCGGTTTTTCCCACACCCGTAGGGCCTGCAAAGATAAAGGAAACGGGCGTATGCGTATACGAAACGCCTGCTCTTTTACGCTTGACGGCGCGAACGATGGCAGAAACGGCCTTGTCCTGTCCCACTATCCGCTTTAAGAGTCTTTCCTCCAAGCCGTCTAAACGCCGAAATTCATCTGCGTGTACCGTGCTTGCGGGAATGCCCGTCCAAATTTCTATCACGTTGGCAATATCATTCGTTTCCAAAACCACGGATTCGCACAGGGCATCCAATTTTTCCAAGCTCGCTTGCTGCTGTATCTCCTTCGATTTGACATCTGCCAGAGCACGATAGAGCTCTTCCTTGCCCTCTTCGCTGATTCCCTCCTTCTCCAAGCCTGCGGTAAGCTCCTCTTTTTTCTTGGCAAGAGCAAGCATTTCTGCCGCAAGCGCACGTCTTTCATTAAGCTCGTGCGAGGAGAGGGATACGTGGGCTGCCGCCTCGTCTAAAAGGTCAATGGCCTTATCGGGCAAAAAGCGATCGGTGATATACCGCTCGGAGAGGCGCACCGCAGCACAAACGGCCGCATCGGGAATTTTAACGCCGTGATATACCTCGTAATACTTCTTGATGCCGCGCAAAATATCAATACTCTCGGCAATCGAGGGCTCAACCACAACCACAGGCTGAAAACGGCGTTCCAAGGCGGAATCCTTTTCGATATATTTTCGGTACTCCTCCATGGTGGTGGCACCGATAACCTGTATTTCGCCACGCGACAGCGCAGGCTTCAGGATATTGGCGGCGTTCATTCCGCCCTCGGCATCGCCCGCACCAACAATGTTATGCACCTCATCAATGACAAGAATAATGTTTCCTGCGGCCTTTACGTCATTAACCAGGCCGAGAACGCGGGATTCAAACTGCCCTCGAAACTGCGTTCCCGCAACCAAGGCAGTCAAATCCACGAGCCAGACCTCCGCTTCCTTTAAGCGATACGGCACGTTACCCGTGACAATTTTCTGGGCCAGCGCCTCCGCAATCGCCGTTTTACCAACACCCGGCTCACCTATCAAGCAGGGGTTGTTCTTTTGGCGACGGCAAAGAATTTGTATTACGCGGGCAAGCTCACGCTCTCTTCCCACGATATTGTCAAGCTCGCCAAGAGCGGCACGGCGGGTTAAGTTTCGGCAATAAGTCTCCAAAAACTTATATTTGGGCTTTTCACCCGACTCCTTCTTACCCTTTTTTCCTTCCTTGGCAGGCGAAGGACGCGCAGGGCCGCCCATCATTCCCTGCAAAAACGCAGGAAAATTGATGGCAGGAGCGCCTCCGTCCTCACCGTCATCCTCGCCGTTCATCGCAGGGAAAAGGCCCTCAAACTCGCCGGTCATGGCATCCAAGTCCTCCTCGCTGATTCCCATCTTACTCAAAATGTCGTTGACAGGACCAATACCGAGCTCCTTGGCGCATTTGAGGCAAAAGCCTTCCTCCACCGTTTTGTTATCATCTGCTCTACGCACGAAAACCACGGATATTCGCTTGTGGCAACGAGAGCACATAGGTAATTTCGTTTCCATGTAAACCCTTTCCTTTTTAAACGCGACCAAACGCCGCAAGTATATGCGTTAAGCCACAGGCTGAGCCGTGGCGATAAAATTCTGAACGATAAGCTGCAAAACCCAGCGGAACGGACTTCCGTTATGGAAAAACATCAAAATGTGGGCGTTATGATAATCGTAGCCGCCGATAGCACCGAGCAAGGCAACAACGCCCTGCGCGACAACCCAAGCCACAATCAATCCGATAACCAGACCGACAACACCGCCAAGCACGGTATTCAAGGTTCCAAGAACGGGCAAGCGGCTGACGATGGCATCCAAAAGCTTACCAACGATAATAATAGCAATGAAGCCAACGATGAAAACACAAATAAAGGCAAGAACGATAGACGCCGCACCGGACACGGATTCGGATACGGTGGTTATCATATTCTCCACCGCTTCACCGCCGGAGGTAACGGCATCATTTGCCATCTTGTCCGTATTCATACCGAAAAAGTTCAAAAAGGACTTCAAGCCGTCAGGCACGCTGCCGGACAGGGTCTCAGTTGTAACGTTACCCATACCAACGTCGGCAAGACAGTTATGTATGATTTCCGAGACCTTCTCATACACAAAGCTATGCACGAAGCGCTCATTGAAAAAGGCGCCGAGGGGCTTGCAGAAGCAAAAGGCCAGAACGACAGCCGCAATAAGCTTGCAAAAGCGAAAAACCGTTTTAATAAAGCCCGTTTTTAATCCGATGATAAGGGGAATTAAAACGGCAACGACCATCAATAAATCCAAAGCAAGAGATACAAAGTCAAAGTTTTCCATTTCGTTTTAAACCTTTCATTTTTCTATCGTTCATTACTGCAAAATAACGTTTTCCGCGCTTAAAAGAGCGCGAAGTGCGCCAAGAAGCATCTCGTCCGGCTTGATTTTCTTTTCCTTCAAGAGAACGTAGCGAGCGCTTCTTCTTTCATAGAAATAAACCGGAATTTCTCCCGGACAAAGCGAAAGAATTTGCAAGGCCTCCTTCGCGGCCTCACTTTCCAAGGAATCGACACGCAAATAAAGCTTTTTGTCACCGACTTTTTTGGCGGCCTCTTCCTCCTTGATCTGTGCATTCGTTTTCAAGGGAACAACCTTTGAGACCAAAAGCTTAACCCCATCGTCCTCACGAACGGAGAGCTGGCCCTTGATACGTAAGACGCTTCCCTCGTTCACCAACGCCCCGAGTGCCTCAAATTGCTTGGGGAACAAGATAATTTCAAAGGATGCATAACGGTCCTCCAAGGTGCAGAAGGCCATTTTGGCGCCGTTTTTCGTTTCCTTCACCGTTTTTTCGCTGATGATACCGGAAACCTGAACGGTCATTTTATCCTGATAAACAGCATCGGCCTCGCCTTCCTCGTAGTCCTCTCTGCCCTCATCAAAGCAAGCTAAAATATCAACGATTTCATCCTGCTTTTCAGAGGCGATATCCAGCGCATAATCATCCAACAGATGTCCACTGAAATAGAGACCTGAGCTTTCCTTTTCTAAAAGAAGAAGCTCACGGGTTGAAAACTCGGGAAGCTCGGGATAAGAATAAGCAAGGCTTTCGTCCTCCGCTCCCATCGCGCTGAACAAATCAAGCTGACCCGACACGTTGCCGTGGTGGTGCGAAACGACAGCCTCTAACTGCTGCTCATAGGTAGCAAGCAAACGGCTTCTGAAAACCCCGAGACTATCAAAGGCGCCGCTTTTAATGAGAGATTCGATTTGGCGCTTATTCAAATCCGCCTCTGCGACACGGGATAAAAAGCTTTCGAAGCTCTGATATTCTCCGTTTCGCTCACGCTCTCTTATCAGGAAATCCACGAAGCTTCGCCCGACGTTTTTGAGAGCCAAAAGGCCGAAGCGAATGTCCTTTCCCGACACGGAGAACAAAAGACGGCTTTCGTTAATGTCGGGAGGCAAAACGCGAATACCGCGCTTCCCTGCCTCAGATATATACTCTGCCACCTTGGTCTGCGACCCTAACACAGAGGTTAAAAGTGCAGAAAAATACGCGGCAGGATAATGGCGCTTTAAATAAGCGGTGCGATAGGTGGTAACGGCGTAGGCAGTTGCGTGACTCTTGTTAAAGGCATACTTGGCAAAGCTCGCCATATTATCAAAGATTTTTCCCGCAGTGCTTTCGGAGATGCCCGATTTCAAGCAGCCCTCCATAAAGGAAATTCTTTCCTTTTCCAGTACCTCTGCCTTCTTCTTGGCCATAGCCCGTCGAACAAGGTCAGCACGCGCCAAAGAGTAGCCGGCCAAATCGCGAAAAATCTGCATAACCTGCTCCTGATACACGATGCACCCGTAGGTGACCTTCAAAACAGGCTCAAGTGCCGCAGTATCGTAGCTGACCGCCTCTTTACCGAATTTTCTGGCGATATAATGCGGAATGGAATCCATAGGGCCGGGACGGTACAAGGCGATAGCCGCCGTTATTTCCTCGATGGAGGAAGGCTTTAAATGCATCAGCATTTGCCGCATTCCACCCGATTCGAGCTGAAAAACGCCCATCGTATCGCCGTCACCAATCATGCGGTAAGCATCCTCGTCGTCAAGCGGAATATTCTCCACAGAGAAGGACGGATCCTTTTCCCGTATTTCCCTTTCGGCATCGGCAATGATGGTAAGATAGCGAATGCCCAAGAAATCAAACTTAATGAGTCCAAGCTCCGCAACGGTGTCCATATCGTACTCTGTTACGGTAATATCCCCGTTTTGAGAAAGAGGGACGTAATCGCTGACGGGGTTGGGGGTGATAACCACGCCTGCGGCGTGCGTTGATGCGTGACGCGGCATTCCCTCCAAGGCCATAGAAATATCCAAAAGACGCCGAACCGCATAGGACTCCTCATATTTGGCGGAAAGCTCCTTGCTTTTTAAAGCGTCCTTAATGGTAATACCCAGCTCGCGCGGCACAAGCTTTGCCACGGCATCTACCTCGCCGTACGGCATACCCAGAGCTCTTCCAACGTCTCGAATAGCGGCGCGCGCGGCCATCGTTCCGAAGGTGATAATCTGTGCCACGTGTGCATCTCCATAGCGCTCTCTGACATATGCAATAACCTCGTCGCGACGGTTGTCGGCAAAGTCAATATCAAAGTCCGGCATAGAAATTCTTTCGGGATTCAAAAACCTCTCAAAAAGGAGATCATACTGTAAGGAATCAACGTCGGTAATGCCAATGAGAAAGGCAACAAGGCTTCCCGCGCCAGAGCCTCGACCGGGGCCAACGGCAATTCTCTGCTTTTTCGCATAGTTGACGAAATCCCAAACCACAAGAAAATAGGAATCAAAACCCATACGGTGTATAACAGAAAGCTCATAATCCATACGGGCCTTGTAGTCCTCAAGCGTAAAGCGCTCCAAGCAAAGAGCGCCCGCGCTTGCCTTCTCGGAAAGCCCCTTTTCCGCCAAAGCGCGCAAAAAGGCCTCCTGAGAAATACCTTCGGTACGGTACACGGGAAGTAAGAAATTGCCAAAGGAGAACTGAAAATCACAAGCATCGGCTATCAGGCCCGTGTTTTCCACCGCACCTTGATACGCGCCGAACAAGCTCTCCATCTCCTGTGTGCTTTTATAGTAAAATTCGTTGCTTTCAAAGCCCAAGGGTCTGCCGTCCGTCAGAACGCTTCCCGTTTGCACGCACATCAGAACCGCTTGGTTTTCAGCGTCACTCTTTTTCAGATAATGCACGTCATTGGTTGCCACCAGAGGAATACCGCTTTTTTCGGAAATTTCCACAAGGGCATCACGAACGGTTTTTTCCTCCTCCGTTCCGTGATTTTGCAATTCAAGATAGAAATTGCCCTTGCCCATAATTTCTTGCAGAAGGGTGGCATCGCGGAAGGCCGCTTCCATATCGCCTGCTAAAATATCGCGCGGAATTTGTCCCGCAACGCAGGCAGAAAGGGCTATCAGGCCCTCTGCGTTTTCGCGCAAAAGCTCCAAATCAATACGGGGACGGGAATAAAAGCCCTCGGTATAGCTGAGCGAAACCATTTTTATCAGATTGCGATAGCCCGTTTCATTTTTTACCAAAAGAACGAGATGGTTTCCCGAAGAATCCTGCTTCCCTGCCTTGTCAAAGCGGCTACGCCTTGCCACGTATACCTCGCAGCCGATAATGGGCTTCACGCCCTCCTTCATACAGGCCTTATAAAAATGCACTGCCCCGAAAAGCGCTCCGTGATCGGTGACGGCAACGGCCTTGTGTCCTGCCGCTTTGGCGGCCTTCGGGATCTCTGCGATACGGCACGCGCCGTCCAGAAGGCTATATTCGCTGTGCAGATGCAAATGAACGAAATCTTTCATACCGTATCTCCTTTCTTTTCATCTTTCCCCGTGGGAATAAGAAACATTCTATACTTTGATATTCATTTTTTCGGCGAAGGCCAGAATACGCTTTATGCGATGGTTCATACCCGATTTACTGATGGGCGGCGAGGCGAGAGCGGCAAGCTGAGCCAAGCTCTCTTCAGGATGCTTTAAGCGCAAGCGCGCCGTTTCTGCCAGCTCGTCCGGCAAGGAGGTCAAAAGATCCTGCGCTTCCATCTTTTTCAAAACGCGCAACACGCGCGCCGAGGCATCTACCGAGCGATTGATATTGCTCGCTTCACAGTTGGTGCGACGGTTAATATCGTTTCGGAATTGCTTTTCGATTTTGCAGTTGATAAATTTAAAAACCGAATCGTTGCTTTGCATATGCGCCATAAATTCCTCCACCATTGAGGAATCCTTCAAATACAAAAGCGTCTCGGCACGGCGGTGTGCCATCTTGAAGGAAATGTTATATTCCCGTTCAAAAAAGGTGCGGAAAGCTTCTGCTCTATCCCCTAAGGAAAGCTCTAAATGATAATTCTTCAACGGGTCGGTGATACGCCCTGCCACCAAGAAAATACCGCGTAAATAGGCCGTAGCACAATTCTCGCAGGCAAAGGGAGGGTGAGATGCCAAAAAACGCGGTTCAAGCTCCGTTAAAAATTTCTTGGCGCTGAAGCTTTTAAAGCGGAAAACGTGAAGACGGCCACCGTGCAGCTGCGGAAGCCTTTCTGCTTGTCTGCCAAACTGCTCATTAATCAGCTTTTGGGCAAGAGCTGTGGCGTTTTCGTCCACCATACGCAAGAAAATCTCGTCATCCTCTCCGATAAACGCGCGCGCAGACAAGATGCCGAAGAGCATCATTCTGCGACAGCAAGAGGTTTTGTACGCGGTGTCGCATATTTCCTTTTTAATATCGTTCAAAAACGCCATTTCAGCTTCCCCGTTTCTTGATACAGTCTATTCTATGTATTCGATTTCAAGCGCCAGGGAGACCCCGAAGCGCTCCATAATTTCTTCTTTGATAAGGTCAATCAAGGCCAAAACATCCTTTGCCCTCGCACCGCCGAGATTGACGATAAAGCCGCCGTGCTTTTCCGAAACGGCCGCATTTCCGATTTGCTTGCCAAGCAAGCCCGCCTTTTCTACCAAGGCGCCGACAAAATGGCCTTTCGGACGGCGAAAAACGCTCCCTGCGCTCGGCAAGGACAAGGGCTGCTTTTCCTGCCTTTTTTTTAAAACGTCACGCATAAGAGCGCGGCTTTTTTCTCTGGCAACCTTCTCTAAATGAAAGGTTGCCGACAATATAATCCATTCCTTTTTCAAGGAAAAAACGCTTTCACGATAGGAAAACAGACAATCCTCTGCCCTCATTACGCGCATTTGTGACCGGGCGCTATCCCATACGTTCACAAGAGAAAGAAAGGAGGCAATCTCGGCACCAAAGGCGCCTGCATTCATACAAACAGCGCCGCCGACCGTTCCCGGTATGCCGTATAATTGCTCCATACCGCCAAGGCCCTTTTCCGAAGAAAAGCGTACAAGGTCATTCAAGGAAACGCCCGCGGCACTTCGCACACCGTTTCCGTCCAAGGAAAGAGAGCGCATATGCCTTGTGGTAATCAAGGCACCTTTGTATCCCTCATCCGAAAACAAGAGATTGGTCGCATTGCCAATTACGCGAAAGCGGATTCCTTGCGCCTGAAGAAAGACCAAAAGCCGAGAGAGCTCCTCCTCGTTTGAGGGAAAAAGCAAGGCTTCTGCCCGCCCCCCTATGCGAAAAGAGGAATAAAGAGACAAGGGTGTGTCCCAAAGCCCAACGATGTTTGATGATAAACAAAATTCCCGTAAAGCACGCATTCTCGTTTCCCCCTAATAAGCTTACTGTTTGCATTATATGGGGGAAGCCGCATCCTGCTTCTTTGAATCAAATTTGATAAGAAAGCATATCTGCCGCAGCTTTTCGTTGTGCATCCGTAATATGAATACCGCCGAGAATGCGGGAAAGCTCTGCAATACGCTCTTCTCTGTCCAGAAGAGAAACAGAGGCCTCCGTTCTTCCATCGCGCGTTTGCTTTTTCATTAAGTAGTGACTATCCGCCAAGGAGGCAATTTGCGCCGAATGGGTAATGCAAAGCATCTGAATTCCCTCGGATGCTTCCTTTAAGCAAAAGCCGATTTTTCGGGAGGTTTTTCCCGAAACACCGCTATCCACCTCGTCAAAAATGACGGTGGGAAGCCCATCGTGCCGCGCGATAACGCACTTCAAGGCCAAAACGATTCTTGCCATTTCTCCCCCTGAGGCCACGTGATTGATGGGAAGCATCGGCTCTCCCTCGTTCAAGGTAGCTAAGAAGGAAACGCTATCATATCCGTTCTCGGTCAAATAATGAAGACTGCTTTTTTCTCTTATTTGCAAATCAATGGAGAACTTGGCCTTGGGCAAATCCAGCTTTTCAAGCAAGGCTGAAACCTCGCCCTCCAAAGCCTCCGTTGCCTTGGCTCTCGTTTCGTGAAGCGCTTTCGCTACCGCCTCGGTCCGTATAAGCTGCTCGGCGTAGCGCGCGTCTAACTCCTCGCGTCTGCTATCTAACTCCTCCAAGGAGGAAAGCTCCTCAAGGCTCTTTTCAAGATAGGAAAGAACCGCCTCCTCCGTAGGCCCGTATTTACGCAAAAGGCGCTGTATGTCGGCAAGGCGGGTTTCCACCCTGTCCAATGCTTCCGTCGGATCCTCACCGTCAAAATCCGCCATTGCGCGAATTTCCTCGGCAATATCGTCAAGCTGCGAAAGCTCGTCTTCCAAAAGCTCGGCTATTTCCGCCGCACGCGGAATAACCTCGCCCAAGGTCTCAACAGCCAAAACAACCTTTTGCAAAACCGAGCAAACGTTTCCCTTCTCGCCGCCGCGCAAAGCGCGGTACGCAAAGGAGGTCTGCTTGGTTATTTTTTCAATATTTTTCAAGCGGAGCTTTTCATCAAAAAGCGCCTCTTCGTCGCCTTTTTTCAGATTAACCTCTTTTATTTCCTCGGTCTGATAGCGAAGCGTCTCGATGCGACGCTCCTTCTCCGCCTCGTCTATTTCCAATTTTTCTCTTTGGTGGCGAAGCTCCTCAAGCCTTTCAAACTCGCATCGATACGCCAAAAGCTCGCGCTCGTTGTGCGCCGCTGCATCCAGTATCGCCAAGGCACTTTCCTCTTTACGCAAAAAGGCCGTATCCTCCTGCCCGTGAATATGCAGCAAAAGGGCGGCAGCCTCCTTCAACACAGAAAGAGAAACCGCTCTTCCATTGATGCGCGAGGTGCTTTTTCCGTCCTCACCAAAGCTTCTTTGCAGCTCCAAAGCGCCTTCCTCATCCGTTTCAACGGCAAGCGCGGCAAGCGCCGCTACCGTTTTGGGAGAAAGGGACTGAAATACCGCGCAAACGGTTGCGACGGTTTCTCCGTGACGCAGAAGCTCCTTATCCGCCTTTGCGCCGAGAAGCAAGCGCAGGCTTTCCAGCATAACGCTTTTTCCCGCACCCGTCTCACCCGTCAAAACCGTAAAGCCTGCGGAAAAATCCACGTCCAGCTTTTTTATGACGGCAAGATTTTCAATATGAAGCGCAGAAATCATAGCTGCTCTCCTTTTTGATAATTTAACGCATCAAAGCGCATTGATTTTGCGAGACAGCTCCTTACAAAGCTTGTGGGCCACGTTCTCCTCGCGCACCACCACGAAGATAGCGTCATCTCCTGCGATACTGCCGAGAATCTCTTCTCTGTCCAAAGAATCTACCCAGGTGGCAACGGCACTCGCCATACCGGGCAGGGTTTTGATAACCAGCATATTGCCCGCAAAATCCACTTTTAAAACGGAATCTGTCAGAGCGTGATGAATACCGCCCTTCTTACCGTGAAAGGAGATTTCAACGTAATGGCAAACACCGTTTTTGTCCGTTTTCTTTACCAAGCCCATTTCACGAATGTCACGAGAAACCGTTGCCTGCGTCACATCAAAGCCGCTTTCGCGCAGGCGTGCTATCATATCCTCTTGGGTCGTTACGCTTTCCTTCTCGATAAGCTCCAGAATTTTCTTTTGTCTGTCCTGCTTCTGTCCCATTTCGACATCACCCTACCATTCTTTAAAAATGATTCATTTTCATTTTGGTACACAAAACACGGAGAAGATTTTTTTGCTGCAAGGATAAAATCCGCACCTTCTTGGGAGATTGCCTGATTTCCAAGGCCTCGCCCTCCTCCAAAACGAAGGAATCTCTTCCGTCCACCGTTACGCACAGCCCTTCCCGTCTTACGCCGATGCTTTCAATACGCAAATTCGCATCTGCGGAAAACAGCAGAGAGCGCGAGAAGAAGGATCGCGGACAAATCGGCGTTACGCAAATGGCATCCATACTGTCCTCCATAACGGGCCCTCCTGCAGAAAGGGAGTAGGCGGTTGATCCTGTGGGAGTTGCCAAAATCAATCCATCGGCGCGATAATCAAGGCTCTCACCGCCCTCAAACAAGCGAATATCGGCCAAATGCCCCATCATACCTGCCACAACGATTTCGTTCAAGGCCAGGTGCGGCAATTCGCGACGGTCGCCATTCTTATTCAAAACGGAAAGCGAAAGAGTCATTCTTTCCGTTACCGTATATGTATCGTCCATCAAATGAGAAAGCAGCGAAAGCTCGGTGCGCTCAACGGTGGTTAAATAACCAAGGCGCCCCATATTGATACCAAGCAGGGCAACGTCATAGGCAAGGGCAAGAGCCGCTGCGTGCAGCATCGTTCCGTCTCCGCCCACAACCAGAATAAGCTCCGCTTCCTTGGGAAAACTACCGACCTCATAGCGAACGACGCCCTCTAATTCACAAGGAAGCGAGGCCTCCACAAAAATTTTTGCGCCAAAGCCCGAGAGAATCCCAATAACCTCCTTGGTCACCAGATACCCTTCGTCCTTTTGTTGATTGGAAATTAACACAATATTCTTCAAAGCCAATCACTTCCTTCCTCAACCAATAGGCTTTCTCTTTAAGTAAAATAGATATTCCGCGTTTCCGTCTCCGCCCAGAATGGACGAGGGAATTTCGCCTAAGACCGCAAAGCCGAAGCCCTCGGCGGCCTCCTTTACACGCGCAAGCGCCAAGGAAACAGCCTTTTTGTTTTTAACGATGCCGCCCTTTCCAACGAAGGCACGGCCAACCTCAAACTGCGGCTTAACCAAGGTTATCATTTCATCGCCCTCGGTCAAAAGTCCCGCAAGCGCGGGATAAAGCAGGGTTTGCGATATAAAGGAGACGTCCATCACCACAAGACTCGGCTTCTCCTTGAAATCCGCAGGCTTCAGCTCCTTGGCATTATATTTTTCATAGGAGACCACCCTTTCGTCTCTTTGCAAGCGAGGATGCAGCTGCGAAACGCCAACGTCAACGGCGTATACAAGCCGCGCACCTCTTTGCAAAAGACAATCGGTAAAGCCGCCGCTGGAAGCACCGACGTCAAGGCATACACGCCCTGCCACAGAAACGTCAAAGGCATTAAGCGCCCCTTCCAGCTTCAAGCCACCGCGCGAAACGTACCGTTGCAGGTCGTTCTCCGCCAAGGTAACGGTATCCGTATCCAAAACCTGCCAGGAGGCCTTTTTGACAATCGCGCCGTTTACCGAAACGACACCTAAGGCAATCATTTCCTGCGCTTTGGCACGGCTTTCGGCCAAGGCGCGCGCCGTCAAGGCAACGTCAAGCCGCATAAAAAGGCGTCACCCCAACAATCCAGAGATAAAGAGATCCGATAAGAATACCAAGCAAAGCTCCCAAAACCACCTGCAAGGGCGTGTGGCCGATGAGCTCCTTCAAATTCTTTTGCATCAGACGGGGGCCTTTTTCAGGCAAGGCGTTGTTGATATTATTCAGAATTTTAGCCTGCTCACCGACCGCACGGCGCACACCGGCCGCATCGTACATAACAACAACGGCCAAAATGGTGGCAATAGCAAATTCGGTGGAAGCACAGCCGTGCACGTACGCGCACGCGGTTGCCAAAGCGCAAACCGTGGAGGAATGGGAGCTTGGCATACCGCCAGAGGACCAGAGCTTAACAAAATCCAGCTTCTTATCCACGATAACGCCAATCAGTATTTTCAGAAGCTGGGCAATCAGCCAAGCAGTAAGGGATGCAATCAAGATATGACTAATCATAAAAAACAAAACTCCTGTTCTTTCTTTGCTTTATGGTTATTTCTGTCTTTTTAAGAGATAATCGGCAAGCTCTATCAAGGTTTCCTTGTTTTCATACTCGGAAATTTCAGCCTTGGCTCTTTCGGTCAGCTCGCAGGCGTACTGCATAGCCTCCTCTACGGAGAAATAATGCAAAAAGGTCTTTTTGCCTGCCTTCTCGTCCTTACCTGTGCTCTTACCGAGCTCCGTTTCATCTCCCACAACGTCCAATGCGTCATCAACGATTTGGAAGGCAAGGCCCACGTATCTGGCGTACGAGCTGATGGCAGCCACATCCTTTTCCGAAATGTTTTCGGCTGCAAGAAGCCCAAGCTTGACGGCCGCAACCATCAAAGCACCCGTCTTTAAGGAATGCATTTTAATCAAGCGGTTAAAATCGTCCTCTTCCTCGGAGGCGGAAAGATCCATAATCTGTCCACCCACCATTCCGTCTGCTCCCGCAGCAGAGGCAAGAGTCAAAACCGCATACCGAACAGCCCTATCCGAAAGTCCGCTGGCGGCAATCAGCTCAAAGGCGCCCGTCAAAAGCGCATCCCCCGCCAAAGTGGCAACTGCTTCACCGTAAATCTTATGGTTGGTCGGTTTGCCGCGGCGCATATCGTCATCATCCATACAAGGCAGATCATCGTGAATCAAGGAGTAGGTATGCACCATTTCCAAGGCTGCGGCCAGATAAATGGCATTTTCCTCCTTGCCGCCAAACATTTTGGAAACGGCAAGCACGAGGAACGGACGAATGCGCTTTCCGCCCGCCATCACGCTATAACGCATAGATGCGTAAAGCGAAAGCAAATCCTTATCGTCCGTTGAAACGGATTGACTCAAAAAATGCTCAACCTTACCCGCGTAGGATAATAACTTCTCTTCTATCGTTTTCATTTGTGATACCCCTTTCCGTCAAGCCTTGTTCTCTTCACTCTCTTCGGAGGAAAAGGGAGCTTCACTACCATCGTTTAACAAGATATTCACCTTCTGTTCAGCAGACGTCAAAGCGTCACTGCAAAAGTGAACCAAGGAAATTCCTTCCTCAAAGAAAGCGATTGAGGATTCAAGCGTTTCCTCGCCCGCCTCCAGCTTCTTGACGATCGCCTCCAAGCGCACAAGAGCAGACTCAAAGGTATACTCGTTTTTGTCTATTTTCATATTATTTCCTCTCTTCTTTTCTGTCCTTAGCCTAAAGCGAATCCGTTTCAGATTTCGATTGGCTAACCTCGACCAGAAGGCTTCCTTTATGAAGCCGCAAATGCAAGGTATCTCCCGGTGCAGCCTGCGAGGCATCGCGAAGCGCCCGCCCATTAGCATCTGTCGCAACGGCATAGCCGCGCGCCAATGTTTTTAAAGGGCTAAGCCCGTCTAAGAGCGCCGCTCTTTCGGAAAGCGTTGCCCTGGCGGAAAGGAGCGCCCTTTCGGTGCTATGCGTTAAGCCCTCCTCTAAATACAAAAGGCTTTGCCGCTTGCTTTCGTAAAGCGCCCTTGGGTCAGTCAAAACGCGACTTTCTGCCAAGGTCTCCAAACGCCGCCTGAAAAACGCCGTCCTTTTCTCACAAAGCAGCTTCATCTTTGTTATCACGTTCTGAAGCGACACGAGTAAATGCGCCATTTCGGGAACGGCAAGCTCCGCCGCATTGGACGGGGTCGCCGCGCGCAAATCGGCAACAAAATCGCAAATGGTAAAGTCTGTTTCATGCCCAACGGCAGAAATCACGGGAATACGCGAAGAAGCAACGGCGCGCGCCAAGGCCTCATCGTTGAAGGCAAAGAGATCCTCCATAGAGCCGCCGCCCCGTCCGATAATAATAACGTCAACGGGCCTTTTTTCATTGAAAAACGCCAATCCCCTTCGCAAGCTTTCGGGCGCTTCTATTCCCTGCACCAAGGCGGGATACAGGAGCACCTCGGCAAACGGGAAACGGCTACCCAAAATACGAATCATATCTCGAACTGCCGCGCCTGTCGGCGAGGTTATAAGGCCGATGCGCGAAGGAATTTTCGGCAACGGCTTTTTTCTTTCTCTATCGAAAAGGCCCTCGGCGGCAAGCTTACTTTTAAGCTGCTCAAAAGCAAGGTAAAGCGCGCCCATTCCATCAGGCTCAATAGCGGTTACGTTTAACTGGTATCTTCCCATTTTGGCGTAGGTAGAAACCGAGCAATACAAAACGACCTTCATTCCGTTTTTGGGCAAGAACTTTAATCTCGATGCGGCTGAGCGAAACATCACCGCGTTAATCAGACTTTCCTCGTCCTTCAAGGAAAAATACACGTGCCCGGAGGGATGCACGGTTAAATTGGATATCTCGCCGCGCACCGCGATGCCCGACAGCAAATCGCAGCCTTCAATCAGATCCTTTATCAATCGGCTGAGCTGACCGACGGATAGCGCCTGCCTTTCAGGAAAGGCAGAGATTGCTTGATTCATATATACCCTTCCTTTCTTTCGGCATAAATGAGGGGTTATTGCGCCTTTTCGCTTTGATAAGCCTCTAACGCCAAAAGCGCGATGCCTGCGGCATTATCCGCAGAAAAGGCGGGCTCTGCAAAAAAGACATTGTTAAAATTGGTTTTAATTCTTTGCTGAATAATGCGGTTTGACATAACGCCGCCCGAAAACAAGACAGGAAGCGTCTCGCCGTTTTGCGCGCGAAGGTACTTGGTTAGCTCGCAAAGAGCAGTAGCGATATAGGATAAGACGAAGGCGGCGGTAAGTCCCTTGTCATTCGTTTCCTTGTAAAGCTTTTCGGCAAGGTTTTCCAAGCCCGAAAGATGTATTTCGCCGTTCTCCACCTTGATTTTCCGCTTGGGAACGGATTTTTCACCGTTTCTTGCCAAATATTCGCTTGCCAACACTTCAAGGGCAGGGCCGCAGGGGAAAGAAAGCCCCATCATCACGCCAACGCGATCAACGGCTTGTCCTGCATTTAAATCGGCCGTTCCGCCGAGCAGCTGCACCGCAAAGCCCAAGGAAGCAGGCTTCGCCAGAAGCATTTCGGTCGTTCCGCCCGAAATATGAAAAGCGCCAAACGCAGCGCCGAGTAAATCTGCCTTTTTAGCGGAATACATAGCGGCGCGCAGATGGCCGCATTGATGCGAAAAGGTGTAAAGCGGAACACCAAGGGCAGCAGATGCCGATTCCGCGGCGGCAACCCCTGCCAAAAAGCAAGGCATATAAGAGCCCTCCTGATTGCGAGGTTTCGACGAAACGCCAACGGCAACGGGCGCTTCTCCGTTCAGAACAGAGCGAAGCTCCTGCATCAGAGAAGGAAGGTTTTTAACGTGTGCAAAAAGTGCATCCGATTGGCGCAGGCCGCAAGCTCCCTCGGCAACGGGCAACGGTCGCTTTAAATTGGCGACGATTTGCCCATTTGTATCGGCAACGGCAACGGAGGTAGTATAGTTACTGGTGTCGATGCCCAAAACATACGAATGGTTCATGCCTTCTTTATCCCTTATTCCTCGCCGCTTTGCGAAGAGGCGTTCTTCTCTTCAATTTCCTGCGCGATGGCGTTCAGAACGCCGTTTACGAACACACGCGCCTTTTCCTCGTCAAACTTTTTCATCAGCTCAACGGCTTCGTTTAAGGAAACGCGCACGGGAATATCCTCCCGATACAGCATCTCGTAAGAAGCCAGAAGCATCACAGCGGCAGCCACGTGAGAAATACGGTTTCTTTTCCAGCCGTTCGAATGGGCAGCAATCAAAGCGTCAAGCTCCTCGCGATGCGCCGCAATACCGTGCAAAACGTCCTCTATGTAGGTCGAAGGCTTCAACTCCCTTGCCTCCATAGCGTTTTGATAGATTTCCTCTATATCGCGAGCGGTATCAAACTCCCACTCAAAAAGCATAGAAAATGCGTTTTCGCGTTCCAGTCTTCTTTCTTCCAAACGGTTCATAGTCTTTGACTTTTTGACAAGGCGCTCTTGTTTCAACCGAGAGCCCGCAAAAAGCTTTCCCTTCTTTTGTCTTTCTTTCATCTTTTCGTTTCCTCGGCTTGCTTTTGCCAGCCGATAAAAAACCAGTATAATTATACACTATTATTCTAAAATTGTCAACTTAATTACGGACATTTATCCATTATTTTTTTGCTTTTTTTCGTTCTTTTTTTCTCTTTTTTCCGACCGCGCTTCGAAGATAATTTTCGCTTTTTTCTCGCCTTAAAAACCCAAAGCGGAATCCAAAGAGCCCCTCTAAGTTTTTGTGCAGGTTGCACAAAAATGAGGCAAAAATTTCTACACAACTTTTTTTGCTTTGCTCTTGCTTTTCTACAAAATAGGGTATATAATATGCTTGGTGGTGCAAAGTGGGCAAAAATGATGCAAAGTGGCACAAAAGTGTGTCAATTTCCCTTTTTAGCCCCAAAACCGACCGAAAATGAGAAAGGAGAGGCGTTCTGATGACCTTGCTTGGCGAGTATCGGCACAATATAGACGCAAAAAACCGTCTTTTTATTCCCGCTAAGTTTCGCGAAGAGTTTGGCGATTCGTTTTACGTTACGCGAAAAATGGGTGAAGAGTGCCTTGCCGTCTATTCCGAAGAGGAATGGAAAAAGTTCTCTGAAAAGCTGAATACGCTTCCCGACTCACAAGTCGGCATTCTCAAACGCTTCGTTTTCTCTAAAACGACGCAGGTAACTCCCGATACCCACGGGCGCATTTTACTTCCCGCTTCTCTTCTTGGGTACGCAAAAATCGACAAAAACGTCGTGATTGCCGGTGTCGGTGACCATTTGCAAATATGGAATGAAGAGACTTGGGACAAGAACGAAAAAGAATTGGATTTGGATGAAATCGCCTCGCTGTTCCGTCAGTTTGGCCTTTAATGGAAGGATATATGGCAGAAGTTGTTTTTTCGCACTACTCCGTTATGCTTAACGAGTGTATAGACGCTTTGCAAATCCAACCGAATAAAACCTATGTGGATTGTACAACGGGCGGCGGCGGTCATTCTCTTGAAATTGCAAAACGCCTCACGCACGGTGGACGCTTAATTTGCTTTGACAGAGACGAGGATGCCCTCTCTGCTGCCAAGCGCCGTCTCGCCGATTACAGTGACCGTATCACCTTCGTACACGCCAATTTTGCAGAGATTGACGATGTTCTTTCGGAGCTCGCCATTGACAATCTGGCAGGTGTTCTTGCCGACCTTGGCTGCTCTTCTTATCAGTTCGACACACCCGAGCGCGGTTTTTCTTATCAGCATGACGCGCCCTTAGATATGAGAATGGATAAAACCTCGCGATTAACCGCAGAGATTGTTGTCAATACTTATTCTGAGGAAGCCTTAAAGAAAATTCTCTGGCAATACGGAGAAGAAAAATTTTCCGGCCGTATCGCCGCAAAAATCGTTGCCGAAAGGCAAAAAAATCCCATTCGCTCCACCAAGCAGCTTGTGGACATCATTAAATCCGCCATGCCTGCTTCCGCCAAAGAGGGCGGTCATCATCCCGCCAAGCGCTCCTTCCAAGCCATTCGGATTGAGGTAAACGGTGAGCTTGATGCCATTGAGCCCCTCCTTCGCGCCGCAGAGCGACATTTGATTCCCGGCGGCAGATGCGCCATTCTTTCCTTCCAATCCTTAGAGGACAGAATCGTCAAGCAAACCTTCGGTGATTTGGCAAGCGGTTGCGTTTGCCCCAAGGACTTCCCCGTTTGTGTTTGCGGAAAAAAACCAAAAATAAAAATCGTCACGAAAAAGCCCGCGCTTCCCACAGAGGAGGAGCTTAAGGTAAATCCCCGCTCCCGAAGCGCTAAGCTCCGCGTGGCAGAAAAACTATAAAGAAAGGATTTGCAAGTATGACCAACCAGGTTCCCTTTCAGGCAAACAATGCCGAATTCAACTCCCTTTACGTAAAAATGCTGGCGCGCTTCTCCTGCGGTGACAAAACCATCGGAGAGGCTATGCTTGAGCGCGCCGAAAAATATGAAGCAACCGCAAGACGCACCCTGCCCGCAGAGGTGCATATGAAGAAGGCCAACTCTCTCCCGAAAAAGCAGAAGGAAAAGCAGGGCAAGCGTCTCTTTTCCTTGGGAAGTCTGGTTGCTATCTCCATGGTTCTTTTGATTGTCGGCACGCTTTTGTTCTCGGGTGCCTTCTTCAATCAGATTGCTGACGGCTTCGTTCAGGGGGCGTCCCCCATTGCAGAAACGGACGGTATTGCAGACGCTGATATTTTGACCATTCCCACCGAGCTAGAGGGCTTTGACGCACTGTGCTTAGAGGAGCCCCGTCTGCTTTAATCTCCCCTTCCACCCCACTAATTTTGGTATATTCCCTTATTTCCCCCCATAAGATATAGCGATAACTTCGGTTGTCGCTATATTTTTTTGTTTTAGGGGAAAAACCGTGAAAAAGCGCCAAGGAACAAAGCCGTATTCCGCACGTATTACCAAGGACAGAGTCCATATTCTTCTTTTGTTCTTCGGGATCTGCTTGCTATATTTCCTATTCACCCTCTTTCGTATGCAGGTTTTCGGTTATCAAAGCTATCAAAGCAAGGTTCTGCGACAAATTACCGTTGGCTCCTCACTCAGCGCGGAGCGCGGCGAAATTTTAGATAGAAACGGCAACGTGCTGGCAACAAACCAAACGGTATGGCGCATTTACGTTTCCCCTGTTGATATTCAAAAGGCCAAAAAGAAGGACGGAAAGGATTACGCGTCTATCATTGCAGAGGGCCTTGGTGCTCTGTTGGGGCTGAACAAAGAGGAGATTTTAAAGAAGGCCTCCGCCTCTGCTTACTTAGATCAAACCATTTTGAAAAACGCCGATAAGGAAACCACGGAAAAGGTTATGCGCTTTGTTAAGGAAAAGGGGCTTTCCTCTATGGTTCACGCAGAGGCAGGCACCAAGCGCTATTATCCCTTCTCCACCCTGGCCGCTCACGCCATTGGGTTTACGGGCAGCGATAACCAAGGCCTTTTTGGCTTGGAGGCTTATTACGATAAGCTTTTAACGGGCACGGACGGACAGTATATCAGCGCCGTTGACTCGCAAGGTGTCAAGCTTCCCTCCGCATACACCGACTACGTAAAGGCAGAGGACGGCCTCTCTATACAAACCACCCTTGACGTGTACGTTCAAACGCAGTTGGAGCGGTGTTTAGAGGAGGCTATTGCGGCAACGGGCGCCCAAAACCGCGCCACAGGCATCGTGATGAACGTAAAAACAGGCGGCATTCTTGGCATGGCAACCGCTCCCTCCTTCGATTTAAACTCCCCCTATACGTTGGATGCGGCCTCAAATGAGGCACTTCTTGCGTTAGGGTACAGCAGCGATTCAGCGGAATATAAAAAGGCCAAAAACGAGCTTTTGTATGAGATGTGGCGAAACAAGGCGGTCAGTGAGATATACGAGCCCGGCTCAACCTTCAAGATCATCACCTCGGCCGTAGCCATTGAAGAAAAGGCGGTCACGCCCCAAAGTCCCTTCTTCTGTGGTGGCTCATACCTCGTTGGCGGTTGCCGAATTTCCTGCCACAAGCGCAAGGGTCATGGCAGCATCACCTTCACCCAGGGGCTTCAGCAATCCTGCAACCCCTGCATGATGCAAACGGTCGAAAGAATAGGCGCCTCGGCCTTTTATCGATATTTCCTTGCCTTTGGATACGGCGAAAGGACAGGAATAGACTTACCGGGCGAAGGCCTTGGTATTTTTCACAGCGAGTCCTCTCTTGGCACGACAGAGCTGGCAACGGCCTCCTTCGGACAGCGCTTCAAGGTTTCCGTTTTGCAGCAGCTTTGCGCCGTTGCCGCCGTTGCCAACGGCGGCGTTCTTGTAACGCCGCACCTCTTGGATGCCGTTTTAGACAAGGACGGAAATACGCTATACACCTATCAAACCGAGAAAAAAAGGCAGGTCATATCCGAAGAAACCGCCAAGACGGTATCGGCGATTTTGGAGGGAGGCGTCAGCGGTGACGGTGGTGCCAAAAATGCCGCGGTGGTTGGTTACCAAATCGCTGCCAAGACGGGCACCAGTGAGAAATTCGATATTTTGGATTCAAACGGAAATTCTTATCTTCGTATCGGCTCCTGCGTAGGCTATGCGCCGTACGATGACGCCGAAATTGCCATTATCTTTATCGTTGACGAGCCAACCTGCAACATCAAATACGGCAGCGTTACAGCCGCACCGTACGTTGGAAAGCTTTACGAGGCCATTCTTCCTTATCTCGGGATTGAGCCAAAGGAGAAGGACGTCACAACGGTGGAAACAACAAGCTACATAGGTCTTTCGCTTTCGGAAGCGAAAAAGCTTTTGCAAAAGCAAGGGCTTTCCGTTTCGGTGATAGGCGAAGGCTCTACCGTTCTTTCACAGACGCCCGCCCCGAACACAACGCTAACCGTTGGGCTTGGCAACGTTATTCTCTACACGGAGGAGGGCTCTTCGGAATCGGTTGTGCCAAGTCTGATAGGAAAAACGGGTGAGGAGGCCATCAAGCTACTGTTAGACGCTTCCTTGAACGTTGGCTTTAGCGCCATTCGCAACCAATCCTTCGCGGCAACCGCGACGGTCACCATGCAAAGCCTTCCCCCCGGCTACAAGGTGAAAAAAGGAACTGTCATCACCCTCACGCTTCTTTATACCGATATAGCGGAATAGCCGCAAGAAAGGATGCCTTTATATGAAAATATCCGAGCTTATACCAAAAGAGCTTTGGCTTCACGATTACCAAAGCGACAGCGAAAATTTCACGGGAGTTTCAAGCCACACCTCTCAAATCAAGGAGGGAGACTTGTTCGTGCTGATAAAGGGCGAGACATACAACCCTTTGATGCTTTTAAAGCAAATTGAATCTTCGGGTGCCAAGGGTATCGTACTGGAATGGGAGGAGGGGCTTCCCTCTGTTGCTCTTCCCTGCTATTTTGTCAAAAGCGCGCGGGCGGCCGAAGCCTATGCCTTTGCTTCTCTCTATCGCCCGATGCTTTCGCCGCTTCGCTTCATCGGGGTTACAGGCACGAACGGAAAAACCACAACTGCTCAAATTTTAGCACATCTGTTAGGGGCAAAGGAAAAAACGGGATACCTGGGAACGCTTGGAGCCTTTGTTGACGGAAAGCCCTTGGAAGAGGCCACGCACACCACGATGACAACGCCGCCGCCACACGTTTTGTATCCCTTGCTTGCACGAATGGCAAGTCTTGGTGCGACAACCGTTGTTTTAGAGGTCTCCTCACACGCCATCGCACTTCAAAGAATCGCGGCACTTTCGTTTGCTCTTGCCGTGTTCACCAATCTTTCCGAGGAGCATTTGGACTTTCACGGAGATATGGAAAATTATTATCAAGTCAAAGCATCCTTCGTCAAGAGCGCAGCGGCGGCGGTTATCAATCTTGATGACGCATACGGCGAAAGACTGGCCAAGGAAAGAAAGGACGCCTACAAAATCGGCATTCTGCAGGAAGCAGACGCAAACGCCACGGATTTGTATGAAATGGGGCTTGACGGCATAAACTACACCCATCAGACAAAGGAGTTTTCCTTCTCCGTTTCTACCTCGCTGATAGGCAGCTTCCAGGTCTATAACGTGATGGCGGCAACCGCGGCGGCACTTCTTCTCGGTGTCGATACCGAAAGCGTCAAACGGCGCATTGCCTCCTTTCCCCGACCGAAAGGAAGAATGGAGGTTTTGCCCTTGGGGCGCTTCGGTGCACCCTTTCAGGTGATAATTGATTACGCGCACACGCCAAACGCCTTTGAGGCCGCCATCAAGGCGGCAAGACGCATAAGCCACGGGAGGCTTTTCGTTTTGTTTGGCGCAGGCGGAAACAGAGAAAAGGAAAAGCGAGCACAAATGGGCAGCATCGCCGAGAGGCTTGCCGATTTCGTTTATATAACGGCCGACAACAGTCGAACAGAGGCGCTTGCCTCCATCATCAAGGATATCCTTTCGGGAATGTCCTTAACCTCGCGCCGCCGCGTTATTACCAATCGGGAAAAGGCCATCAGAACAGCCCTCTCCGAGCTGGAAAAGGATGACACACTTTTGCTTCTTGGAAAGGGGCATGAGGGATACGAATGGGACAGCGCGGGACTACATCCCTTTTCCGAGGAAGAAATCGTTTACGGCTACCTTTCCAAGAAAAACGAAGAAGCTTGAAGGAAACGCTATGATTATACCGCTTTTAATAGGCAGGCGGCCCTTGCGCCGATTGGCCGAGGAGCTTGGCGCTGATTGGCAGGGTGCGGAGGTTATCCCTTTTCGCTTGGTAACCGACTCCCGTGAAATTGAAGAAGGAGACCTCTTTTGTGCTCTGCAAGGCAAAGGTGACGGCCACCTCTTCGCCAAGGAGGCAGAAAGGCGCGGAGCCGTTGCCATTCTGGCAGAAAGAAAAACAGAGGCCGACCTGCCGCACATTCTGGTAAAAAGCGTGGAGGATGCGCTTTTACAATGGGCACACCTCGCTTTAAAGGGCCATCCGTGCCTAAAAATTGCCATTACGGGAAGCGTTGGAAAAACCACCGTAAAGGAGAAATGTGCCACCGTATTAAAGGGAAGCTACCGTATACACAAAACGGAGGGAAACCGCAACAATCAATTAGGCGTTCCCTTTACGGTCTTATCGATGCCTGATGAGACCGAGGTGCTGATTGTGGAGTGCGGCATGAACAGCCGCGGTGAAATCGAGCGTCTTTCGCGCACTCTTGAACCGGACATCGCCATCATCACGAGCGTTGGCTACGCCCACATAGGCAGGCTTGGCAGCCGAGAGGAAATTGCATCTGCCAAAATGGAAATTCTTTTGGGAATGAAAAAAGACGCCCCTCTCTTTCTGCCAATGGGTGAACCGCTGCTTTCTCCCTGCTTTATGAGAAAAAATCTTCATTTCGTGCTTCCGTTTGAGGAAAAGAATCAACACTTCCCGCTCCCCGAGGATATTGGAGAGCGCTGGGGGCTGGGGTTCGCCTATCGGCTCGGACACTTTTTGGGGATTCGGGAGGATGCGCTTTACAGTGGGCTTTCTGAGGCCGCCAAAACACCCACCCGACGACAAATCTCAACCGTTAAGGGCGTTACCCTAATCAACGATACCTACAACGCCTCACCCGAATCGGTTATAGCCGCCCTTGATTTGCTTTCCGATATGAAGGCTGTCCGAAAAATCGCCGTTCTCGGCACGATGCTGGAGCTTGGCGATGCCTCCGTGCTTTTACACCGCGCCGTTGCGCGACACGCCGCGCGATGTGCCGACTGTCTTTTTTACTACGGGGAGGAAACGGAGGCAATAAAAAACGGCGCACTTGGCGGTGGAATGTCTGCGGAAAGCATCTATCTCTTTCCAACTCTTGATGCGATAAAGGACTTTTTGCTGTCCTTCGTTTCACGCGGAGATACGATTCTTTTTAAGGCCTCTCACGGAATGCGCGCCGAGAAGCTTTTTGCGGCCGTAAACGCTCTGTGCAAAAATTTTTGAAGGGAGACGCACTATGTCTTTTTTTACCGTTCTGCTCCTTTTTTTCCTCTCACTTTTTGCAACTCTCTTCGGCGTTGGCGCACTTTTACCCGTTTTAAAGGACAGGAAAATGGGGCAAACCATTTTAGAAATCGGCCCTGCCTGGCACAAAAGCAAGGAGGGAACGCCAACCATGGGGGGCGTTACCTTCTTTTTCGCCGTTTCTCTGGCAAGCCTCCTTGGATGCCTTTTTCTTTCCTCCTCGGAAACGAGGACTTTCCTATGGATTTTGGTTTATGCTCTCTTGAACGGTCTTATCGGTGTCTTTGACGATGCACAAAAGCTGAAAAAGCGGGAGAATGCAGGCCTTTCCCCACGGCAAAAGCTTGTTTTGCAGACGGTTTCTGCCATCTTTCTCTTGGCTATGCTGAAAATGGAGGGCGCAATTTCAACCGTTTTGCCCATTCCTTTTTCTTCGCAGGAAATCCCTCTCGGCTTTTCTTTTTATCCGCTTGCCGTCTTTGTGATGGTGGGTATTGTGAACTCTGCCAATTTAACCGATGGCATTGATGGCTTGGCCAGCGCCATTGCCACCCTGATTGGCGGCTTTTTTGCCGCTGAGGGTCTTTTTTGCGATATTCCCTCTCTTGCCGTTCTCGGTGCCGCCGAGACGGGCTGCGGTCTTGGCTTCCTTGCCTACAACCGCCACCCTGCCAAAATCTTTATGGGAGACAGCGGCTCTCTTTTTTTCGGTGCGTTAGCCGTTGGCGGCTCTTTTTTACTGGGCAGTCCTTTTATCGTTTTGTTTTTTGGACTCGTTTACGTTTTTGAGGGCTTTTCCGTTGTCTTACAGGTGGGCTATTTCAAGCTTAAAAGAAAGCGCCTTTTTAAAATGGCGCCCTTTCATCATCATTTGGAGAAATCCGCTTGGAGCGAGACACAAATCGTCTCCGTTATGGCCTTTTTTACCCTCTGCGCCATACTGCTTGCACACGTGTGCTTTTTGATACAAATATAAAATTCTGAAAGGCAAAGGCCCGTGAATACACCCAAACACCAAAGAAAGACAAAAAGCCGTTCCCCTTCTCCCGTCACGCGCTTTTTTCGCCCACTTCAGCAGGGGGGCGCGCAGAGCATTGACAAAGGTCTTTTTCTTTACATTCTTCTCTTGATTATCTTTGGCTCAGTTATGGTTTTCAGCGCCAGCACGGCCTACGCCTCCATTCGTTTTTCCAATCCGTACTACTTTGTAGAACGGCAAATTCTTTGGGTTTTGGTTGGTCTTTCCGCTATGCTGCTTTGCGCCTCCGTTCCCATTGCGTATTATGCGCGCATAGCCAAGCCGCTTTTCATCGCGACACTCGTTTTGCTTGCCTTAGTACCCCTTCTTGGTGCTGAGGCAGGAGGCGCGAAGCGCTGGATTGCCATCGGCAGCTTTACCTTTCAGCCCTCCGAGCTTGCCAAAACCGCCCTTGTTCTGATGCTTGCCCTGTATTTTTCCCAACACACCAAGGAAATTAAAAACACCGCAAACAAAAGGAGCGCCTTTCTGTACGGCATTGTATATCCGCTTTTATTTATCTTTTCCCTTTGCGGTCTGGTCGCGCTTGAAAAGCATCTCTCCTGCATCATTATTTTGGGGGCAATCGGCGTTTTTATGATGTTTTTGGCCGGCAGCAATCTGAAAACGTTAGGCATTATGGGCGGTGGCGCCATCACGGCGGTCGGAATTTTCGCGATGTCCGTTGAATATACCAAGCGACGAATTACCATATGGCTCAACCCCGAGCTATATCCGCAGGACGGCGGCTGGCAAACCCTGCAAGGCCTTTTGGCCATAGGGTCAGGCGGCTTTTTCGGTTTGGGCCTTGGAAACAGCCGCTTAAAGTATCTGTATGTTTCCGAGCCGCAAAACGACTTTATTTTCACCATTGCCTGTGAGGAGCTGGGCTTTATCGGCGCCTTTGCAATTTTATTGCTTTTTGCCCTGTTCGTGAAAAGAGGCATGAAGGTTGCGATGCGCCAATCCGATCTTTTCTCTTCCTTAATCGCGCTCGGCATTACCGCCAAGGTTGCCATTCAGGTTATACTCAACATCGCGGTTATTACCAACACCATTCCCAACACGGGAATTTCCCTGCCGTTTTTCAGCTACGGAGGCTCTTCTCTGGTGATGCTTTTTGCGGAAATGGGCATTTTACTTTCTTCTTCAAGAGAAGCCTACATATAATTGAGGAAAGGAGAAATAGGGCTTCTGCCCTTTTATAACTATGGTTTTCTTGCTAACGGGCGGCGGAAGCGCCGGACACGTCAACCCTGCTCTTGCGATGGCGGAGCTTCTTTTGGATAGCTATCCCGACTCAAAATGTTACTTCATGGGAAAGGAAGACGGAATAGAGCACCGTCTCGTTACCGAGACTCGCCTTCCCTTCATTCCCGTGCGCGCCGCTTCGCTTCGGCGCTCGCTTTCTATACAAAATCTGCGTTCGGCATTTCTCGCCGTGAGAGAGCCCCGCCGATTGAAAAAAATCATACAGGAGCTTTCTCCCAATTTGGTTTTGGGAACGGGCGGATATGTCTCCTATCCCGTGATAAAGGCGGCGCGCCTTGCGGGCGTTCCTGCCATTCTTCACGAATCCAATGCCGCTCCCGGCTTAACGGTAAAGCTTTGCGAAAGGCTGGTTGAGCGTGTGCTTTTACAGTTTGAGGTCTGTGCCACCCATCTTCGTCACCCGGAGCGCGCCTCGGTTATTGGCGCACCCTTGCGCCGCGGCTTCCAAAACACCGACAGACAATGGGCTCGAAAATGCCTTTCTATTTCTCCCTCGGATTTCTTCGTGCTTTCCTTTGGCGGCAGTCTTGGTGCAGAGGCGCTAAATCACGCCTGTCTATCTGCCCAAGAGCGATACGCCAAGGAGGATAAGCCCGTTTTGTTTATACACGGCTGCGGCACGCGCCACTATGACGAGCTGCGCGCCAAATATCCCTTATCCTCTCCCAAAACGGTGCTTCTGCCTTATATTAACGATATGCCTTTGTATATGTCGGCGGCAGATCTCATTATTGCAAGGGCAGGAGCAATGACTCTTTCAGAAATCTCTGCCTGTAAAAAGCCATCCGTTCTGATTCCCTCGCCCTACGTTGCGGCCGACCACCAACGCAAAAACGCCCTCCATCTGCAAGAAAAGGGGGCTTCACTCGTTTTAGAGGAAAAAGATTTAACGGGAGATCTGCTCTATCAAACGATAGAGGGATTGCGAAGAAGCCCCTCACGCCTATCGAAAATGGGCAGTGCCGCCGCCTCCGTTTTCGCTTATGATACGAAAGCGCTCTTTCTGGCAGAGGTGGAAAGCGCCCTGGCCTTGTAAAACGAAGGAGAAAAAGAGAAATGCAAGGAAAAAAACGCGGCTTCCTTGCCCTTTTATCTGCCCAAAGCGCGCCTTTTCTTTTTCTCCTTTCTCCCCTCATTTTGCCAAAAACAGCGCTTTAATTTCAGGCAGAACAAAATGTTAACTATTTATTAAGTTTTTATAAAAGGACTTGAAAATTTTTGCGTTTTCATATATCATATATATGTAGAATGATTTGGAGAAAAATTCTGTTTTTTTCTCTTTTCGCTTTTATAAATCAGAAAAAACAGGAGGACAAGCAGTATGAATTACGCAGATGAAAACGCATTCGCCAGCGGTGTACGCATTAAGGTCGTTGGTGTCGGTGGTGGCGGTGGAAACGCCGTTAACCGCATGATTACCGCCAATATCCGCGGCGTTGAATTTGTAACGGTAAATACCGACGCACAGGCTATTTCCACCTCGAACGCTTCCATTCGCTTGACCATTGGCGAGAAAATCACCCGTGGCTTCGGCGCAGGCGCAAGCCCTGAAACGGGAAAACGCTCTGCCGAGGAAAGCATTGAGGACATTAAGGAAATGCTTAAGGATACCGACATGGTATTCATCACCGCAGGCATGGGCGGCGGAACGGGCACGGGCGCAGCCCCCGTTATCGCGCAGGTTGCCCACGAAATGAACATACTCACCATCGGTATCGTAACCAAGCCCTTCTCTTTTGAGGGCAGACGCCGTATGATGCAGGCCGAAGAGGGCATCAAGAATTTGCAGCAGCACGTGGATTCCTTGATTGTGATTCCCAACGAAAGACTGAAGCAGGTTTCTGACACCCGCATCACGATGGCAAACGCCTTTGAGATTGCCGACGACGTTTTGCGCCGCGGTGTGCAGAGCGTTTCCGAGCTTATCAACGTTCCCGGATTCGTTAACCTCGACTTTGCCGACGTTATCTCGGTTATGAAGAATGCCGGCTTCGCTCACATGGGCGTTGGTAGCGCAAAGGGCACCGACAAGGCGCAAATTGCCGCTATGGCCGCCATCTCCTCTCCCCTTTTGGAAACCTCTATTGCAGGCGCTACGGGCATTCTGCTTAGCATCACCGCTTCTCCCGACATCAGCCTTGAGGACGTTGACATTGCCTCCTCTATGGTTGCTGATGAGGCACATCCCGATGCCAACATCATCTGGGGCGCGGCCTTCGATCCCTCCTTGGAGGACGAAATGCGCGTGACCATCATTGCCACCGGCTTTGAAAGCGCAAAGACAGCGGGCGAGATTCCCACTATCACCCCTGCCGCTGTTCCGCACGAGACGCCCAAGCCTTACGTTCCCGTAAGACCTGTCCAGCAGCCCGCACCGCAGCCCGCCGCCCCCGTTATCAACGTTGAGCCCGTGTCCGCCCCTGTTCGCCCTGCCGCCTCAAGCGTACCTCCCCTGCCTACCGATGACGGTAGCGTTGGCGATATTGACACCGACCGCGGCGTTTCCGACCAGGACTTTGACGCTATTATCAACATTCTCAACCGCAATAAGCGCTAAACGGCGCTTAAAGCAATAAAAGAAGCACGCAAAGCTTTTGCGTGCTTCTTTTTCATATATCGCTTGGTTTACCCTTGCTTTTCTCAGAGAACAAAATGCTTGGGCATACCGTATTCGTATAGAGGCTTAACCTCACCTGCAATTAGGGGCTTCAGATAGTTAAGGCAGGCCTCAGTTACGCCGTTTCCTGCTTCATTGATAAAGGAATCGGGAAGGAAACGAACGACGTTAGCAACCTCCTGCACCGGTATAGCCTCTATTTCAACGGCATAGGGCTCGTCCGAAATTCGCTTAAAGCCCATCATCACGCCCGTTTTACCGTCAATAGCCGAAGTGACCGCCACTTTTCCCACCGAAATCGACTCCTTTATATCGGTCAAAGAGGCCATATGTGCCGCACAGCGCTGGGGAAGGCTCAATTCGATGGAGCGACACTTGCATTTCAGCTCCTGCTTTACGAGCATTTCCAAAACCTTACCTGTGCCCGAGAGATACCGATGCCCGAATACGTCCGACAGTCCATTCTGCTGCCCTTCCCCAACGTATCTTCCGTTTTCGAAGAGGCACCCCTCCGAGACGGCGACAACCACGTTTGGATGAAGCGCCAAGGCGCGCCGCAGGCTCTCCAAAAAAGCGGAGGGAGAAAAGGGACGCTCGGGGAAATAAATATAGTCGGGCCCACTTCCTGTCAAGGAAGGCAGGGCGGCGGCCGTTGCAAGCCAGCCCGCATCTCGCCCCATAATTTCAACGATGGTAACGGCAGGAACGGTGTAAACGGCGCAATCGCAAACAATTTCCTTCACCGTTGTTGCCACATACTTGGCAGCAGAGGGAAATCCGGGGGAATGATCCGTTCCCGCCAAATCGTTATCAATGGTTTTGGGAACGCCGATAATGCGAACCTCGTAATCAACCGTTTTGAAATACTCTGTCAGCTTACAAACGGCATCCATCGAATCGTTGCCGCCGATATAAAAGAAATAGCGAATATTATATTTTTGAAAAACAGAACGCACCTTATCAAAAATAGCGCGCTCCTTATTGGGATTCGGGAGCTTTAAGCGGCAAGAACCAAGGGCGGCGGCCGGCGTCAGCGCCAAGGCCTCCAAGTCCTCTTCACTCTTGATTCGCTCGTTCAGATTTACAAGGTTTTCGGCCAATAGCCCCTCCATACCGTTTTTCATCCCGTATAGTGTGCCAATGACATCCTTAGCGAAAAAGGCTCCGCGAATGACGCCCGCAAGCGTGGCGTTAATGGCGGAGGAGGGCCCGCCTGACTGTCCAACGACAGCGTTACCGTAAAGCATTTCCATATGAATGGCTCCTTCGTTTTTCTACTTATATTTTAGCATACAAAAAAGCCGAAGTCAAGGCTTGTTACCTTACAAAACGGCTCTTCAGATTTAATTTTTCCGTTTGACTTTATACCGATAATGCCACAGCGTTTTCCCCTATTTTATCCGTGGAAAATGATTTTAAAAGGACAAGGAATGCCTCTCTTTGCAAATGAAAATGGAGAAAAAAGCACCCAACGGAAAAATTTAATTTTTTTTGAAATTTTTTTCAAAAAGGGCTTGCTATTTTGAAAAGAGCGTGCTATAATGGTTGAGTATGAATAGTATGTCAGTTTGCGCACCCTCTCAGGCGCAACTGCAAATATCACAACTTCAATAGAGGAGAAAAAAATGGCGAATATTAAGTCCGCGAAGAAAAGAATCAAGGTTATTCAGACCAAAACCCTTCAGAATCAGATGATTAAGTCCCAGCTTCATACCGTTGTGAAGAAGTTTTTTGCCGCTGTTGAATCCGGTGACAAAGAGGCCGCTACCACTGCTTACAGATTGGCTATCAAAAAGGTAGACCAGGCTTGTGCTCACGGCATTCTTCATAAGAACACCGCTGCTCACAGAAAGAGCGCTTACACCTTGAAGCTGAACGCTATGGCGTAAACCAAATAGCCCATATAACCCAATGGGTCAAAAAGCCTCCCGATGTTTCGGGAGGCTTTGGTTTTTTTAAGTAAAAAAGAGGCTATCTCATCAGAGGTAGCCTCTTCTTTTTTAGGTCGCTTTTGAGTTGCGAATGAAGAATACACAGGATAAAACGAGGGCAACAACGATATACGCCAGAATGATAAGCGTTGGCGTAATAAAGGAGTCATTCACCGCGTTTTCGGGCATAGCAACCCTTTGGAGCAATAGGCAAATGTTCTTGAAGGGCAAGGCCTCCATCAGCTTCACAAAGCCACCCGACAGCCCTTCTATCGGAAACCACATTCCCGACAGAACGGATTGCCCTGTTATGAGAATGGAGGAAACGCCGCCAACGGACTTGGCGCCAAAAACCGATCCCATCAAAATACCGAGAGAGGCAAACAGCAAAATGGACAAGAGGCTGATAGGCAACACCAAGAAAAGACTCCAAGAGAAAAAGGTTGGGTCAATAAGACAGCCCGCCAACAAAACGATAGCCGACTGACAGAGCCCTATCGGAATTGCTATTAACAAATAGCCCAAAATAAACTCGTATGCGGTAACGGGAGTGGTATAAATTCTGGCGATGAAGGCCGTTTCTCTGTCCATAGACACAAGAAGAGAGACGAACAACGCCAAAAAAGCGTGTGCAAAGCCAACAAGGCCCGGGGCAAGATACCGCATTTCAAACTGGGCGGTCAAGGAATGAAACATATAATAAAAGAGAATTTGCATTGCCACGGGAAGCCCGATTAAAAATACAAGGCTGACGGGCTCTCTTAAAATTTCTTTCCCGTTTCTTTTGGTTAAGCTCCAAATTCTACGCATCCTTACCACCTCCCACGATTTTGATAAAGGCGTCTTCAAAATTGTTTGTGCCCGTTTTTTCCAAAAGATTGGACGGAGTATCTACATCAAGCAATCTTCCCTCCACCATAATGGCTACTCTATCAGAGAGGGCTTCTGCTTCCTCCATATAATGCGTTGTCAAAATAACGGTGGTATCCTTCTTGATTTCACGAATAATGCCCCAAAGCTCACGCCTTGCAATCACGTCAAGCCCCAAGGTAGGCTCATCAAGAAAGAGTATCTTAGGCTTGGATATAATCGCCAAGGCTATGGATACCTTGCGCTGATAACCGCCGGACAGCTTGCCGACTCGCTTATTTTCTACCTTTTCCAAGGAAAAGCGCTTAATAAGGTCGTTCGTTCTTTGGAGGATTTCTTCCTTGCTCAAATTATAGAGAGCGCCGTAAAACTCCAAATTTTCGCGAACCGTCAAGTTTTTAGCAACGGCGGTTTCTTGGGTGGAATAGCCAATAATGGCTTTTATATCCGTCGCCTCGCTTAAAATGGAATGCCCCATTATATAGGCGTTGCCCTCGTCTGCTCGCAAAAGACAGGCAAGCATTTTGATAACGGTGGTCTTCCCTGCGCCATTGACGCCGAGAAGCGAAAACAGCTCTCCTTCCTCAATGGATAAAGAAAGTCCGTTTACGGCAACCACGTCACGATACCGCTTCGTCAATCCTTCTATCACTATCGCTTTCATTTTTCACTCTCCTTAACGTGTCTTGCGCGAATTCCCTGATACACATCCGACAGCATTTGGCTGACCAACGCATCGTCAAGAGTGAGAAAGGAGGTTGCGTGCATCGTGGCAATTCCGTGAACACAGGTCCACATTTCCATATGCAGCAGCTCCGCCTTTTCCCGACTGATACCGTCGGCCTCCATAATCATCAGAACGGATTCTTCAAAATCAAAGGTTGAGGGCAAGGGCCTCCCTCTTCTATCGCACATAAAAAGCAGCTTGAAAAGTTCTCGTTCCTCCTTGGCAAAGCGAATATACGCCATACCGAAGGCTTTATATCTTGGATATTTTTCCTTCTCTGCCTCGCTTTTTAAAAAATTGATATATCGGGCGTGAGAGGCCTCCATCACCGCCTCTCGCAATTCGTCCATCGTGGAAAAATTGGAGAAAACAGGCTGTGTGGAGCAAGCCAAGGCCCCGGCAACAACCCTTGCATTGATAGCCGACTCTCCCGTTGCGCGCACCAGCTCAACGGCCTTTTGAATAATATCTTCCTTCGTAATTTTTACCCTTGGCGGCATCTTATACCTCCTTAATATAACTTGTGTTATATATCATATGATATTTTATCATATAAAGCGTGTTCTGTCAATAGGTTTTGACACATTTCATCAAATCAGTCGCCACAAAGAAAAAACGCCATTAGCCTTTTGCTATGGCGGTTTTATTGTTTTTTAGCGCTGATGACACATCTTACAGGCAATATACAACGGCCGCAATTCGTTTGGCGGCCTCGGCAACGGAGGAAATCACAACGTACTCGCCAAGTGTATGCTCACCGTCACCCTTTACACCGATAGAATCAATGCAAGGGATTCCGTATTCCGTGACGTAAGCAGCATCCGAGCCGCCTCTTGCGTTTCGCGGCGTCAAGACAGGAAGACCGTTTTCGGCATATATCTCGTTCATTCGGGAAAGCAGCGCGAGATTTCTTTCTGCATATTCCATGGGAGGACGGTAACTGATTTCTTCATAGGTACAGGTACATCCCTCAATGTAGGCGGTATTTGCTACGGCGGCAACAAGGTCATAAGCCTTTTGCTTTTGTGCCGCATTGCCAAAGCGTATATCGGCAACAAACTCACATTTATCTGCCACGGTGTTAGGGGTTGTGCCGCCGTTTATCATACCGCAGTTGCAGGTCAAGCCGTCTGCATCCTTCATTTCTTCAAGCGCCAAAAGCTTGTGCGCCGCCTCTGCGATGGCGTTGGCGCCTTCATAGCAGATAGAGGAATGGGCAGCCTTACCGAAAACGGTCAGCTTAATGCGGGAAATTCCCTTTCGCGTGATAACGGCCGTTGACTCCCGAATGCCCTCCAAATTCAAAAAGGCCTCGGCGTTCGCCGCCTTTTCGCACATATAGCGAACCGTTGCTCTTTGACTCGGCGCGCTTCCCTTTTCCTCGTCCGTCTGCAACAGGAGCATAATGGGTCTTTCCTTAAAGCCAAGGCGCAAAAGGGCATCCATCGCAAGCAAAGCGGCGGCAAGACCGCCTTTGCAATCCGAGGTGCCGGGGCCGTACATCTTGTTCCCCTCTCGCTTAACTGCGGGATAGCCGAAGGCACCGATGGGATGCACGGTATCCATATGGCCAGAGAGCGCTATTGGCGCTCCCTTAGCATCGGGGTTGGCCGTGATACACAAAACATCGCCCGAGACGCTCTGGGGACAAATTTCGACCCTCCAGCCCTTCTTCTCGGCGTAATCGATAAAATACTGACCGACGCTGTCCACGCCTGCCTTATCATCCGTTGGGCTTTCGATATTGCAAATATCCTCTAATATGTCAACATACTTATCAAGAAGCAAGTCAATCTCTTCAAAAAGTGCTTTGCAGTTCATAATAGCTCCTCTTTTGTCTTCTTATTGCCCTTTGATTGTATCATAGGTAAACAAATTTTGCAATCTAAAATGCAAATACTTTCGATATGAAACGCCTTTTTTCCCCCTTGACAAATACGCTCCTTTGTGCTACTATGAATCTATCCGCAGATGTAGCTCAATGGTAGAGCGCTCGCTTCCCAAGCCAGTAACGCGGGTTCGATTCCCGTCATCTGCTCCAAATAAAAAGGACGCCACAAGGGCGTCTTTTTTGTTTGGAGCCTCAGCCAGAGGAATCGAACCCCTCATTTTCCGAAACGAAGAGGAGGAAGATGACGAAAGGTTGCGCAAAGATGATTGCCCAAAATCTGATGGCTCTGGCGCAACCTGTGGGTTCAGATTCCCGTCTTACACCCTAATGGGTGGCTTTTATCCTTCGGAGCGCTTGAGCCTCCCCCACTCTATGCAAAGCGCGGCTTATTATTGACAAACCCCTATTTTTGTTTTATAATATGCATAGAAAGCATATCGCCGCTTGTAGAGCAGTATTAAAATTGCGTACCTTAAAAAGACAAGGAGAAAAAATATGTACAACGTTCAAGATATTATTGATTACGCGAAAAAGAACAAGATAAAGCTTCCCTTCCTCAACCCCAAGGGCGCCCTTGCAGAATGCTTGAAGCATTTGCACATCAAGGAAAACGTTGTCGATATTTTAACCGCCTATACTTTTCAGGAAGATAACCAGCAGTGGTATTACGCATATCTCTTAACCGATGAAAATCGCATTTTGTGGGTACAGGAGGAGCAGGTTCGTATTTTTTCCAGCAAGTTCGAATCGGGCGCATTCGAGCTAAATGACTTGAATATGCAACGCTCCGGCGCTCAAACCATCAAAAAGGGTATGTTTTTCAAGTACGATAACATCGTGCTTACCTGCGCCCGTATAAATCAATGGGGAACAGAGGACACGCTCGGAATTTGCTTGCCTGAGGGACTGGCGCCCGCTGTCTATAAAAAAATATTGGCCCATGCGAAGAAATACGAAAAAAAGGAAGAGACGCCTCCGCCTGCCTCTGCTAAAAAGCCAAAAAAGAAAACCGCATCCGATGGCAAGGCTGACACGGGCGCGGACGCATCCGCTGCGGCTATTCAAGAAATCCGTTCTATGTACGAGGCGGGGATTCTCACCAAGGAGGAAATGATGGAGCTTCTTAAGGAAGCACTGAAAAAGTGATAATCAGATAAAAAGTTTGCCCTATTTCTCGGCGATGTCGCCGACATCAAACAAAAAGCCACCCGATTGGGTGGCTTTTTGTAACTCATCTTCTAAAAAATCTCCCGCCGAGCCGTGTAGAGCAAGCTTTTAGCCCTGTCGTCCAGGGTGGTGCTCTCTCTCATCTTTTCTGCTCCCAACGTCCGTATCATTGCGGTCAAAGACAGGCAATGACACGGGAGGTCTGCACACCAATGAAGAATACGAGCTCCATTAATTTAAGTGTAGGCCCAAATATGCCCTATCACGCACTAAGCAGGATTTCTTTTACTTGGAAAATGCCTTATTCGGCGTCCTCTCCGTCCTCATCCTCATCGTAGTCGATGTTGGAGAAGTATTCGTCCTCAAAATAGTCGGCGACACGGTCAAACTCCTCGTCGCTCTCAATGTCAACCAGGTCAACATCGTCTCCATTCGTGGAAAGCACCTTCAGGATAACGAACTGCTGCTCCTCGTTTTCCTCTTCCTCGACGGGAACGAAGGCATAATAGGTGTTGCCATCCAGATCGGCTTGTGCCAAAAATCTGAAATTCACCTGCTCGCCCGTTTCCAAATCCATCAAGGGATAGATACCACCCTTATACATATCATCTTCATTAACCTTGGTTTTATCCTCTGCCATCACAGTTTCTCCGTTCTTTTTTCAAGTTTTACAATCAAAAGAGTGTTTTCACGGAAAACACCTTGTTTTTTGCTTTTTTGTCCATAACTATTATAGCAAAAGGGGGCCTGATTGTCAACTCCCTTTGATGAAATTCTTACCCTTACGGCAGGAAGGAAACAAGTATGGAATTGGAAAGATTCATCCCTTTATCCGTTAGGAAAATTCTGCCGTTTTCATTTTTCATCAGGTCCGCGGCCAAATATTCAGCCACGCGCTCTGTGTGCATATCCAAAAAGTCAACGCCGAACAGCGTCTCGTACTCCCGAAGCGAGAAGCCCTCGCGCAAGCGAAGATGGGTCATCACGTGCTCGTAGGCCTTATCTGACAAGGAGAGCGCCTCTCGCTCAACGACAGCATGTAGTGGCGCTTGCAAATAAGCCTTCATATCCCTGCCGTTTCCGTATCTGACGCCGTCAAAATACGAATAGGCCGCAAGGCCGAAGCCGAGATATTCCTCGTTTCTCCAATAATGCAGGTTGTGCCGACAGGCCTGCCCCGACTTTGCGAAATTGCTGATTTCGTATCTTTCGTATCCTGCTGCGGCCGTTTCCTTCAAAAGCAAGAGACGCATCTTCTCCTCCTCGTCCTCATCGGGAAGCGAGAGCGAGGCGCCCTTCTCATAAAAGGGAGTTCCCTCCTCTAAAATGAGGCTGTATACTGACAAATGCTCAGGGGAAAGAGAGAGGGCCGTGGCAAGAGTTTTTTCAAAGCTTTCGGCAGTTTGCGAGGGTATGGCGTACATCAAATCAAGATTGATGCTCGAAAAGCCGACCGCTCTTGCATCGGAGTAAAAGGCAAGGGCATCCTTGGCGGAATGCACACGCCCCAAAAGCGCAAGCTCTGCGTCCGAAAAGCTTTGCACGCCGATGCTGAGACGGTTAACCCCCAGCTCTCGAAGGCCTGCAAGCTTCTCTTTATCCGCCGAGGCAGGATTGGCCTCTACCGTAATTTCCGCATCCTTATCGACGGAAAAAAGGCGGTATATATCAGAAAAGAGGGCTTCTGCCTGCGAAAGGGGCAAAAGAGTGGGCGTTCCGCCGCCGAAAAAGAGTGTGTCAACCCTTTTGCCTTTTAGAAGCGGTGCATAATGCGCCATTTCTTTCCGTAAAGCCGCAACGTAGCTCGCCATCGCGTCCTCGCTCATTGCGGGAAAGGAGCAAAAATCACAGTATTCGCACTTGCGTAGACAAAAGGGCAAATGAAGGTACAGCCCTATCGCGTTATTATTCATCGTCAAGCTTCAACACCGCCATGAAGGCCTCGGGAGAGACCTCGACGCTTCCCAGACGGCGCATCTTTTTCTTTCCTTCCTTCTGCTTTTCAAGCAGCTTCTTCTTACGCGTAATGTCACCGCCGTAGCACTTGGCCAAAACGTCCTTACGCATGGCCTTGACCGTCTCTCTGGCGATAATTTTGGTGCCGATGGCTGCTTGAATGGGGATTTCAAACATCTGGCGCGGAATATTCTCTTTCAGTCGCTCGGTAATTTTACGGGCACGCGCATAGGCGCTTTCCTCAAACACGATAAAGGAAAGAGCGTCCACTTGATCGCCGTTCAGAAGGAAGTCAAGCTTCACAAGCTTACTGGGACGATAGTCGGAAAATTCGTAATCCAAGGAGGCGTAGCCCTTGCTTCTGCTCTTCAACGCGTCAAAGAAATCGTAAATAATTTCGTTCAAGGGCAAAATATAGTGCAGCTCTATTCTTTCGGTATCAATATATTTCATATCAAGGAACACGCCGCGGCGCTCCTTGCACAAGTCCATAATACCGCCAAGATACGCCGAGGGAGTAATGATACTGGCCTTAACAACAGGCTCGTATGCCGTTTCGATTTCATCGGGAGAGGGATAATTGGTGGGGTTATCCACGTAGACCACTTCCCCGTTTCTCTTTTGAATTTTGTAAATAACGCTGGGCGCTGTGGTGATGAGGTCAAGTCCAAACTCTCTTTCAAGTCTTTCCTCGATAACCTCCATATGCAGAAGACCCAAGAAGCCGCAACGGAAGCCGAAGCCGAGCGCTATGGAGGTTTCCGGCTCAAAGGAGAGCGCCGCATCGTTTAATTGCAGCTTTTCCAGGGCCTCACGCAAATCGGTGTATTTAGCACCGTCGGGCGGATAAATACCCGCATACACCATCGGCTGTGCTTGGCGGAAGCCGGGCAGAGACTCCTCTGCACCGTTTTCGGCCGTTGTCACCGTATCGCCGACCTGCGTATCGCCGACCGACTTGATGCTGGCGGTGAAATAGCCAACATCGCCCGCGGCAAGCTCCTCCGTCTTTTGCAGACCGAAGGGCTCCATCGTGCCAACCTCGGTTACCTCAAAGACGGCACCCGTGCTCATCAAGCGCACCTGCGTTCCCGCCTTCAAAACGCCGTCTACCACGCGGATATTAACCACCACGCCCAGATAGCTATCATAATAGGAATCGAAGATAAGGCACTTCAAGGGCGCGTTAACATCCCCCTTGGGTGCGGGCACATAATTAACAATGGCCTCCAAAACGTCCTCGATGTTTTGGCCTGTTTTGGCAGAAACCGCAGGACAATCCTCGGCAGGAACGCCTACAATGTCCTCAATTTCGTGGCGACAGCGCTCAACGTCAGCACTGGGCAGGTCAATTTTGTTGATAACGGGAATGATCTCCAAGTTGTTATCCACGGCAAGATACGCGTTCGCCAGCGTTTGCGCCTCGACGCCCTGCGTGGCATCTACCACCAGAAGCGCGCCCTCGCAAGCGCTGAGGGAACGGGAAACCTCGTACCCAAAGTCAACGTGACCGGGGGTATCTATCAGATTGAGATAGTATTCCCCGTCCTTCGTTTTATAGGTCAAGCGCACCGCGCGCGCCTTGATGGTGATACCGCGCTCACGCTCCAAGTCCATATTGTCCAAAAGACGCGCCTCCATATCTCTGGCGGCAACGGTTTGGGTGGCTTCAAGAATACGGTCAGCCAAGGTGGACTTGCCATGGTCAATATGGGCGATAATGGAAAAATTCCTGATTCTTTTTTGCTTTTCGGTCACTGTTTTATCCCTTTTTCCGCCCGCTTAATCAGTCGAGCATTTTTTGTACGTCTTCGTTGTATTTTTGAATTTGAAGAGAAAGGCTCTCTGCATCGTCTCCGTGACAGAGGAAATAGAACTTGATTTTCGGCTCTGTGCCCGAGGGGCGCACAACGACCTTGTCGCCGTTTTCCATCACGAAATACATGGCGTCCGAGGTGCCAAGCCCCGTTTTTGTAACCTTGCCGTCCTTTAACGAGAGCGTTGTTTGTGCCAAATGATCCGTCACGGTCAAAACCTTGACGCCGCCAAAGGCATCGGGCGCTGCACTTCTCATTTTTTCCATAATTCTGCGGCGACGCTCAATTCCGTCAAGCCCTGTCATATAGAGGTCAAGAACGCCCTCGCGATAGTAGCCGTATCTCTCGTAAAGCGAGGAAAGCGCGTCGGAAAGCGTCATCCCCTTCTTGCGATAGTAGGCCGTCATTTCGACAATCAAAAGCAATGCGCCAATGGCATCCTTGTCGCGCGCGTAAGTGCCGAACAGATAGCCATAGCTCTCTTCAAAGCCGCAAAGGAAGTTGCCGTCTCTCTTTTCGGTTTCGTAATTCTTGATAACCTCGCCGATAAATTTGAAGCCCGTAAAGACATCGTACATCGCGATGCCGTTGGCCTCGGCAATTTTCATAGCAAGGTCTGTCGAAACGAAGGATTTAACGGCGTAATCGTTCTTACCGAGCGTTCCGTTTGCGCGGCGCGCCGCGATAACATAATCCAAAAGAAGCGCGCCCATCTGGTTGCCCGTGATGGTAGCGAAGCTTCCGTCCTTGGTGCGACTCATCACGCCGATTCTGTCTGCATCGGGGTCGGTGGCGATAACGAGGTCACTTCCCTCCCTTTCGGCAATATCAATACCCAAGGAAAACACCTCTGCGTGTTCGGGATTGGGCTTGGGAACGGTGGGAAAATTGCCGTTTGGCACCATCTGCTCAGGAACGGTAAAGAGATGCCGAAGGCCCACGCGGCGAAGAATCTCAGGCGCCAAGCGGTAACCCGTGCCGTGCAAGGGGGTGTAGACGATTTTCAGCTCATCGGCCACCTCGGTGATAGCCGCGGGATTTATGGCGGTTTTCAGAACGGCCGCAAGGTATACCTCATCAAAATCCTTACCGAGCCAGGTCAAAAGGCCTGCCTTCTCGGCATCGCGAAGTGAGATTTTCTCGGCGCCGCCCAGCATATCGATTTTAGCAATTTCAGCGGCAACCACCTTGGTTTGCTCGGGAGAAATCTGTGCGCCGTCCTCCCAATAGGCCTTATAGCCATTGTATTCCTTGGGATTATGAGAGGCGGTTATGTTGATGCCCGCCATACAGTTCAGCTCTCTGACCGCGAAGGAAAGGGTCGGGGTTGGGCGAATATCGTCAAAAATATAGACGCGAATGCCGTTTCCTGCCAAAACCTCTGCGGCCGTTTCGGCAAACTCTCTGGCGTGCAAGCGGCTATCGTATGCAATAGCAACGCCTCTGTCCTTACCGTTTTCCTGCGAAATCAAGGCCGCGATGCCTTGGGTTGCCTGGGCAACGGTATAGACATTCATACAGGCAGGGCCTGCGTTCATGGTAGCACGGAGGCCTGCCGTTCCGAAGCTCATATTCGTTCCAAAGCGAAGCTCGATTTCCTCGGCATTGTTTTGTATAGAGAGCATCTCCTCGCGAAGCTCCTCGGAAAGATGGGGGTAGGCCAGCCATCTGTTAAATTCGTTTTGCGCGTTGTTCACTATTTTCTTTCCCTTCTAAGAGATTATTCCTCGGTCGGCTCTTCATTGATGCAGAGAGCCAACGCTTTAGCAAGCTGATCGGGGCAGGAGGTGGTCTTCATTCCGCAACGGATGCCGCTTAAACGGTCAATGGCCTCCTTTGCCGTCATACCGACGACCAATGCGGCAACACCCTTGGTGTTCCCCGCGCATCCCGAAACGAAGGATACGCTTTCTATCACGTCATTTTCTGTCAGGGTGACGCGAATCAATCGGGCGCAGGTCCCCCTGGTTATGTACTCAATTCTTTTCTTTTGCATTTCTGTGACTCAACCTTTCTTTGTAATACCATTCTATCAAGAGAGAATGGGAAAAACATCCAGCTTTGCCTCCTCCTCACAAAAGAGAGAGAGAAAGAGCCAAAGCGCGTCATAACTCTCGCCGACGAGAGAAAAGCGGGCGCGCATACGCCCGTGACTATCGGGAACGCAGGAAAAACGCGAGGGCGAAACGGAAAGATAAGGAAAAACGGAAAGCAGGGCGCTTGCCCTTGCTGCCAGCTCCTCGCCGCCCGCTATGGTCAACTCTGCCGCGTTTTGCTCCGACGGCACGAAGGGCGCCGCTTCCTTGGCGTAAAGCGCATACAAAACCCGTTCCTCCGTTATGGCGTCTGCCGCGCAAAAAATGGCGGCAATACAGAGGTCATACCGCTCTGCAAGGCGCTCGGTTTGCAGTAAGCGAACGCCGTCTGCCGTTTCGTACGGCATAATACAATAGTCGGCGCGCATTCCGTCCACCGCGGAGAAGCCCTCCTCGGCGTTGCTGATATAAAAAACGCGGGCGTTTGGGCGCTTCTCGGCAAAAAGGGAAAAGGCCTTTTCGGCTTGCGCCGTTTTGACATAGCAAACCGTTTCTCCTGCGCTTTTTTTGTTCTGCCGTATATTGCGATAGGTGGGCTCTTCTGAAAGCCTCTCGCAAAGAATGCGACAAAGAACGGCATCATCTGCTAAGGAAAGCCCTTTAAAGAAAAGGGATAGGTCTCCCTCTTGCCGCTTCCCTTCCTCGTTTAAAACAGCCTTGCTCGCCGCTATCATGGCGCGAAGCTCCGCAAGGACAGCGGAGGATGAGAGCGCTCTTTTCTTCGAAAGAAGCCGCCCAAGACAAAGCTCTGCCAAATCCTCCAGCTGCAAAAAGCGATGCTCTGCCTCGCGCAAGCCCGCCCTTACCGCACGGCGCGTGTTTTTGGCTAAAATCTCCGCTTCTGTCATCAAGCAAGCTCCGAAAGCAAGCGGTAGCCGTCCTGCAAAAAGTCCTTCATTTCCTCAGCCGAAAGCGGTCTTTGGGAAAGAAGCGCCAAGGAGTAGATATATTTGGCGACAGACGCGGTTTTCTCGCCGTAGCCCTTATCGGCAAGGCGCGCGATAATGGGGTTGGAAATATTGAGAATCAGGGTTGCCTCCGTTGGCATAGCGGGCATATCGGGGGCATACATCTTCATCATTTCCTCCATACGACGCGCCTGTTCCGAAACGGTCAGTATGGCGGGCACGGTGGCGTCTGCCAGACGCTCAACACGAACGGAAAGCTTTTGCTTTTCGGTGGAAAAGCCCTCAAACAAGGAAGAAAGTGCCTCGTCCTTTTCCTCGGTCTCGCCCTCGCGCAAGGCATCCGTTCCCGCGTCCACGCGAACGAACTTCACCTCGCCGTTATTTTGCTCCAAGACCTGCATAAAGCGGTCATCCAGCATTTTGGACATCACGATAACAGGAATGTCCTTTGCCTCATACATAGAAATATATTGCGCCTGCTGCTCGGGAGCAGAGGTGTAATAAACCGTTTTGCTTTCGCCTGCCGCCGCAATAGCGTCATCAAGCGTGATTTTCGTTCCGTCCGTCTTGACGAAGAGGAAGGCCTCCTTCACCCTATCGTAAAACTTTTTGTCACAAATAGCGCCGTATTCGACAAAGGTGCGAACATCCTCCCAGAGCGCCTCGTATTTTTCGCGCTCGTTGCGGAACATTGCCGTTAACTTATCGGCCACCTTTTTCACGATATACTGGGAAACCTTGGTTACGTAAGCGCTGTTCTGTAAATAGCTACGGGAAACGTTCAAGGGAAGCTCGGGGCAATCCAGAACGCCGCGCAGCATTAAAAGATATTCGGGAATAACCTCTTTAATGTTATCGGCCACGAAAACCTGATTGTAATACAGCCGAATCTTCCCTTCCAGGTTCTCATAATTTTCCTGAATTTTGGGGAAATAAAGAATACCCTTGAAATTTAAGGGGTAGTCGGCATTGAGGTGCATATGGAACAGTGGTTCCTTATAATCGGCAAAGGCCTTCTGATAAAACGCCTTGTATTCCTCCTCCGTGCAATCGGAAGCGTTTTTCTGCCAAAGGGGCTCGGTATCGTTGACGGGCTCTTCCTTCTTTTCCTCGGCAGACTCGGCGTTTTCGTCCTCGGTTGCCTCCTTCTCCTCGTCCTTCAAATAGATTTCAACGGGCATAAAGGCACAATAGCGGTGCAACACCTCGGCAAGCTTGCTCTCGGTCAAAAACTCCTCGCCGTCCTCGTTGACGTGCATCACAACGGAGGTACCGCGGCCCTTTTCCTCGGCGGCGGTGATGGTATAGCTTCCATCCTCGCTGCAAGTGAAGCAAACGGCAGGGGCGCCAAGATAAGATTGGGTGATGACCTCAACGGTATCAGCCACCATAAAGGCAGAATAGAAGCCAAGGCCAAAGTGACCGATAATGCCGCCCTTGCCCTCTTCGTTTTCGCCCTCGTATTCGCGAATGAAGTCCATTGCGCCCGAAAGCGCCATGCTGCAAAGGTATTTTTCCACATCCTCCTCGGACATACCAATGCCGTTGTCCGAAACGGTCAGGGTCTTTTCGGTTTTATTAAAGGAAATGTCGATGCGGTAGGGCGCTTCGCTTCCCTCGTATTTGCCCAAGGATTCCAAGCGCTTCAGCTTTGTGATAGCGTCCGACGCGTTGGAAACGATTTCGCGAAGGAAGATTTCCTTCTCGGAATAAAGCCACTTTTTGATGATAGGAAAAATATGCTCCGTTTCAACGGAGATACCGCCTTTTTTAACATTGTTATCTGCCATTTTACTCACCTTTTATATTGATAAAGTGTAGAAAAAACAAAAATTTTTCACCTTATATTATACTGCATTTTCCACTTTTCTGCAAGGGATTTCACAAAACTTTTCCGTTTTTTTATCAAGTTTTTATTTTTACCGTAAAAGCTTAAAAAAATTAAAAAAAGGCCTTGACATTTTGCATATTATTGTGCTATAATATCTGCGTTGCGAGCCGGAATGATGGAATCGGCAGACGTGCTGGACTCAAAATCCAGTCCTAGCGATAGGGTGCGGGTTCAAGTCCCGCTTCCGGCACCAAATGAAATAAGCACAGCCCTTGGGTTGTGCTTATTTTATTTCCCGTGATAGCGGGACTTGGCATATCATCACGCTTTAGCGAGTATATCATCACGGCATAGCCGTGCATACACTTTCTGCGACTTGATGATATACCGCAATATGAAGAGCAGAAAAAGACAGGACATCCATATGTTAAAAACCAAAATTCTCAACTTATTAAAGCTTTTTCCGGGCATTGTACTTTCCTTTCTGATTGCCTTTTTGGCTTGCTTTTTGGAAAGCCTTTTACCTATTCATATCATTGGCGCGGCGGTCATTGCCATGTTCATCGGTATGCTCTTAAACACCTTTTTAAAAAAGGTCGCTGTTTTTACCCCCGGCTTGAAATTTACCTCTAAAAAGATTTTGAAATTTGCCATCATTCTGCTTGGACTTTCCCTTAATATCAGAACCATTCTGACGGTGGGGCGGATTTCCCTTGCAGTAATGCTTTTCACTCTTTTGACCTGCTTTGGCGGCGGCTATTTCATCGGCAAGGCGCTGGGGCTAAACTGGAAGCTTTCCAATCTTATTTCGGCAGGAACGGGCATTTGCGGCGGCTCTGCTATCGCCGCTATCTCCACCACCATTGACGCGGATGATAACGACGTGGCTTACGCTATGAGCGCAACCTTTTTGTTCGATATGGCGATGATAATTCTCTTCCCTATTATGGGTCGCGCTTTGGGGATGGGTGATGAGGCCTTTGGTATTTGGGCAGGAACGGCCGTTAATGACACCTCCTCGGTTGTGGCAACGGGGTACGCCTTTTCCGAGGCGGCAGGCGATTTTGCCACTATGGTCAAGCTGACGCGCACCCTTGCCATTATCCCCACCGTTATCACGTTTGCTCTTATTCAACTTCGTTTGAAGAAAAAAGAGGCTGCGGCAAACGGTGTCTCTACCGAAAACCTAAAAGCCAACTTCAAGCTTTCCAAAATTTTTCCCTGGTTCATTTTGGGATTTTTGGCAATGGCCGTTGTGGCAAGCATCTTTACCATTCCCACGCAAGTGGTGTCCGGTACCAAAAGCATCAGCAAGTTTTTAATGGTGTGCGCGCTTGCCGCCATTGGCCTTAACACCTCCTTCTCCGATATGAAAAAGGCAGGAGCAAGACCCATGCTTCACGGCTTTATCATTTCCGCCCTGGTGGTCATCGTGGCGCTTTTGGTGGAAATTTGTATGGGAATCGTGTAAAAGCACCGCGTAAAGATAAGAAAAAATCGGCACCTATGAGAAGCTTCTCTCATAGGTGCTTTTTTAACGCGCCCTTTGAGAAAAGAAAAACCGCCGCGGTAACCGCGGCGGAAAAGAAGCTCTTTTTTTATGCTTTTGCAAAGTCGTTTTAAGTTTCCGCTTCCGGCACCAAATAAAGTAAGCACAGCCCTTGGGTTGTGCTTATTTTCGTTTTACAAGAAAAAGGGCTGTTCCCTAAAAGACAGCCCTTCTCTCTTTCTTACCAATTTTTGTCCGTATAAGGCGTGCTTTTCACACCGCGCGCCTGTAGCCCCCTACTTCGACAATCAAGATTCATAATTAAAATATTTTGTGATTGCGTCAGCCCAGCGAGAGTCTCTAATGTATTTTTTTCCATGTCCGTCATACGTTTCAACCTTAGGTTTCAGTTCAAGGTCATCAAATAAGCTTTGCTTTTTGCATTTATGACATTTTGCAATAATGCTATAGACTGTAACAGGATCAGAGTACGATGAGTATTGACGAGTTTCTTCTCTGTTGTAGTGAAAATCCGCCCACTTATACCGTTCTCCGCAATTTGAGCAGTGCGAACGCTTTTCCTTCATTTCTTCTGTGTTGTCGAACTGCGGTTTTGTATCGCTCTTCTTTACACTAACGAATATAACGCTAACAAAAATTATTCCTAAAATTACAAAAAGTAATATTACGCCTGGTTCCATAAGTTTTCTCCTCAAAATGATTTTAAGATTTAATATTAGCTTGGGCAACTGGGTATTATCATTTGAATGCAATACCCAGTTGCCTTTCTAACGGCTAATTAATATGCTGTTCCGTTGCCTTTATTTGCGGCTTGGATTAGGTTCCGTTAGTACCATTTGTTCCGACGGAGCCAGCGGCGCCGGCATTACCGTACCAATATTGGTTGGCTCCAATCCAAGGATCCCACCAGAAGCAGCCTGCCTTGCCACCGATTCCAGCTGCGCCGCCAGCGCCGCCGTTGCCGCCGCGAGAGCCATTTGCCAAATCGTAGGAAAGACCGGTATTTCCTCCATTTCCTCCATTTCCTCCGTTGGCACCATTGCCTCCGTTGCCGGGGGTATCGTGAATATTGGTCGGCCCCTTGCCCTCGTGGGTTACGCCATTTCCACCGTTACCGCCCTTTCCTCCATTGCCGCCGTTACCGCCAAGCAACACGGTTTTGGGGGAAAGAATATCAACCGTGGTCACGCAAAGAGCATCGCCTCCGTTTCCACCGTTGCCGCCACTTTGACCGGCAGTACCGGAGCCTTGATACTTGGAAGCTGCAGTGCCGTTGCTACCGTCTTTGCCGTTTCCGCCATCGCCGCCTTTAACCGTCAATTTCCCTGCGCCGGCAATGATAAACTTGGCGTTTTGGGATGCACTAAAGTCAATCGCGTCGGCGCCGTCGGTTCCATTCGCGCCTGCACTTGTAGCATTTGTACCATTACTACCGTAAACAATGCTCTCGCCGTTTACAGTCAAGGTGACAGTGATATTCTGCTTTTTCGAGGAATTTAATTGAATGGCGGGGAGTCCTGCCACACCCTTGAAGGATATGTTTTCAAGAACAATCTCAATATCGCTTTCCGCATCAATCTGGATGGTTAAATTGCTGAGGATATATTTACTGGTATCACCGTCTTTGTTTTGGGTATTATAGCAGCCCTTCAGGATGTACTTGGTTACTCTTTGGTTGTTATACACGCCCTTGAGCTTCAGCACACCATTCGAAAAGTTGTTCGAATCATAATTTATAAAGGTTACTTTATTGAGGTCTACGGGGACAGTGTCTTCACCCTCAAGATACTGCTCAGTAAAATCAACGGTTACGGTCGTCGTTGTCATTTCGGGAGTGATTACCTCTTCCGAAGCGTCCGTCACGTATCTTTCAGGTTCTTCAAAGGTAAGGTTATCTACGTCGAGCGAAAGTTTTTCGGGGGAAAGACTCTCTTCAAAATATTTGTTTGCGGAATATGCCCATCCGCTATAGCTTCCCGCGTATTCGGAAACAGTGGAAACGCAAGCATTTTTGGTTGCAGGGTCATACATGACGATGCCAAAAACGTCTACCATCACAAAGGACAAATACTTATAAAATCCTACTGGGGTATATGCAGGGTCAAAGATATATACGCTCTCCTGCGTTTCCGTGTAGGTTTTTCCCTTTTTGACTTCATCAAGCTGCGTTAACGTGTTTTCCTCTTCTCTGGTGAAGCCAATTATTTTTTCAAAGCCGACGCTTATAGATCCTGAAATGGTTTTGGAGTTGCCTGAGCTTGCGCCTGCGCCTACGCTTGCGCCAAAGGCGGAGATGGCGGCGCTAAGGCTAAACTGCTTCATAACAGTTTTAGAAAGAGAGAGCTTAGCGTCCACCTTCGTTATCAATTCCTCGCTCCACGCATTGGTTTGAGAATGAGAGCGCTCGACAGCCTTTGCTACTTCCTCGTTCGTCATTACGGTTCTGGTGCTTTTCAATTGAGCTCCCATATTACCTGAATACTGCATCCAACCACTTGTCGAGGTGTCAAGAGGAATATCATCTACTCTTCCAAGATAATACACATAATACCAATAGTTATCGTCGCGGAAGGAGCTTTGCAAGGGGAAATTCACCGATTTTACCTCTTCCGGCTGCATAGAAGAATAGAACTGCTCTGCATTTACGTAATGCGTTACAATCGGCTTGTCGCCGTTTGCGTTGCCGTTGCCGCCGTTGCCTCCATTATTGCCGCCTGTGCCGATGTTGAGGTTGCACGAAGCAAGCCCGAAGCAAAGGGATAAAATTAAAAGCCACAAAACCGTTTTTTTCATAGTTCCTCCAAAATTTTATTGATATATCAAATACGATAGAAGCTGCTGCCGCCATCGTCCGTTGCCCACTCCTTATTGGTATCGTCAAAATATCTGCCGTTTGCATTCTCCGTGATTGTATATGTAACGCCATTTTCCGTAACCTCCCAGCTTTTCGAGGGAGAGGGGCTGCTTTTGTTGGCACCTCCAAAGAAGAGCTTTATACCTAAAAGCGCAACAAGAGCCACAACCACCGCTATTGCGGCGAGCAGGACGTACGGCGGCAGAATGACAGTGCATACAGAAACGAGCGCATACGTATAGGGAGACTGCCATTTTTTGCAAAGCCAGAAATAGCCAAAGAAAACGATGGGTAATCTTATCAACAAAATCAGCGGTAAAACGAAACCGATGCCTTCTCTCAAAGCAAGAAAAGCGTAAGGCACGCAAAACAATACAGTCAGCACCGAGCCCACCACAATCATCGGCTTGTTCTCCTTTTCGGAAAACGGATGCTGTGCGCCAAAATAAAGCAAATAAACAGGCAAAGCAACCAGATGCATAGCGGAACTTATAGAACTAATCATAGTAGCAGTAGGAGCAAACGATAAAAATTCAATGTTACCTAAAATCAAAAGCGCAAGAGACAAAAGAGAGCTGCTTCCAAAGCTATTGGGCATTAAGAAAAACAGCGTCACGAAAACGAAGGTCTGTAGCTTCTTTTTCTCATTGCGGCAAGCCGCTATCGCGCCAGAGTCCGCCTCAGACGAAATCAAATTCTCTTCCTTTTGCGCAAAAATGCAGTTAATCAAAGCCATCGATCCGCCTAAAATCAAGGGAAGAAAAGCAGCGGCGGAAATAAGCGGAACAAATATAAGGCCAAGTCCAATCAGCCACGCAGAAAAGCCAATGCTTTTATTCACACCAAAGAACAGAAGGAGCGAAAAAATTATGGATAAAAACAAAGTAATCCATGTTGTACTGGCTCCTACCATTTGGTGTGTGTCTGTTCGTACCATATACGACATCAGACTTGACAAAAAAACGATGAACGGACTGACAATTGCGATAATTTTGGAAATATCCCATTCTTTCTTTTTCATTGTTCTCTCCTTCTCAGCTCCAAAGTCTTTATTCTTCAATTGTACTCTTTTTATAGAGTATAATCATTGTAGCACTATGCTACTTTTTTGTCAATAGTTTTATGCTCTTTTTGTCGACAATTGTCAAAATAGAGAGCATAGTTGTATAATAGACAAGGAACGTGAAAGAATAGAAAAAGCCAAGAAAGTATCGGGAGGATAGCCATGATCTCTTACGCCCCTTTTTACGAAACATTAAAGGCGCGTGGGCTATCCACCTACCGTCTTATAATAGATTACGGCATCAGCAGGAGCTTGCTTGACCGATTGAAGCACAATAAACCCGTCAGCACAGTCACGCTTGACGATCTTTGCTCTATCCTTAACTGTCGTATTGAGGATATATTGCTTTACATTGAAGAAAAATAAAACCGTCATCGAAGGATGGCGGTTTTTATTTTTAAAGAAAAAGAAAAACCGCCGCGGTATCCGCGGCGGAAAAGAAGCTCTTTTTTTATGCTTTTGCGGCTAATGCCGCAAAAGACCTGAAACGGCTCTTGCCGTTTGCCGACTCTTACTTGCCGGTCTTAATCGAGTTCTCATAGGACTCGATCATCTTCTTCACCATCTGGCCGCCAACGGAACCTGGCTGGCGGGAGGTGAGTTCACCGTTGTATCCGTCCTTCAAGTTTACGCCGACTTCGCTTGCCGCCTGCATCTTGAAGTTCTTCATAGCCTCTTTGGCTTCGGGAACGATGACACTATTTCTTGCCATTTTGGAAATCTCCTCATTTTTGGTGTTGGGCACAAAAGCCGTTCTCTCGTTTTTGCGCCATCTATATCATCGAGGCGAACAAGAAAAGCTCGCCTCGCGACACACAAAACGGCTTGTCAACCCACCGTTTTGTTTTCTTCTCTCGTTGCCTCTGGTACTATTGTTCGCAATTCGTCATAAAACATTCATCAAAATTCACTTATTGTTTTTTCCTTCTACGGATAAAAACGGAAAATATTTTTTCATTATAGCACAAGATTGGTTAATGGATTTTTTTCACACTCCCTCAAAAAATTCAATCGAAAATTTAAATGTGCTATAATAGTTCCGATAGAAATTCTTGGAAGCAAGATGATTCATCGGAATTATTTTTTAGGAGTGACAAGGTATGAAAAAGAAACAGGAATTAGCAAAAGTATTGATGGAATCTGCTGATCAAATTGGAGTGATACCAACATTGGTAACTTTATTCGGGCGCCGTGTAAATATGATTGTTCCATACAACAACAAAACCTACGAAATTAGCATTGACTCGCTTGATTTTTCAGCAAGAGCAATGAATGCTATGAAACGCTCCGGCATTTTCACACTCGGCGAAGTGATTGATGCAGTTGCAAGCGGTGCGCTTTTACAAATCAGAAATCTTGGAAAAAAGACCGAGAATGAAATCAAGACTAAAATAATGGCATTTAGTTACGAGCAATTAACCCTCGCCGAAAAACAGCAGTTTTTCCTTACAGTCATAGAAAAAAACGAGGTAGTTTGAAATGAAGATATGGATTAAAAGCCGCAAGGAGATAGAGGCACTCTCTAAGTTTCCCTTTCCAGAGCATACCGCATTGATTAGCATTACAGATGCCCATTGCAGCTTTGCGCCCTTAACGTATCAGCCCGAATTTCTCTTGCAGATCGCCTTTGATGACGTTGATAATGATGTTATAATAGATCAGTTAGGCTACAACCCTACCGAAGATTCGCGCAAGGCTATTGAAGCAAAGTATAAAATGATATCGGATTTGCAGGCAACTCAAATTGCTGACTTTTATCGTTCAAAGAAAGAATCTTTTTCCACGCTTATTTGTCAATGCGAGCACGGGCAATCTAGAAGCGCGGCAGTTGCAGCAGCAATTTTAGAATATCGAAGCCGCAAAGGAATAAAGATATTTGCACACGACCACTACTGTCCAAATAAAGTTGTTTTTAGGAAAGTTTTGCAAGCATTACAGGTTGAACATCAAAATGATGTTGTATAACACAGAAAATATGTTATAATGGATTGAAGGTGATTTATAATGAAAAAGCTACAAGACGAAGATAAGAAAGACATACCTGATATGAATGACCTACCTCCAGGCTTTGAAATAAAAGGTCCCGGCTGTGCAGTTATTCTTATAACCCTTGTATTAGCTTTCGCTTGCCTTATTGGAAGTGGCGAGGGGTTTGGAACGATACTTGGAATCGGTTTGATTGCACTTGTCATTGTTCAATGGTGGACTAGTTAAAAAGTGAGGTTATCAGATGGGAAGTAAATTCAAAAAGTTTGCCGGATATGGTATGCACGCGTTTTTTGTTCCGACAACGGGCAAAGGTAATTTGAATCGCCGTGATCGCAGAAGATGCATTCATTACCAGCACGAAACTAAACTTTGTGCCGTTACTTGGATTCATTGTGTAGGGCCAACGATTTGTAAAACTTATACGGAACCAAGTTCAGTTGAAACACTTTTAGGCAAAAAAGTATTCAATAAAACCTTTGGTGAAGGAGTTGTTTCTTCGGTTTCCGGAGATATTTGCACGGTTACCTATAAGACGAAAAAAATTCAGTGCAAGGTTGATATCGTAAAAAAAATGCTAAAGCCAACATAAAAAAAGAGTCCTCGGTTTCTTAATTGAAGCCGAGGACTCTTACTTATTTTGTTGTGAAGCCGACCAAGCACACAGGCTTTTTAGCTTGTATGCTTGCTCTTTCTCGTTTTAGCAAAATAAAATTAAAGAATCGTGATTTCGGTCTTGCGGGTGGTGAGGCAGTTCTCGCCGAGGTAGATTTCTATTTTGCCCTTTTCGAGAGTATAGGTGCCGTTGGCGAGGTAGTAGCCAAGCTCGGCTTTGCCGAGCGCGAGGGTGACGGTTTTCTTTTCGCCTTTTTTGAGCTCGATTTTCTCGAACGCTTTGAGCTCACGCAGGGGGCGCATCATTTTAGCAACGGGGTCATGGATGTAGAGCTGGACGGTTTCCTTGCCGTCATACTCACCCGTGTTTTCCACGGTGACGGAGATTTGGAAGGTCTTGCCCTTTTCCAAGTCCTCGCGGGAGATGGCGGCCTCTTCGACCTTGATATCTCCATATGCAAAGTTGGTGTAGGAGAGGCCGTAGCCGAAGGGATAATAGGGCGTGGGAATAGAGTCAAAATAGCAGTTGCCGGGGTTTTGGCCGTAATAGCAGTTGACGGGTCTACCGCTGGAAGTCACGTTATAGTAAAGCGGAATGTGGGTTGCCAAGCGCGGCAGGGTTGCGGGGAGTCTACCCGAGGGGTTGACGTCACCGTACAGGATGCGGGCGACCGCATTTGCCGCGCGGCTTCCGCCGTGCCAAGCGTACAGAATGGCGTCACAATACTCGGCGATACCCTCCATGGCGATGGGGCGCGCGCAGAAAATGACGGCGACAACCTTCTTGCCACTCATTTTGGTGCGCTTCAAGAGGTCAATCTGCTCTGCGGGAATGGAGATATTGGAAACTGCCTTGTTTTCGCCCGTAACCACCCAGTTTTCACCGATGGCGAGAACGGCAACGTCAGCAACGTTCGTCCAGACGGGGCTGAAGGCGATATCATAGGTAAAGCCGACAGAGGGGCTTGTCAAAAGGCGCCCCTTAGTGCCAGCCAGGGCGGCAACCATAGCCTCTTCTAAATTCTGGGTTTCGTCTGCCTTGCCGTCAAGCGTCCAACAGCCGAGGAGCGACCGTCTTTCTCTTGCAAAGGGGCCAAGCAGGGCGACCGTTGCATCCTTGGAGAGAGGCAGCGCGCCGTCATTTTTCAAAAGCACAACGCTCTCTTCGGCGAGTGCCTCGGCGCGTTCAAGATGCTCGGTTCGGTCAAGCTCGACCTGCTCACAATAGGGATGCTCAAAGAGCCCCTTCATAAACTTAATGCGAAGGATGCGGCGCACGGCTTCATCGATGACCTTTTCATCAAGACGGCCGCTTTCGACTGCCTTTTCAAGATTTTCAATGTAGCAGTTATCCCACATATCCACATCAAGACCTGCTTCGACTGCCATAGCGGAGGCTTCGGCGCGGTCTTCGGCGACGCCCTGAGGAATGAGCTGCTCAACACAACCGTAGTCGGAAACCACGAAGCCATCAAAGCCAAGCTCACCGCGCAGAATGTCGGTGAGGTACTTCTTGCTACAGGTCACGGATTCACCGCTTATCTCGTTGAAGGAGCTCATCACGGTCATAACACCTGCGTCCACGGCGGCGCGGAATGCGGGGAGATAGCTATTATAGAGGGTGTAGTCCGCTATTTCGGCGCGGTGGTAATCGCGCCCACCCTCAGCGGCACCGTAGCCAATATAGTGCTTGGCGCAAGCCGCCATAGAATCCTTTGCCGAGGGATCATCGCCCTGAAAGCCTGCAACAACTGCCTTTGCCATACAAGCGCCAAGGTAGGGATCCTCACCCGCGCCCTCTACGATGCGCCCCCAGCGAGGGTCACGCGCGAGGTCCAGCATAGGCGTGAACGTCCAATGGATGCTATCGTTTGCGGCTTCCTTTGCAACGTCACGATAGCACTCGCGAATCTTATCAAAATTGAAGGATGCCGTCATTCCGAGCGGAATGGGGAGAACGGTACGGTGACCGTGGATAACGTCGCGCCCGAAGATTACGGGAATGCCCGAGGGGCTTTCCTCAACGGCAACGCGCTGAATCTCGTTATAAAAATCTACGTTGATGGCGCCCTGGGGGGTGTTGCCTGCGGTGGCTCCCACCGACATCAAGATGGCACCGACCTCACCGCGACGCACCTTCTCCAAAAATTCTTCCTTGGTTTTGAGACTGGGCGTTTCGGGCATATTGAGCTGCCCCACCTTCTCGTGCAAAGTCATTTTGGCGAGAAGCGCCTCGATTTTTGCTTCCATATCCTTCATCATACAAATCCTTTCCGTACAGCGATGCTTTTGAAAGCATCTGCATCAAATTATAGCACAAAAATATGGAAAAAGCAACTCCTTGGCCATAGTTTGCAAAAGCATTTTTTTGCTCTTGCTTTTTTATTTTTCCTATGCTACAATAGGCTTGAACAAAAAAGGAGAAGAGCTATGCTTAAACGGATTCCTTATTTTCTTGCCGCGCCCAAGGACAAGAGAGATATGACGAAAAAAATCCAAGGCACCCTTGACCGATACGGCGCCTGCGTTTTGGGGGCGGGCGACTTTATCACCACGGGCATTGGGCTTCCCTACGGTGCTACCTTAATGGGTATGGGCGCCGCCTCTCGCCTGATTCTTTCCGACACGGTAAAGGAGGGCGCCGCTATTCGCCTTTCCTCTTATTCTACCGTCAAGGACCTTGCTATCATTGGCGGTGAGGACACAGAAGCGCCCAAGGCGCTTGGCGACCGCCACGGCATTCTTTTTGAGGGAACGGCCACAGATCACACCAATTATGACCATACGGGTCAGCCCTACAAGAATACCGTTTCGGGCTGCATCATTCTCGGCTTTTCGGGCGGCGGCATTACCTGTCGCCATACGGGATATTCCGTTGCCTCCTCTATCGCGGCCTCGGACTGCCATATCCGTTTTTGCGGCGCGGGCATTCTCGTTTCTCATTTTAGCGAATTTCATAATTTCACGAATATTGCCTGTTCACAAAACCTTTACGGCTGCATCAACAACGGCGGAAACAACAATTTCGTTAACTGCTGTTTCTCGGCAAACGGTACGGGATTTGTCATTGACAACACGGGCGGCCAAGCACCCAACTGCGCGCACGGCTCTGCCGTCGGATGCACCTTCCACCATTCCGACAAAAACAACGGTGTTGGCATTTATATTAAGGACGCCACGCCAGGCTTCGTTTTCAGCGGCGGCAACCTCGGTTTTTCCAAAATCGTTTTGGAAAATGCGGATGCCATCGTGTTTAACGGCTTCAATTTCCTGCGCCGCGTGGCCATTTCCGTTTCGGGCGGTACGCTTACGCTCTTCTCAGGCTGTGCCTTCCACGAAACGCCAACCTTATCCGTTGAAAACAACGATGCAGTATATTTTGACAGTTGTTATATGCAAAACGGCACGCCATACAAGCCGCTTTAAGCTTAACGAAAACAATAAAAAGAGCAAGCATACAAGATTTTTCGTCTTGCGTGCTTGCTCTTTCTGTTTTTAGACTTCGGCAGGAACCGCGTACTTTTCGGCGTATTCCTTCACCATATTCTTGTAGCCCTCGGTATGCTCCAAGGCGAGAACGCTTTGGTGCATATTGAGGTTTCGCTCTGCCGTATCCAAAATACAGGAGGCGATATTGGAGCAATGGTCTGCCGTTCTTTCGATATTGGTCAAGAGATCCGACCAGATGAAGCCCGCGCTGATGGAGCAGTTACCCTGCTGCAAGCGCAAAATGTGGCGCGCGCGGAGCGCTTCCTTCAAATCGTCAATCACGTCCTCCAAGGGCTCTACCCGCATCGCCGTTTGCAAATCGTTTTCTGTAAAGGCGGTAACGGAGAGAGAAACGATTTCCTCCAAGGCACTGCAAAGGACGGTCAACTCCTTGGTTGCGGCTTCGGAAAGGGTTATTCCCTTTTCACGCATTTCCTCAACCGACTCCAAAATGTTCACGCTATGGTCGGTGATGCGCTCAAAGTCTCCTATCAAGCGAAGAAGCGATGCGGCCTCTGCACCCTCGCGGTCACCGATACGCATACCGCTGAGCTTGACGAGGTAGGTGCCGATGACGTCCTCGTATTTATCCGTTTTATCCTCGTAATCGCGCACGAGGGTCGCGCTTTCCGCCGAATAAGAGAAGATGCTCTTGACACCCTCGTTTATGGAGGTGAGCGCGTACTTAGCCATATCAACGGTCACAACGCGCGACTGCTCCAAGGCGATGCGCGGCGTGGACAACAGACGCTCGTCCAAGCGAACAACGAACTCCTCGCTTTCCTCCTTACCGTCGGGCACGATTTTCTTTGCCAATTTTTCAAGCAAGGCAGAGGTGGGCAGGAAGATAAGGGTACAAATGACGTTGAAAACGGTATGCACGATGGCAATTTGCACCGCACCGACCGACCCCGACAGGAAGCTTTCCAAGGGCAAAAGGGCTTTTACCAGAGTGAAGATCAAAAGACAAATTACCGTGCCGATAATATTAAACAGAAGATGCACGAAGGCCGTTCTCTTGGCGTTTTTATTGGTGCCGACAGAGGAAAGCATCGCCGTGACGCAGGTACCGATGTTCTGGCCCATAATAATGGGAATGGCGGCGCCGAAGCTGATTTGGCCCGTGCTGGATAGCGCTTGCAAAATACCAACGGAGGCGGAGCTTGACTGAATGATGGCCGTCAAGACAGCGCCTGCCAAAACGCCGAGAATGGGGTTAGAGAACAAAACGAAGAGCTGCTGGAAGGCAGGCACGTCGCGCAGGCCGGAAACGGCGGCAGACATCGTTTCCATACCAAACATCAGGGTGGCAAAGCCGAGCAAAATCAAGCCCGTGTCTTTCTTTTTACTGCTCTTTAAGAAGATATAGAAGATGACACCGATAAGCGCCAGAACGGGCGTAAAGGAGGAGGGCTTTAAGAGGCGAATGAAAATGCTTTCGCCCGAGATACCGCTCAAAGACAAAATCCAAGAGGTGACGGTGGTACCGACGTTGGCACCGATAATGACGTTAATGGCTTGTCCCAAAGTCATCAAGCCTGAGTTAACGAAGCCGACCACCATAACCGTGGTGGCAGACGAGCTTTGTATGATAGCCGTGACGCCAAGGCCCGTTAAAAAGCCCAAAATGCGCTTGGTGGTCAGGCGACCGATGAGGGCTTGCAGCTTGCTGCCCGCACGGCGCTCCAGCGCCTCGCCCATTACGTTCATACCAAACAAAAACAGGCAAAGGCCTCCTATCATAGTAAGCAGATTAAAAATATCCATTGATGCTCCTTTTCTTAAAATATCAAACAAGTATGTCCGTACAATATCCTTTTAAAACAAATTAAAACAAAAAGCCTTGAAGAATGCTTCAAGGCTTTCGAATAAAAGCGTTGAAGCTATGCGCCGCTTTTGATTCCGAAAGGCAAAAACATTAAATGAGGGTTACCTTTTTCATTACCTGAGGAATACGGGGTCTATCGGAATAATCCGTTTGCACGCTTGCAATTTCGTCTACCACTTCCATACCCTCCACAACACGACCAAAGGCCGCATAGGATCCGTCCAAATGGGGCGCATCCTCGTGCATAATAAAGAACTGGGAAGAGGCGGAATCCTTCATCATGGAGCGAGCCATGGAGATAACGCCGCGGGTGTGCTTCAAGGGGTTGTCCCAACCGTTCTGCTTGAATTCGCCCTTGATTTTTTCATCAGCGCCGCCCATACCCGTTCCGGTAGGGTCGCCGCCCTGGATCATAAAGCCCGCAATGACGCGGTGAAAAATCAAGCCATCATAAAAGCCCTGCTTGACGAGCTTTTCAAAATTGGCTACGGTAATGGGAGCGGCGGCCGCATCAAGCTCAAGCTTAATGAGCTTGCCGTTTTCCATTTCAATTTGTACCATAGTTCTAACTCCGTTTCATTTTTATATTCGAATATAGTTTATCATTTTTTTGGGCTTTTGTCAAGTAAAAAAGAAGGCAGTTTTGCTTTTATTCTCTCTTTTTCCTTGCCTCTTGATACTTGACGAAAGGAAAAGAATTTGTTACAATAGAGGGAGAATGTGAAAGGGGGCTTTGCCGTGAAGCTGTTACATATAGCAGACTGTCATTTGGATTCTGCCATGGAGGCGCATTTGCCGAAAAGAGTTGCCGAGGAACGCCGCGGCGAGCTTCGGCTTTCCTTCCGTGCGGCCCTTTCCTTTATTGAAAGTGAAAGGATAGAGGCCGTTTTACTGGCGGGAGACGTGTTTGACACGAAAACGCCCTCTGCCGAGACCCTGCGCTACGTTTGTGACGCCATTGAGGCCTATCCCGACGTACCCTTTATTATCATTGAAGGAAATCACGACAAGGGTGTTTGGGCCAAGGCGGTGCTTCCCAAGAACGCCTGCTTAGCCTCCTCGGAGGAATTTCTCTCCGTTTCCTTCCCTGCCGTTTCCGTGCACGCGCTTTCCTATCCCTACACGCCCACCTCCTTCTCCGACCTTCCCTTTGAAGAGGGCAAGGAGAACGTATATCTCTTGCACGGAAGCTTTCATTCCTCCTACCAGGACGAAAGCTCCCTTTCTGCCCCGCCGTTTTTGAAGGTTGGCGCTTCTTATATTGCGCTCGGGCACTACCACAGCTATCGTCAGGAGAGCTTGGGTGAGGGCGTTTATTATTGCTATGCCGGTACGCCCGAGGGGCGCGGATTTGACGAGACGGGAGAGTGCGGCGTTATTATCTGGGATAGCGATTCACCAAGCGCACCGCGCTTTATAAGAACCGCCGCGCGCACGCTGCACACGATTTCTGTTTCCTTGACCGACTTAGAGACCCAAACGGCCTTGGAGGATGCGGTGAACGCGGCAACGCGCCACATTGGCGAAAAGGATATGCTCCGCCTGGTTTTGACAGGCACCTACAAGGAGACGCTTCACAAGAACGTCAAGCAGGTTGAGGCACTCCTTTCCCAGCGCTTTTATTTCGTTCGGGTGAAGGACGAAAGCCGCCTTGCGATATCCTACGAGGACTACCGACACGACGTTTCCTTAAAGGGCGAATTTGTGCGCGCCGTTTTATCCTCTTCTCTTTCCGATGAGGAAAAGGAGCGCACCTTGCTATACGGTCTGCGCGCCTTGCGCGGCGAGACACCCGACAAGGCATAAAAAGCGGAAAAGAGACGAATATGAAGATTTTAAACTGTCACATCGACGGCTTCGGCCGTTTTATTGATACCGACTTTTCCTTTGAGGACGGCTTAAACACCCTTTGCCGCAAAAACGGCTTTGGAAAGACGACGCTTGCCGTTTTTATCAAGGCGATGCTTTACGGCCTCCCTGCCACCACCAAACGAGACTTAAAGGAAAACGAAAGAAAGCACTACAAGCCCTGGCGCGCCTCCGTGTACGGCGGTGCTATGGAGCTTGAAGCAAACGGGCGCCGCTACCGTATTGAGCGACGCTTTGGCGCGAAGGAAAAGGACGATACCTTAACCGTTTACGATTTGGAAACGGGAAAGGTGACCGACATCCTGACGGATTGCCCCGGTGACGCGCTTTTTGAGGTGGACGCGGAGGGCTTTGAGCGCAGTATTTACATTTCACAACGAGCGCCGCACGCCAAGCTCAACACACCGACCATTCAAAGCAAGCTTGGCGCCCTGCTTGATGACTCTGAGGATTTAGGCGATTATCAAAGCGCCTACGATCTGCTTTTACAGCGCGCCCGCAGCTATCAGACCACAGGCGAGCGCGGCAGCATATACGACTTAAAGCGCTCTCTTGCCCGAAAGGACGAGGAAATTGCCGCCTCCGAGGCGGCCGCCCTTTCTGCCGCTACGCTTCGCGAGGAAATCGCCTTACACGAAAAAGAAAAGAGAGAGGCGCAGGAGAGCCTTGCCGAAATCAAGAAAGAAAACGCGCGCCGCGCTTCGCAAAACGAGGTGGTTCGTCGGCAGGCAGAGGCGCAAAACGATTATTGGCGCTTGTCGGAGGCCGTTGGCGTTTCCGAAAAGCGCGAGGCGGCACTTCTTGCCTTTTTCGGCGGACAGGTGCCTTCCGATGAGACGCTTTCCGAAATGGAAGCGGCGCTTCTTTCTTATGAAGCCGCCGAAGGCGCTCTTGCCGCGCACGTGCTTTCCGAGGATTTGGCAGACAGACGGGAGAGCTTACGAAAGAAGTACCGCAACGCTCCCTTATCCCGTTCTTTGCTGATTGGCTTCCGCGAAAGCTTACAGCTTTTAAGAGAAAAGGAGCGCGCGCTTACCCTTTCTGCGCCCAAGCCCGATGCGGAATGGGAAAAGAACCGCGTTCGCTTTGAAGAAATGACTTCCGAAAAGAGAGAAAGAATCGAAGCACTGCAAGCCTCCCTTACAAGCGAAGGCGGCAAGGGCAGACGCAGTAAGCCTGCCCTTCTTTTGCCAAGCATTATCGGCGCTGTCTTTTTCCTCGTGCTTTCTCTGGGCTTCTTCTTTGCTTCTCTCCCCGTTCTCGCCTTCGTTTCGCTCGGTCTTTTGGCCGCTTCGGCCACCCTTGCGGCCGTTTTGGCAAGCAAAAGCGGTAAAGCAGAGGAAAACGAGGCCCTTCTTCGACTGAAGGAGCTGCTTTTGCCCTTCGGCGTTTTACCGACGCTTGCTGACGTGCGCGTGTTCTTACACGAATACGACAGCTTCATCAAAAAAGAAGAGGCGCTCGCCGCAGAGGAAAAGGCGCACGCACAAAGCAAGGCACTGCTTGACGATGCCTTTGCAGAGTTTGCTTCTACCCTTGCCCCCTACGGCGAAGGCTTCTTTGAAGAGGTTTTAGAGGCAATGGGGCAAGACCTTGCCGTTTTAGAGAGCATTGAGGCCGAGGAAAAAGGAATCAAGGAAAAGCGCGAAAGGGCCGAGGCCGTTTTTTCTACCGAAAAAAAGCGCTTGGCGCTTCTTGTGGAACCCTATCCCATCAGCAATCTCTCCTACCGCCAGCTTTTAAGCGAGCTTCGCACCAAGCGCGCACTACTGGACGAGGTGCGCCGCCAGCTCACCGAGGGACGCGAGGCTTTAACGGCATTTTGCGAGCAAAAGGGCTTTTACGGCGAAGCTGCCATGCCTGACACGCCACAAGAGGAGCTTGCGCTTTTGGATGAGGCGCCCGTGCTTTTGACGATAGAGGAGCTAACCGCAGCCATTGCCGCCAAGGACAAGGAGGCAACCTTCTTGGAGGATAAGGCCTTTTATACCGAGATACACAAGGAGGAGAAAAAGCGCTTGGCCGAGGCACTTGCCGAGGAGGAAAGCACCTATCGCGCGCTTGAAGCGGCACGAGAGCTTTTAACTGCCGCCAAGGAGAGCCTTTCCACGCGCTACCTTAGCGGTATGGAGGAAAGCTTTGCCAACAGAATGGCGGCACTTTCCACCGACACGCTTCCCTATCATTTTGACACCGAGCTTTCCCTTTCGGCCGAAAAGGAGGGCGCGCGGCGCCCGACAGACCTGCTTAGCACGGGAGAGGCGGACCTTGCCCTCTTTGCTGCTCGAATTGCCTTGGTTGACACCATTTTCAAGAAGGAGGCGCCCGTTTTGATTTTGGACGACCCCTTTGTGAATTTAGACAAGGAAAACCTTGCCCGCGCAAACGCTTTACTCCAAGCGCTTGCAAAGGAAATGCAGATTTTGTATTTCGTCTGCCGCGAGGCATAAAGGCTTTAAGAACAAAAAAAGAGAGCCCTTCGGGAAAACCGATGGGCTCTTTTCTTGTTATCATTCTATCCCTTACTCGTATATCGCGCGACTGCCGCCGATATATTTGGGGCGCGTTCTGGCGGCCAAAAGAATGGCCTTGCCAATGGAGGAAACAGAGAGTCTGACGGGAACGGCAACGCTCTTTAAGTGCATACCTATCAGCGTTCCACCTATATCAAGACCCATATGCGCCGAAATCTTCTCAACGGCGACGGGCTTTTCAAACGCCTCATAGGTTGCCGTTGCAAAGGATCCGCCCGCCTTGATTTGCGGCTTGACGCAAACCTCCTCCAAGCCATACTGCCGCGCGCAAGCCTTTTCAACTATCAAGGCGCGATTCAAATGCTCACAGCATTGCGCGGCAAGAAAAATGCCTCTTTCACGAAGCACGGGGTACACGCCCTCTAACACAGCCTTTGCCGCCTCATAGGTTGACCCGTGTCCTATTGTATCACCGACGATTTCGGAGGAGGAGCAACCAATAACACAAATATCGCCCTTCTCTGCCCCCGCAATGTCAAGAAGCTCCGTGACGGCCGCCTCGGCCGCTTTTTTAATATCCTCGTACATAAGGCGTCCTTTCTCTTTCAAAGCAAAAGGCCGCCGCAACCCGATATGGTGGCGACAGCCTCTTGTTTTTCAAAAATCAGTTCTTCACCATATTGGCGATTTCTTCTGCGAAGTTGTCTTCTCTCTTCTGCAAGCCCTCGCCCTTGTCGTAACGGCAGAAAGCAAGAACCTTAATGTCAGCACCAAGAGCCTTGGCAGTTTCAGCCACGTACTTGGAAACCTTCATAGAGTCTTCCTTTACATATGCCTGCTCAAGCAAGCAGTTGGTGTCATAGAACTTGCCAAGCTTACCGGCAACGATACCCTCCAGAACCTTGGCGGGCTTGCCTGCGAACTTGGGATCCTGCTCCATCTGCTTGGTAAGGATTTCCTTCTCCTCTTCCAGAACGGAAGCAGGAACGTCCTCCTTAGCAACATACTGGCAAGACATAGCGGCAACCTGCAAAGCGATGTTCTTTGCAAATTCAGCGAACTCGGCCTTCTCAGCAACAGCAGCGTCTGCTGCGAAGCTAACGATAACGCCGGTTGCGCCCAAGCCGTGAATATAGGTGGAAACAACACCGTCTACGATAACGAAGCGGCGGATGGAAATCTTTTCACCGATAGTGAAGGTCTTTTCCTGCAGAACAGCCTCAACGGTATCGTCAGTTCCGGCAAACTTGCAAGCCTTGAGTGCCTCAACATCGGCAGGACGGCAAGCAATAATGGTGCTCAAAATGCCCTTAACGAAGGCACGGAAGGTTTCGTTCTTAGCAACGAAGTCGGTCTCGGTGTTAACCTCTACCATAGCGGTAACGCCGTTTTCGGTCATAATATCAACCAAGCCGTCAGCAGCAATTCTGCTTGCCTTCTTTGCGCTTGCGGCAACGCCCTTCTCGCGCAAAATCTTGATAGCCTTGTCAAAATCGCCATCGGCCTCAACCAATGCGTTCTTGCAGTCCATCATACCACAGCCGGTCTGCTTTCTCAGCTCAGCAACGTCTTTAGCGGTAATAGCCATTTTAATTCTCCTTACGATTTTTTGTTTTTGCTGAATTACTCAGCGTCAGCAACCTCAGCGGCTGCTTCCTCGGTAGCGTCGGTCAGCTGCTCGCCGCCCTTTGCTTCGATAACGGCGTCTGCCAAAGCACCGCCGATGAGCTTGATGGCACGGATAGCGTCATCGTTACCGGGGATGATGTAGTCAGCATCCTCAGGATCGCAGTTGGTATCAACGATAGCAACAACGGGAATACCAAGCTTCTTGGCTTCCATGATGGCGATGTGCTCCTTGCGGGTATCTACAACGAATACTGCGGAGGGAAGCACGTCCATCTCCTTGATACCGCCGTAGTTCTTTTCCAGATCTTCCATTTCCTTGATTCTCTTGGCAGCTTCCTTCTTGGGAAGGAGATCAAGAGTTCCGTCTGCCTGCATCTTCTCAAGCTCCTTGAGACGGTTGATGCTCTTACGGATGGTTCTGAAGTTGGTCAGCATACCGCCGGGCCAACGAACGTTTACGTAGTACATACCGCACTTCAAGGCTTCCTCGCGAATGGTATCGGCAGCCTGCTTCTTGGTTCCGACAAACAGAATCGTACCACCCTCAGCGGCAACGCCGTTCACAAAATTGTAAGCCTCTTCAAACTTCTTAACAGTCTTCTGAAGGTCAATGATGTGAATTCCGTTACGCATGGTGAAGATGTACTCTGCCATTTTCGGATTCCATTTCTTCGTGGGGTGACCAAAGTGGACACCTGCTTCCAACAACTGCTTGATGGAAATTTCGAACATTTTTCTGTTCCTCCTCGGTTTTTTTCATCCGTAACGCCTTGCCACTCCGCAACCTTTCGGCACCGGCGGATTCCGACGCTACGTGATATTATTTCTGTGCGGTTTCCATTTCCGCGCAGATATAGTTAATATACCACGTATTTCCTTTTATTGCAAGTCCTTTTTTGTTTGTTCACAAAAAAGTTGCAATTTAATTTGAAAAAATCTACGACAAGAGGAGACATACGCCAATTTTTCGCTTCATCGGATCGCGCTTTCCCGATAAATCGGGCGCTTAACACGGACAAGGCGGCTGCCGACGGTCTTTTTTTCCGTTCGTGACGGGAAGCCCCTCAACGTTGACGAGAATCACATCTGCTCCTATGCGCTCAATACGCTCCCAAGGGATAACGATTCTTTCCTTTCCGCCAACCCCCAAAAAGCCCGACGGAACAGGCACAACGATGGCGGTCAGACGCCCATCGCAGACATTGAACTCCACCTCGGAGACGAAGCCGAGACGCCGCCCATCGCAGACGTTGATGACCTCCTTTTCGCGCAAATCCTCACTATTGCATTTTTCCATACCTATCTTCCTTTCCGCATTGACAGAATGAACGCTTCTTTACCTTATTTTATGCATAGCAAGAAAAAAATTGAATAAATTTACAAAATAGTATTTCTTTTTAGCCTTCTTTCTGCTATACTTTTAGCGTTAATTTATCAACGAAAGGAGCTTTTATGCTAAAAAACAACAAGCCCGCCATTTTGTATCTTGGCGCTCTTTTGCTTTTACAGCTGACGCTTTGCCTTGCCACACCCCTGCTCTACGAGGAGCTGGTATACGAAGAGAACACTTTGGCCATCCCCCTTTATTATCTTTTACAGTTTTTGGGCTGGCTTTCTCCCTTTTTGATGTTTGCCGTTACGGGATACGCGCTTTGCAAGCACCCCTTCGTAGAGGCCCTTCTTCCCTTTTACGCCTTTACCGCCATTCAGCTTCTTTTCCAGATCCCAACCGCCTTTTTGTCTCCGCTTTCTGACTCTGCGCTTTTTGACATTCTGGCGCTTTGTCTCAATTCTCTTTTCAGCTCCCTTTGCTTTTTTGCCGTTATCGTTTTGGCTTATTTTCTCTTGATTCGCAACAAAACCCCTATGCACGCGCCGCTTTTGTTCGTTAAGGGAGATACGGCGCTTAATTTTCTCGGCTTGGCGATTTGCTTGCACACCGCTTATCAGATTGTCGCGCGCACCGTTGATTTTCTCCTTTACCTTTCGGATAAGCTCTTTATGGGAAATGCGGCAGACTATACCGACTTTTTCGTTTCCCTCCTCTTCTACCTGCTTTTCGCCTTCGTTTCCTTTATTCTCGGCAGACTGTTACAAAACGCCTTTTTCCAAAACGACCTTGCGTAAACCGTATAAATAAATAGGAAAGCCCCTGCAAGTCAATCGACTTACGGGGGCTTTGTTTTGTTTTGTGGGAATTACACCAATTTTTTGATAACCTTATAAATTTCCTTTGCCATACGGTAGAAGCCAAGGTCATTGGGGTGACAGCCGTCAACGTAGCAATTCTCCCTGTCCTCCTTGCCGAAGAGCTTTTGCCCATCTATAAAGTACACGTTTTCATCGCCGTTTTTCTTGGCGTTGAGATACGTTTTTTTGATGATGGCGCGGCGCTTGGCACTGCCATCTGGAGAAAAATCGAAGTCAGGCTTTGAAATCATTACGACAGGCACGTTCGGATGGTGCTTGCGGAAATGCAGGAAAAATCTTTCGTGCGTTTTTTCAAGATGCTCCGCGTTCGGCGCATTATGATCATAATCGTACACGAAAATGCTGCACTCGAGCGTTTCAAAATATTCCGCCATTCTATCCTCCGCCTTGGCGTTTCCGCTAAAGCCGAGATTGATAAAGTCGGTATTCGTCCACTTGGAAATATACGCCTGATAGGCGTTATCGGGGCGAGAAGCACATCCGCCCTGCGTAATGGAGGAGCCATAGTACAGGATAGGCAATTTATCGCGGTAAGGAAGGCCGGGCTTAACCGTTGCCCCCTCGTCAACACCGACAGAGAGCGACAAAACGTTATTGTAAAGCGGAAAATGCAGAGTAAAATGCTGCATTTTCTTTCCGTCTCCCACTCTCAATTTGGATCGGAAGCCGTTTTCGTTATCGGGAAAAGGGTAGTAGCCTGCCGCATAGGAGTGCGTTCCGTCCTCCTCTTCACGAGCAAGGAGGAAGCCCGCGCCACCCGATAGGGGCATATGACGCATCTTTTCCAGATTGCATTCCACGATAAGCTCAATATTTTCCGCATCCGTGGAAAAGCGAAGTCTACCGCCCGCGGTATGAGAATTTAAATACGCAACCCCCTCGCTGACCTCCTCTGCCACCTTTTTGGGCATACGGCAGAAGCGGCCGTACTCTTCATCGTAGCTGACGCCATAAAGGGAAAAATGAGGAGAAGGAATGCGGTAAAACCGCATTCCTTCGGTTGAAAACTCATTACCCACAGCAAAATTTTTGTCTATTTTGGTAATGTCCGTTCCCACTGTGCGTCTCCTTACGACTTTTCGCCGTCAATAAACTGTTGCAGGGTGATATTTCCCTTGGAGAGCGCCAAGAACTTATCGTTGTAGTTATCAACGGTAGAGGTGGCAACATATACCATGTACTCGAAAAGCTCAGGGGTAAGCTCAACACCGCCCTGATAGCTTGCGGTCAGACGGAAGGTGATTTCACCGTCGCTGATATCGTAGTCAAAGGAGCCGTCAACCAAGCCATAGCCTGCTACGCAAACGGCAACTGCGCCCTCTACTCTCTTGTCCTCGGGCATATGGAAGGGCATCCAAGAAACATAGGAAACAATGCAACGGTTGGTGTCTACTCTCATCAAAAAATCGACGGGAATGTCATCACCGTGAAGCGTGCACTTGATTTTAAGCTTTTCTTCGTCCTTCTCATAGTGCCAGTTGTGATTGTCCATCATCTTGCAGATGTTGGCAAAGGCCTCTTGACCCTTTAAGATTTTTTGCTCGTTGTCCATTTTTGTTCCTCCATTTATAAAATTATTTAGTTTTTGTTTTGCTTGTAAATGTCTTCAAGGTCGTTGCTCTTTAAGTGCGTCTTGGCCAGAAGTGCCTCCACCAAGGCGTCTAACACCTTGCGATTTTCGGCAATGCAAGCCTTCGCGGCAAGAAGCTCTCTTTGCAGTACGGCATTAACGCCGTCTCGCACCTTGGCCGCCAGCTCACCGTCCATATTCGCCGCGTTAATCACGCCAAGGCCGAACGCCTCCTCCATACCGTAGGTACAAATCATTTCCCTGGCAATATGGGTTGCGCTTTGCAAATCACCCGAGGCGCCCGTTGTCAAGCCGTTCTCCTCACCATAGCAGACAAGCTCTGCGGCGCGACCGCCAAGGGAGGTTCTGATACGGGAAAGCAGGTCGTCTCTGGTATAAACACCCTTGCTCTCGTTATCCGCGTGCTGCATATAGCCGCCGTGGTTGCCTCTGGCAACGATGGTTAAGTAAGAGGGGATTTCTCCGCTTGCCATACAGACGAGCGCGTGTCCCGCCTCGTGTCTTGCGGTACGCAAAAGCGCTTCCTTATCATGCGCCTTGCTTTCTCCGCCGTTAAAGGTTTCAAAGGCCTCCTCCAGCATCGCGTCATCCACCGTGCCGTTTTCCGACTTGATGGCGTTACGCATCGCAAGCTCCATCACGGAATCAAGCTCTGCCAAGCTCATACCGACCGAGCGCATTGCGATATTGCGCCACTCGTCCTCGGAGATATGAAGCACCGTATGACGCTCGATGTACTGCTTCAAATACTGCTCTCTTTCCGCTCTGTCGGGCAGGTCAACCAAAAGGCGCCTGTCAAAGCGGCGAAGAAGCGCCGCATCCAAGCTGCGAGAGGAGTTTTGATCCACGGTATAGTTGGTGGCCGCCAGAACGAACACGGGCTTCGAGGAATTGCTCTTGAAGCCGTCCATTTCGGTCAGGAAGGCGGTCAAAACGTCTGCGCTGGTTTCGGCTGCCGCAGAATCGCTGTTGCGGTTCTTACCAATGGCATCAATTTCGTCTATGAAGAGGATAGAAGGAGCGTAACGGCGCGCCGTTTTAAAGAGCTGATGCACCATCTGAGCGCCCTGTCCTACGTATCTTTGCAGGAACTGGTTGCCCTCTGCGGCAATAAAGGTGACATCCGACTCACCCGCCATCGCCTTGGCAAGCAGGGTTTTACCCGTTCCGGGAGGGCCGTAAAGCAATACGCCCTTGGGCGCCTTGACACCCTTACGCAGATAGGCGGTGGGATTTTTCAGATAACGCACGAAGTAAGCAAGCTCATCCTTGGCGTCCTTGGCACCGATAACGTCCGAGAAGCGAACGTTCGGCTTGCTGACGTCATTCAGAATGCTGCCCGAATCCTCGGCAGAAACCGAGAGCTTCAGCTTGCAATCAAAGAGAGATACCTTGGCACTCTTTCCGTCCTCGGAAAGCGTTTGCGCCGTCTTATAGGAAAGAATCTTGTTGGCCTTGGCAAGACGCAGAAGGCTCTTGCGACGGTAAGCCGAGGCACAGAAGGAAAAGACGGTCTCCGCCACATTGTTGTCCTTTTCGGGACGAATGATGCCAACGGCACCTGCCTTGGTGAAGGAAATCAGCTCCTCCTCGTTGATTTCTCTTTCCTTGGTTTGCAGAATACAAAGCGCAACGTCGGTTGCCGAGGCGGCGTACAGGAAGAAATCTCCGCCCTCGGACAAGATGTCCTCGGAGTTTAGTACGTCAAGCTCGTTATCACGGGGGTGACAGGTGACGTCACATATAATCAGGGAAATCTCCTGCTTAAAGAGAATATCCTTTGCCTCCTCCAAGGAAGAGGTTGCGTGAATTTTAATATTGGTAACCTTACTCTTGAAATCCTGTACCGTTTTCTCATCCGCAAAAAGCAGGATTTCGGGAACGGATTCATCCACAAACAAGGAACGGATTTCCTCATTGTCCTTAGGCAACACCACGTCAAACTCAACGCTTTCCAAGTGATACAGTCCGTCAAGCTGCTTGCTGACGGAGGCCAGACGCAAAAGCTCATAAAGCTCCTCGTACAAGAACGCGGAGGCGCGCCCCGTTACCGTTCTGGCATCTGCCTTTCCGCCCTCAGCATAAAGAATGGCGGCAGGCACGTTCTCCTTGATGGTGATGGAAAGGGGGAAGGTCTTGGAAAGTGCCGTAGCGCTCTTTTCCAGCTCCTTGGTGGTGATTTTCAAAAGGTCGCCTGCGCTGAGATGGTTGAACATAACCACGTTGCCCGAGGCAAAACGGGAGCAGATAGCGCCCGGGAAATAGGGCACCTTCGTTTCGGGGTTAATGTCACTGCGAAGGGCCTTGATAACCGTTTTACGCGGAATAGAGGAAAGAAGGGCGTTCTGCTCATCCTCATACAGCTGATGGCCCGCGTTGGTGGTGAAAATCAGGATGGTATCCTTAAAGGAAACCTCCTCATCGGTAAAGTTATCGCGCAGTCTGCCTGCATCGAGGATTTGAAGGAAAAGGTTGATAACGTTGGTATGCACCTTTTCAATCTCGTCAAAAAGCAGAATACTTTGCGGATTTTCGGCAACGAAGCTGGTGACGTTACCCGCCTTGCCGTTTTTATACACCTTGTCGCTTCCGCAGAACTCAATGGAGGCCTCCTTATCGGAGTACTCACTCATATCGAAGCGGCAGTAGGGCAAGCCAAGCGTTGCGGCAACCTTCTCTGCCAAGAAGGTCTTACCGACACCGGGAGGGCCCGCAAACAAGAAGGTTGCGCGGGGCTTTCTGCGCTCGGGCATAGAGAGCGCCTGCAGCTCGGACTGGAAATAACCCGAGATAAAGACGTTGATAGCCTGATCCTGTCCCAAAATAGCCTGCGACAAGGTCTGGTGCATCTTTTTGGTTTTCTCTACGAGTGCGCCGAGATAATAGGGGTTATCCTTGTAAATGAAAAGATCTTCCTCTTCCTCTTCGTCCTCCTCATCGCTTCCGCCGTTTTCCTCAGGCTGCGTAAAGAAGGCCTCTATACCAACGCCCTCCGTCATGGGCGTTTCGGTGGGCGCAGAGGCGGTCTGTGACTTGGTCTCCGCCTTCGGCTCCTCGCGCACTACCTTTGGCTTTTGGGTCGCGGGCTTATCTGCGCCCTCGGAAAGCTCTAAAATGACGTTCTTGACATACGAGGGCATTTCAGGCAAAAGGCGCGCCAAAAGCGTTGGCAAATCAAGGATATCCTTTGCGGAAAACTCCAGATTCAAGAGCGCCGAGCGCAAAAGGAGCGCATCCATCGAATAGTTTTCGCCGCCGTTTTTCATAACGGCCGAAAATTTTTTAACGGCCAAGGCAGGATTCTTTTTGATGAAGGAAAGAACATCTATCGTCTTTTTCCATTCTTCTCTGCTCTTTTCAAGCAAAGGCACGTTGCCCTCGCTCTCGCGAAGAGCCATTAAGGAGACCGCAACCAACAGAAAGCCCGCGGTGGCCGAATCCTTTTGCTCTTTTTTGGCAAGCTCTGCTGAGGTATCGAGCAAAGTCTGCAAAAGCTTTGTTTTTTCCATACTCTATCCTCTTTCTTATTCCACTTTCTTATTCCACACGTCCGCGAAGCATTTCCTGCTTCAAGGTCCAAAGCTTATCGGACAGGTCAACGTAATAACGATGGGGGTTTTCGAAGCGCTTCACCTCATCCCAGAGAAGCGAAAGCTGCTCCTTGCAATAGGTGCGGATTTCCTCGATGGAGGGCAGCTCGTACAC
>JAZRFK010000040.1:0-38696 GCA_045661325.1 Eubacteriales bacterium | reverse complement strand
TGCGCGGCGGTGTTTTCTGCAACGCGCAAACGGGAAATTTGCTTTTGGCAAGCGTTTCCTTGGTAACGGGAGATATGCCGGGCTTCTGGTCGTACTTCTGGTCGCTTCTGGCGTATTTTATCGGCGTTATGCTGGCAACGCTTTTTGGCATCCTTTTGAAAAAAAGAATGGCGCTTTGGCATATGATTTTAATTCTTGTGGAAATTGCGGCGGTGCTTGCGCTCGGCTTATTGCCCGATGCGGCGCCCGTGCGTATTTCGCAGATAACCGTTAACGCAGTGGCGGCCATGCAGTTTACCACCTTCCACAAGGTCAGGGGCGAGCCGATGGCCAGCACCTTCTGCACCAACCATTTGCGCGAGGCGGCCAGCGCCTTGACGCGCTGGGCCATGCTCCCGAAGGAAAAACGGCAGAGATATCGCTTTTTGCAGCATATCGCTATGATCTTGTTTTTCTGCTTGGGTGTTGCCGTATCCACTCTGCTTGGCACCGTCTTTGGCGGCAAATCCATCTGGTTTGCCATTTTACCCTTGGGCTACGTGCTTCTTTCTCTTCTTTTTTCGCAAAACAGAGCCAAAAAGACGAGGAACGTCAGTCGGGCGTAACCAATACATTTCATAAAAACAAAAGAGCAAGAACAGAAGAAAGCTTATCACTTCTTCTGCTCTTGCTCTTTTGTGTTCTGCAAATACGCTTTTACATAATTATTTCAAAAACAACTCATTTAAGAAATTCAAGTTCTCTTCGTTGTCCCATACGATATCCGTCAGTAAATCGTATATTTCCAAAAGCTCTTTGTCAATGGCTTTTCCATCCTCGTCTGCGGACACCAAGCCCGACACTCTTGCGACAAGCTCGTTTTGCAAGGCCCCAATGCTGTCATCGGTCAATGCGGAAATGTTTAATTCCTGTAATAGCTTCTTTGCTTCTTCCTTTGCTCTGGCGGTAAATTTACCTTTTTGACTTTCGTTTAACATATTTTTTTCTTCCTCCTTTTCTACCTATGTTCACTAAATCAAATTCCTTTTTGTCTTGTCTGCTTACCGGCAAACAGGTTGTTACCCTATTATTAGTAGGATTGATTGCGGTAGTTATTCGTTTACCCACTCTTCTATAGGATGGCCCATTTTTGTCGTAGGTAATTTCCGAAATGCCGTTCGGTTTGGTAAATAAGTTATCTAAAACATCAATTTTGCCCATTTTTCGTGTTTTGTCAACGATACGATTTTGGGCGTGTGAAGAGATTGTATATTTACCAATTCTTACATGCTTTGTTCCCCTTTTTGCCATTTCCTTTTTAGGCTTAAACAAGAAACCAAGTATACTCATATTGTATCACCTCCTTACAATAAAGTCAAGGTCTTGACCTTGCAAAAGGATTATAGCATTGATTTGTCAAAAATGATAGCCGCCATATTTTTGACTTTTGGGTTTACAAAAACAACATATTTTTCAAAAAACACTTGACTTTTAGGTTTACAAAATATAAAATATGTAATGAGGTGATAAAATGATTCCTGAAATTGTAAAGCTTGTTGTTTCTGAATTTACTTATCTTATCATACGTAATGATGCAATGCGGTATGAATTTATAAAAAATGACGGCGAGCCTAACGTGAATGGCTTTTTAAGCAAGCTACTACCAACCTTGGTTTATTATCGCAAGTGCAGGCGAGAAGAAATACGCCGAATTCTGGAAGAGGATTTTATGCGGGCGGACGCCGAAAAGGTTTATGAATGTGTGAATACGGTGATAGATCAAGTGTATTTTTCCGATGCGGAGCTTGAGATTTTAGAAGAAAAAATATGGTTTCGCCCACCGAAGAAGAATCGTGCAGCCTTTGATGAAATTGAAGATTCCGAAGCGAAGCTCACAGGTCAAAGCACATCGGTATATATTCGTAGCTTGTTAAATGAATACGCACGATTGCCGCAATATAAAAGAGAGCGCCTTTTGTTTGACGAAGAGTTGTATGATTTCGCAAGAGCCTGCGAAACCGGAAGGATTTTTCATGCAAGCGTTAATGGACAAACGATACGGATGTTTGCTTTTCATTATATTTATGAATATACATATCATCAAGAAAACTGGTTGATAGGATATGACTTGACAAACAGGGTAATAAGGGCGTTTCCACTTTACAAAGTGAGAGATGCTTATATAGTAGAAAAAAAGTATGTGCCCAGCGATGATTTAATTGATGCTATGCAAAAATATTATGAGGACCAAAAATTTAGTGATATCATCCCGTACGAGGAGGAAACATGTTAAGGAAAATCTTGGGAAAAGGGAAATATGTAAAAGCAAAAACGCCGGAAACCAAAAAAAAACAACGAGCGGCAATTGTGTACTATTACACGCAAAAGAAGCAGGAAGACAAGAAAAAGAACAAACCTTGGTAAAAGCAAACGAGGAAATACAATACAGAAAAAGCAGAGCAAGAAGAAGGCTTTTTGTCCTTCATTCTTGCTCTTTTGTGTTGTGAGAAAGCTTTGGCGCGTCAGAGGGCGCCCTCTAAAAGTGCGATTTCGTCCTTTTGAAGAGAAAAGGCGGTGGCGTCAAGGTCGGTGGGAAGCAGGGGAGAGTCGGCGTTCAAAAGAGAGAGGGTGAAGCCCTCGGCGTTGGTTTGAACCTCCAAATCCCGTCCTGTGTAATTTACGAGCATAACGGCCCCGTTTTTGCCTGCCTCGTCCTTGGCGGCGAGGGCGTAGAGCCCCTCGGTGTCGCACAAAACGGCAACCTCGTTGCCCAAGGCGTACAGCTCTCCGAAGGCGCGGAAGGCGTGATAGGTGGGGGTGGGAATGCGGGAAAGGGGCTTGAAGAAGCCGCCGTAGACGGAGGCTTGGAGCTTGGCGTCATAATAGCAGAGAATATCCGCGTTGGCGCCGTGCATAGCAAGCATCATAGCGCCCGCCGCGGCGGCCGCCTCCTGCGTTCCGTGCTTCTCGGCGCCGAAGGCGTTGTTCCATTCGTTCAAGTGGATTTCTATGTCCGCAAAGCCGTATTCTGCAAGCGTGCGATAAAAGTAATCGTCAAGCGCCAGCGTTTCCTCGACGCTTCCGTAGCTGTGCCAGGAGAAAAAGTCAATGGGCGAGCCGTGCGCCTTGACGTATGCCAAGAAGCCGTGCAGAAATTCCAGACGGTAGCGGTAGCGTTGATATTTCTCGTCCGCAGGGTCAATGGGACGGGCAGGGAAGGAAAAGCCGCACTCCTTGGGATGATAGAAGATGCCGAAGCCGTTGGTGGCGGCGTAGCCACCAATTTTGATAGCGTCGCCAAAGCAGGCCTTTAAGTGCTTGGCGGCAACGTCATAGAGGCGAAAGTAGTCCTCGGGGGTGCCAAGCCACATCTGGTTGGTTTCCGGCGTGTGACCGTTTTCGGGCTCGTTCCAGATTTCCCAGTATTCGATGCCCATATGGAAGCCATCGGCCCAGCCCTCGTTGTAGTGGCGCACGATATGCTCGCAAATCCGCGCCCATTTGCCGTAGTCCTTGGGGGGATAGATGCGGTAGGCGCGAATGGCGGCCTGATTTTCAATGGTGACGCCAAGGCGGAACATAGGGGCAACGCCGTATTCCAAAAGACCCTTGATTAAAATGTCGGTAAAGGCAAAGTCATAGGAGGCAGGGTCATTCTCGTCTGCGTCAAAGTCGCGGAAGATATTGGGAATATCCACGAACCGATTGCCACCAAAGGCACCGCCTACGTCGTGCAGACGGCTATAAGGAATGTGAGCGTCACGCAAGAAGGCCATGGGCGACAAATCTAAGCTGCGTAAGGCGGTGGCGTAGGGCGGCTGGCCCACAGCGTGCATCGGGCGGATAGGACCCATCACTTTTTCAAAATCAATGCGGATGCTTGCCATGTTAGTGTCCTTTCTTATTTTGACCGTTGCGTTTGGACAAAAATCGTGGCAAGGCGGTAGCCGTTTGCCACGATAAACGTTTTATGCTATTCCGATGTGCTTTGGCTATGCGCCCCGGGTGTTAAGCCCGCTTGGCGTCACAGTAGATGCAACGGTAAACGCCATCCTTCTCGTGCGAGAGACGGAAGCGGTGGTGAATGCCTTGCTCGGTAGAGGTGATGCAGCGAGGGTTTTTGCAGCGCAGAAAATCGCTGATTTCAAGGGGAAGGGAGACGTGCTTTTTGTCGGCAACCTCGCCGTCCTTCACCGTTACCACGGTAACCTCGCGGCTGATAACGCCCAAAACCTCAACGGGAAGGGCGAAGGCCGCGTCAGAGTCAATTTTAATGATGTCCTTTTTGCCCATTTTTTCGCTGGGCACGTTTTTCAGAATGGCAATAGGGCAGTCGAGCTTATCTAAGGAAAGCATTTCGTAAATTTCCATCGCGCGTCCTGCGTCGATATGGTCGATAACAATGCCGTTCTTAATGGAATCCACACGCATTTATTCTACCTCCAAGAGCTTCATAATCAGCGCCATACGGATGAACTTTCCGTTTTTCGCTTGGCGGAAATACGCGGCGCGCGGGTCAAGATCCACGTCTGTGGTGATCTCGTTGACACGGGGCAGAGGGTGAAGCACTATCATATCCTTCTTGGCGGCCTGCATCTTTTCGGGGGTGAGGATATAGCTGTCGCGCAAGCGCAGGTAATCCTCCTCGTTGAAGAAGCGCTCCTTTTGCACGCGCGTCATGTACAGAACGTCAAGCTCGGGCATAGCATCGTCAAGCGAGGTGGTCTGGCGATAGGGAATACCCTTTTCCTTGATATACATGGTCTTGACGTAGCTCGGCACCTTCAGCTCCTCGGGAGAAATCAGAACGAAGCGGATGCCGCTGTAACGGGAAAGGGCGGCAATCAAGGAATGCACGGTGCGGCCGAATTTCAGGTCACCGCAAAGGCCAACCGTCAGATTGTCAAAGTGGCCAAGCTCGCGGCTGATGGTGAATAAGTCCGTCAGGGTCTGGGTGGGATGAAAATGCCCGCCGTCTCCTGCGTTGATGATGGGAACGTCGCTGCGCGACGCCGCCACCAAGGGCGCGCCCTCCTTGGGGTGACGCATGGCGATAATGTCAGCGTATCCGCTTACGATGGCGGCGGTGTCTGCCACGCTCTCGCCCTTGGAGGCAGAGCTGGAGGAGGCCTCCGAGAAGCCAAGCACCTGTCCGCCAAGCTCCAGCATCGCCGCCTCAAAGGAAAGGCGCGTGCGCGTAGAGGGCTCAAAGAACAAAGTGGCAAGCTTCTTGTAGCGGCACTTTTCGCGGTACAGCTCGGGATGCGCGACAATATCGCTTGCCGTGGCAATCAAAGAATCAATCTCCTCCACGGACAAGTCCATAATGTCGATAAGGTGACGCATTAGTTTGCTTCTCCTTTAATCCAGCTTTCGTCAGAGGGATTGTTGCGGAAGGCGATGAGTCTTGCCACATCCTCGGGACGAATGTAATTTTCCTCGGCGGCGATTTGGGCAATCACGTCGAAGTTGGTGAGGCTGACGTTCTTGACGTTGCTTTCTGCCAGGCGAACGAGACCCTTCTTCATACCGTAGGTGAAGATGCTGACGATGCCCAGCACCTCGGCACCTGCCTCGCGCAAAACGTTAACGACCTCGATAACGCTGCCGCCCGTGGAAATCAAATCCTCCACAACAACGACCTTCTGGCCGGGCTCAAGACGGCCCTCGATTTGATTGCCGCGTCCGTGGTCCTTGGCACCGGAGCGCACGTAGCCCATCGGCAAGCCCATGATGTGTGCCGTGATGGCGGCGTGTGCAATACCTGCGGTGGAGGTACCCATCAGCACCTCGGCTTCGGGATATTCGCGCTTGATGGTCTCGGCCAAGGCGTTTTCCACGTCGTTACGAACAGCGGGGCTGGTCAAGGTCAAGCGGTTGTCACAGTAAACGGGGCTCTTGATGCCGCTGGCCCAGGTAAAAGGCTGGTCGGGGCGGAAGAATACGGCACGGATAGAAAGCAAATCCTTTGCAATCAGTTTTTCAATGTTGTTCATTTTCGTTCTCCTTTACAGCTTCACGGCTTAAAGCGTGTTTTATTATCCTACAAATTCCGAAACGGCGCGGCGATAAGCGGCAACGGGATCCTCGGCGGCGGTGATGGGTCTGCCCACCACGATATAGTCAGAGCCGATTTCCTTTGCCTTGGCAGGCGTGGTGATACGCACCTGGTCGCCAACGTCTCCGCCTGCGAAGCGCACACCGGGGGTTACAGTCAAGAAGTCCTTGCCGCAAACGGTATGCACCTTCTCTGCCTCCAAGGGAGAGCAAACAACGCCGTCAAGGCCTGCCTTCTTGGCGTTCTCGGCGTAATGCATAACCACCTTGTCCAAGGGCTCGTGAATAAGAAGGTCCTCCTCCATACGCTCCTGGCTGGTAGAGGTCAGCTGGGTAACGGCAATCAGAAGGGGACGGGTTCCGTCAGGACGGGTCAGACCCTCAATGGCCGCCTCCATCATCGAGATGGTGCCTGCGGCGTGCAGGTTGCACATATCCACGTCCAAGGAGGAAAGCACGCGCATCGCGCTCTTTACCGTGTTAGGAATATCGTGCAGCTTCAAATCCAAGAAAATCTTATGGCCTCTTTTTTTGATTTCGCGCACGATATCGGGGCCTGCTCCGTAAAACAGCTCCATACCGATTTTTACATAGGGCTTTTCGTCCTTGAACAAATCCAAAAACTCAAATACTTTTTCCTTGCTCGGAAAATCGCAAGCAATAATAACGTCCTTACCCATGGGCACCTCCAATAATATCTTCAAGATTTTGTATGCCGTATTTTTCCATCACGGCGGGAAGGGCCTCCACAATATCGCGGGAGGCAAAGGGGTTGACAAGGTTTGCCGCGCCAACCTCAACGGCTCTGGCGCCTGCGAGCATCATTTCAATAACCTGCTCGGCAGAGGAAATACCGCCCATACCGATAATCGGAATGGAAACGGCCTCGTAGACCTGGTAGACGCAGCGCAGCGCCACGGGGAAGATGGCGTCTCCCGAAAAGCCGCCCATCTTGTTGGCGACAACGGGGCGGCGGCGGCGCAGGTCAATCCGCATACCCAAGAGGGTGTTTATCATCGTAAGACCGTCAGCTCCTGCCGCCTCGCAGGCCTTGGCAATGGAAACGATGTCGGTCACGTTAGGGCTCAATTTGATGTAGACGGGCTTTTTGGAAACCGCCTTCACGCGCGCGGTGATTTCCGCCGCGCTTTCGGGAGAGCTTCCGAAGTTAACGCCGCCTGCGTGAACGTTGGGGCAGCTGATGTTGACCTCCAAAAGACCAACCTGCTCTTGCTCGGAAAGCCGCGCCGCCACCTCGGCGTATTCCTCGGGGGAAAAGCCGCAGACGTTGGCGATAACAGGCTTGTGGAAGCAGGCTTTGAGCTTGGGAAGCTCCTCGGTGATAACCTTGTCAACACCGGGGTTTTGCAGGCCCACGCTGTTAATCATGCCCGAGGGGCATTCAGCGATACGGGGCGTGGGATTGCCGAAGCGCGCCTCCTTGGTTGTTCCCTTGAAGGAGAAGCTGCCAAGGCAGTTGATGTCGTAAAGCTCGGCAAACTCGTAGCCGTAGCCAAAGGTGCCGCTGGCAGGGATAATGGGGTTGTCAAGCACCCATTCGCCCAGAGAAACAGAGGTTTTTACCATAAGATTTCTCCTTTCTGCATCACGGGCCCTTCCTTGCAGATGCGCTTGTAGCCTGTCAGGGTCTTGCAGGAGCAGCCCATACAGGCGCCAAAGCCGCAGCCCATTCTTTCCTCAAAGCTGAGCTGGCCGTCCGTCTTGGTGGCGCGATGCACGGCCCGCAGCATAGGCTCGGGGCCGCAGGTGTAAAAGTGAGAGTAGCTTTCGGGAAGCGCGTCGGTAACAAAGCCCTTCGTGCCAAGGCTTCCGTCCACCGTGGTGACGGTGACGGCGGCGCCAAGAGAAGCAAACTCTTTTTCGTAGAATACCTCATCCTTGGTATTGAAGCCAAGGATAACGGTGGGGCGCTTGCCCTGCTTAATCAACTCTTTGCAAAGCAGGTAAAGGGGCGGAACACCAACGCCGCCGCCCAAAAGCAGAGGCGCGTCTCCCGAAAGGGAGGTGTCATAGCCGTTGCCGAGTCCTGTTAAGACGTCAAGCACGGTGCCCTTTTCGTAGGCGGCCATCTTTTCGGTGCCGCCGCCCACCACCTTGTAAACAATAGTTAACACTCCGTCCGTTCTGTCGCAAACGGAGATAGGACGGCGCAAGAAGGCGCCGTCAAGCTTGACGTTGACGAACTGCCCGGGCGCCGTGATGGCGGAGGTGTCGCCAAGGAGGGTCATTTTATAGACGTCCTTGGCAATTTTCACGTTTTCGTCAACGGTAAAAAACGATTGCTGCATGGTATTTCCTTTACGGTGTTATTTTAGCTGTCGATGGTAGAAACGCCGAGCGTGGTCTCTTCAAGCACGTCCAGCAAAACGCGAACGGTATCCAAGGCGGTAAAGATGGTGACGTTGTTTTCGGTTGCCGCCATACGAATTTCCGCACCGTCGGATGCCTGACCGCCGGAGCCGATGTCGCGCGTATTCAAAACGTAGGCGATATGGCCCTGACGAATCGAGTCGATGATTTCATCGCTGCCGTCGCTGATTTTCTTCAACACGCGGGTACGAATGCCGTTTTCCTTCAAGAACTTGGCCGTTCCTGCCGTGGCCTCGATGTTGAAGCCGAGGTTGTAGAAGCGGCGAATCAGAGGCAGAGCCTCCTCCTTATCCTTGTCGGCAATGGTGGCAAGGACGGTTCCGTAATTTTGCAGGTGCGTGCCTGCGGCTTGCAGAGCCTTGTAAAGCGCTCTGTTGAGCTTATCGTCATAGCCGATGGCCTCACCCGTGGATTTCATTTCGGGAGAGAGGTACGCGTCAAGACCGCGCAGCTTGTTGAAGGAGAACACAGGCACCTTGACGTACCAGCGGTTCTTTTCGGGGGGATAAATATCGAAGATTCCCTGTTCCATAAGGCTCTTGCCCAAAATGACCTCGGTTGCGATGTCCGCAAGGCTGTAGCCCGTTGCTTTGGAAAGGAAGGGAACGGTACGGGAGGAGCGAGGATTAACCTCGATGATATAAACGTCCTCCTTCTCGTCAACGATGAACTGAATGTTGAAAAGGCCGACAATGCCGATGCCCAGACCAAGCTTCTTGGCATACTGCAAAATAATGCCCTTGACTCTGTTGGAGATGCTGAACGAGGGGTAAACGCTGATAGAGTCGCCCGAGTGAACGCCCGTGCGCTCGACAAGCTCCATAATGCCGGGCACGAAAACGTCTCTGCCGTCGCAAATGGCGTCAACCTCAACCTCTTTGCCCTGAATATACTTATCAACCAGAACGGGCTTGTCCTCGTCAATTTCTACCGCGGTCTTCAAGTAGTGGCGGAGCTGATCCTCATTGGCAACTATCTGCATTGCTCTGCCGCCCAGCACGAAGGAGGGGCGAACCAGCACGGGATAGCCAATTTCGCTTGCGGCCTTGATGCCGTCCTCAATTTTGGTAACGGCGTGGCCCTTGGGCTGCGGAATCTGCAAATCGCGCAGCAGCTTTTCAAAGGCGTCACGGTTTTCCGCTCTGTCGATTGCCTCGCAATCCGTGCCGACAATCTTGACACCGCGCTCCATCAGGGGCTGTGCCAGATTGATGGCCGTCTGGCCGCCAAGAGAAGCAACCACACCCTCGGGCTTTTCAAACTCGATGATGTTCATAACGTCCTCGGGAGTCAGAGGCTCGAAATAGAGCTTGTCGGCGGTGGTATAGTCGGTGGAAACGGTTTCGGGGTTGTTGTTGATGATAATGGCCTCGTAGCCGGAGTTTTTAATGGTCTGTACCGCGTGAACGGTGGAGTAGTCAAACTCAACGCCCTGGCCGATACGAATGGGGCCTGCGCCCAAGACAACAATCTTCTTCTTGTCGGTCAGGCGGGATTCGTTCTTGCCCTGATAGGAGGAGTAGAAATAGGGGATATAGGCGTTGGTATGGCAGGTGTCTACCATACGGAAGGCAGGCATAAGCGCCTTTTCCTTACGGAGATTGTAGACCTCAAGCTCGGTGCATTTCCACATTCTTGCAACGTATTTGTCGCTGAAGCCCATCTTCTTTGCTTCTTGGAGCAGGGCAACGTCAAATGCGTGTCCGCGCAGGCTCTCTTCCATATCGATGATGCGCTTGATGGCTTCAAGGAAGTAGGGGGTAATCTGGGTGATTTCGTGAATTTGCTCGAGCGAAACGCCGTGGTAAATAAGCTCGGCAATGGCAAAGAGGTTGTCGGAATGGAAGAGCTTGATGTAGTCAAGCAGCTCCTCCTTGGACATGGTATCAAACTTGGCGTGATAGAGGTGGTTTACACCGATTTCCAAGGAGCGAATGCCTTTGAGCAGGGATTCCTCCAAGGTGGTGCCGATGCCCATAACCTCGCCCGTTGCCTTCATCTGCGTACCGAGAAGGTTGGAGGCGGAGGTGAACTTGTCAAAGGGGAATCTGGGGAGCTTGGATATAACGTAATCCAAACGGGGCTCAAAGGCCGCGTTGGTGTTGGCAATCTTGATTTCTTCAAGGGCCATGCCTACGGCTATCTTGGCCGTAACGCGCGCAATGGGATAGCCCGAAGCCTTGGAGGCCAAGGCGGAGGAACGGGAAACGCGGGGATTTACCTCAATGAGATAGTACTCGCCCGAGGTGGGATGCAGGGCAAACTGTACGTTACAGCCGCCCGCGATTTTCAGCTCGCGAATGATTTTGATGGCGCTGTCGTTGAGCATTTTTTGCTCTTTTTCGCTGAGGGTAAGGATGGGGGCAACAACCACGGAGTCACCCGTATGCACGCCAACAGGGTCAACGTTTTCCATGCCGCAGATGGTGATGGCGTGGTCAGAGGTGTCACGCATAACCTCAAATTCGATTTCCTTGTAGCCCTTAACGCTCTTCTCAATCAACACCTGATGAACGGGAGAAAGCTTAAAGGCGTTCAAGCCGATTTCAATCAGCTCCTGCTCGTTGTAGGCAAATCCGCCGCCCGTGCCGCCGAGGGTGAAGGCGGGGCGAAGCACTACGGGATAACCGATTCTCTCGGCTGCGGCCTTAGCCTCCTCAATGGAGTAGGTGATTTCCGAGGGAATGGTGGGCTCGCCAATGGACTGGCAAAGCTCCTTGAAAAGCTCGCGGTCCTCAGCGCGCTCGATGCTTTCGCTGCTGGTGCCGAGAAGCTCAACGCGGCACTCCTTCAGAACACCCTTCTTTTCCAGCTGCATAGCAAGGTTGAGGCCTGTCTGGCCGCCGATGCCGGGCAGAATGGCGTCAGGACGCTCGTAACGAAGGATACGGGCAATAAACTCCAAGGTCAAGGGCTCCATATACACCTTGTCGGCAATGGAGGTGTCCGTCATAATGGTGGCAGGGTTGGAGTTGCAAAGCACCACCTCATAGCCCTCCTCCTTCAAGGCGAGGCAGGCCTGGGTTCCTGCATAGTCAAATTCGGCGGCCTGACCGATAACGATAGGGCCAGAGCCGATGATTAAGATTTTTTTGATGTCTGTTCTTTTTGGCATAGTATTCCTCCTTGGCGCGCGAAGCGACCTGCAAAATTATATTTTTCCCCTTGTCGCCCTTTTAAACGGGCGGCAAAGGCACTTTTAAACGATGGGGTTTCCTTTGAAAAGGGTGAGAACGTGGCGCCCGTAAACCCTTCTTCCTGCAAAGGGCGTTGCGCGCCCCATGGAGAGAAATTCATCGGGATTGATTTCGTAGCATTCGTTCAAATCCCAGACCGAGTATCCGTCAAGCGAGAGCGAGAAGCGGCGGTGCGGATTCTGGCTCATCAGCTCAACGAGCTTTTCCAAGGAAATGATACCCGTTTTAACAAGCTCCGTATATAGCACGGGGAAGGCGGTTTCAAGACCGACAACGCCCATCGCGCTCTTTTCAAGCCCGCGGCTTTTTTCCTCGGCGCTGTGCGGCGCGTGGTCGGTGGCAATCATATCAATGGTGCCGTCCTGTATGCCGAGAAGCAGGGCCTCCCTGTCCTCCTTGGCACGCAAGGGGGGATTCATCTTGAAGCGACCGTCCTCCTCCAAGTCATTTTCGTCCAGAACGAGATAGTGCGGCGCGGTTTCGGCCGTAACGTTAAGCCCCTCTGCCTTGGCCGCGCGAATAGCGGCAACGCTTTCCTTGGTGGAAACGTGACAGATATGCTCCGCCGCCCCCGTTTTGCGAAGAAGGGCGATGTCCCGTTCAATCTGCACGTATTCGCTTGCGGAGGAAATTCCCTTGTGCCCGTGCGCCTTGGCGTACGCTCCATCGTGAATATAGCCGCCGAAAAGCAGGCTGTTGTCCTCACAATGCGCGACGATAAGCTTGCCAAGGGCCTTGGCCTTTTGCATAGCGGCTTCCATCATCGCGTCACTCTGCACACCGCGCCCGTCGTCCGAAAAGCCTGCGACGAAGGGGGAAAGCCCCTCCATATCCGACAAGGCCGCGCCCTTTTGCCCAACGGTAATAGAGGCATAGGGATAAACGCTGATGAGGGCATCCCTTTCAATAAGGGCGGATTGCTCCTTCAAATGCGGCAGAGAATCGGGCACGGGAGAGAGGTTTGGCATAGAGCAAACAGCGGTATAGCCACCCTTTGCGGCCGCGCGCGTTCCGCTTGCTACCGTTTCCTTATAAGAAAAACCCGGCTCTCGCAAATGCACGTGAACATCTGCAAAACCGGGTAAAATAACGAAATTATGAAAAGGAATAACGGAGAAGGGATCTGTAAGGACAGAAACGGTATGCACGAGCTCGTTGAGTAAATTCATATCAAACTGCTGCATAACACATCCCCATTTCTTAAAAAATTTTCAAAAAATAAAGGCAATTTTCGCCTTCTCATAGTATACACCATCGGCGGCCTTTTGTCAAGGAGAAAGACGAAATTTTCCTACCTTTTTTTATAAAAATATAGGCGGCGCAAATTCGCCTTGCGGGTGCAGGAGGGAAAGCGAAAATACGGCGCAAAAGCGCGGGTGAGGGCATGGGTGAAGGCGCGGGTGAAGGCACGGGCTTTCGGAAGGGCCGCGCTTTGCGCCCTTGTTGGCGCAAAATGATGCGGACTGTCTCATAGGAGACAGTCCGCTCAAAGAATTATTGGATAAGCGTGGGCTCAAAGCCCAGATCCTCCAAAAGCTCCAGAATACCGGAGGCGTCCGCTCCGCTTTCAACGGCAACGGTTTTTTCCATCAAGTTGATGAAGGCGTGCATCTGCTCCGCTTCAAAAGCGGCCTCGATACGCTTGACACACATTTCACAATGCATGCCCTCGACCTTAAAAATGTGCATAAACTGAAAACCAACCTTACTGTATATGATAATATTTTAAACGGGGAGAGGAAAGCCTTTTGCGCCAAAGCGAAAGAGCGTTGCCCACAACGAAGAGGGAGCTGAGGCACATAGCGGCTGCGCCTATCATCGGCGAGAGCAAAATACCGAAGGGGTACAGTGCGCCTGCCGCGACAGGAATACAAAGGGCGTTATAGAAGAAGGCCCAGAAGAGATTTTGCTTGATGTTCCGCACCGTCAGGCGCGAAAGACGCAAAGCCTCAAGCACGCCCAAAAGCGAGCTTTTTAACAACACAAGGTCAGCACTTTGCATCGCAACGTCCGTACCGCCGCCCAGCGCACAGCCAACGTCAGCAGAGGCTAAAGCGGGGGCGTCGTTGACGCCATCGCCGACCATTATAACACATCTGTTTTGGTTTTGCAAGCCCTTTATATAAAAAGTTTTTTCTTCGGGAAGGACCTCTGCGACAAAGGCGTCAACCCCCAGCTCCTCGGCCACGCGCGCCGCCGCGGCGCGCGAATCTCCCGACAGAAGATGGACGGAAATGCCTTGGGCTTGCAGGCGCGAAACGGTTTCCTTTGCATCCGCCTTCAACTCGTCACGAATGGCAAAAACGGCTTTTGCCAGACCGTTTTCGGCCAAAAGAACCAGCGCAGAGCCGAGAGAGGACTCCTCACTTGCCACGTCTTTAAGGGCAGGGGAAAGAGAAATCTGATGCTCCTTTAACAGCCGCTCGTTGCCGAGCAAAAGGCTGTCGCCGTTTTTCCATTCGGCCAGAATTCCTTTACCGCCGAAGGATGAAACGCGCTCCGGCAGAGCATCGGTGGAAAGAGGCGCTCCCTTGTAAAAGGCTCTGATGGCAAGGGAGAGGGGGTGGGTGGAGCTTTCCTCTGCCAAGGCGGCCATTTGCAGCAGGCGGTCGGCCTCCTCACAGAAGGCAGGGTCAACGAAAAAGCGATGCACGGCGGGCTTTCCCACGGTCAGCGTTCCCGTTTTGTCAAAAACGGCGGTGTCAACACGGCAGGCCGTTTCCAATGCCTCGCCGCTGCGAATGAGAATGCCGTTTTTTGCGCCGAGCCCCGTTCCGACGGCAACTGCCGTGGGGGTGGCAAGCCCCATAGCACAGGGGCAGGCGATAACCAAAACCGAGGTGAAAATACGCAGAGAAAGACCGATGTTTTTTGAGAAAAGAAGCCAAAGAAGCCCGGCAAGAAGGGCGATTATCAAGACGGCGGGAACGAAAACACCCGAAATTTTATCGGCGGTGCGGGCAATGGCAGGCTTGCTGTCTTGCGCGTCCTCAACGAAGCGCAGAATGGCGGAAAGCGCGGTGTCCTCGCCGAGCCGTTCCACCCTCACCGTCAGGGCGCCTGACGACAGAACAGAGCCTGCCACCACTGCCTCCCCAACCGTTTTGGAAACGGGGATGCTTTCACCTGTCAGCATGGATTCGTCAACGCCGCCTTCTCCCGCGATAACAACGGCGTCTGCCGGAATGCGCTCGCCTGTGCGAATGAAAAGAACGTCCGCAACGCAGAGGGAAGAAAGAGAAACCTCCTCCAAAACGCCGTCCTCTCTTTGTCGGCGCGCCGTATCGGGCAAAAGCGCCGCCAGAGCGCGAATGGCGCCTGCGGTTTTCCTTTTGCCGTTTTCCTCCAAGGTCTTTCCGAGGGAAACCAAGGATAAAACAACGGCGGCTGACTCGTAAAAGAGGCCGTTGACGAGGGCGGTGTCCTTGTATAGCAGCAGGGTTAAGACGAAGCTGTATAGGAAGGAAGCAAGGCTACCGAGCGCAACGAGCGAATCCATATTGGGTGCGCCGCGAAAAAGCGCCGAAAGCCCGCTTTTATAGCGCGGAAAATTGAGGAGCATAACGGCAAGCGCCAGCACCATTTGTACAAGCGCGTAGGCGATTGGCGCGGCGGATGGGGAGAGCGGCTTGGGAAGCGGCGCGTGCAAAAGCATATGCCCCATAGAGAGATAAAGCAAAGCAAGGGAAAAAAGCAGAGAGAGAAGCAAGGGAAGGTGACGGCGCAGGAAGGAGGGGGCGGTCGGCGGTGCTTGGGGCTTGTCCGTTTCTTTCATTAAAACGGCGACAAAGCCCGCCCGCTTAACGCGCGCGGCAATCTGCGCGGTGGTGCAAGCACTCTCGTCAAAGGAAACGCGCATCTTTTCCGTCACCAAGTTGACAGAGCAGGTGAGAACGCCCGCTTGGCGCAAAACGGCCTTTTCCACGGCCGCACTGCACGCCGCACAATGCATTCCCTCTATGCGAAAAAGCTCTTCTTTCATAACGGTTTATAGCAGACCTTTCTGATTGTAAGACCTCTCTTTAAGGCGAAAAGAGGCCAAGGGGAAACGAGGCTCGCGCCCGAAAACGAGCGCGAGCAGGCAAAATGCAAAGGATTGTTTACGAGGCGATTTTTTTGCGAAGGTGACCGACAACCTTGCCACAGCACAAGAAATCGTCAAAGCGGCAAAGCGGAATGTCGGGATATTCGGGGTTTAAGGAATGAAGCCTGTCGCCCATATAGCGCTTGAAATATCCCTCGCCGTTGGCGATAAAAATGCCGAGCTCACCGAAGTTAACGGAGGGCTGCTGATGCACCAGAACGATGTCACCGTTGCGGAAGCGAGGCTCCATACTGTTGCCGCTGACGCGCAGGGCAAAATCGGCCGACTCGCTGTACGGATTTGCCTCAACCTCGATGGTTTCCTTGTCTGCGTGGTCAAGGAAGGTGCCCGTTCCCGCGGAGACGGGCAAAACGTAAAGGGGAAGCTTTATCTTGGCAACCGTTTCGGCATTAACGTGGGGAAGGGATTGGCTTTTTTCTGCCTCCGCGCCCGCGCTGTCGGCCGTTCTGCTGCTTTCCATTTCGGCAACGGCACGGACGGCGGCCTTGCCGTAAGCATCGCTGCAACGGTAGTCATTGAGCAGCTTTTGCTCGTCACGGGAGAGGGAAACCGCCTCCTCGTCCAAAAGAGCGCCAAGGCAAACGCCGAGCGCCTCGCAAAGAGAGACGGCAACGGAGAGCTTGGGCTCCTCAATAACCCCCGAAAGAAGCTTGTTCAAGGTGCCAAGCGGCACGCCGCTTTTTTGGCTGAGCTCCTGCGTGGTGAGGCCCTGCTTATTTTTAATGGAGCGTATTTTTTCGGAAAAACGCATAAGACGAGTCCTTTCTGCAATGGATTTTGTGGAAATTTTCAAGAGAAAAGATTTTTTGGTGAAAAATCCATTTCTGGAATGCTTCTACGCTATTGTAGCACACAAAAACGAAAAAGTAAATACCTTTTGGAAAAAAATACTCAAAAATTTTCCTTTTTAGGAAAACTGCACAAAAAACAAGACCGTTTTTGGACAAAGCGCTTGCAGGGGCGTCTTGGGAGAAGAAAGCGGACGCCTTTTTCTCCTTGGGCTTATCTCTCTTTGCCGCAAAGCGCTCTTGAAAAAAGAGGCTTGCTTCGTTTTTGGCACACATAGGCGCGCATTTTGACACGTATTATATATAATATAAAGGAAGGAATTGAAAAAATACGGGGATTTTGACAAGCCTTTTTTTCTTTTATATAGGCAAAACGCTAAAAATTACATAAATACGGGAAAAAGAGCAGAAATTTTTTGTACTTTATTGACAAACGACAAATAATATGTTAAAATGCATAGTAGAAGGTGTATACCCTATTAGACTCGAGAGAGAATTCCCAAACACCAAGGAGAAAGAATCATGAAGAAAAAAGTTTTGCTTCCGTTGCTGCTTGTGGCAATGTTGCTTCTCGCTTCTCTTACTATCATTTCTGTAAGCGCAGACGAATGCTCTGCCGGTGGCGCCCATGCGCCCGGCCTTCCTCCGACCTGTACCTCCGGTCAGATTTGCTTGAACTGCTTTGAGACTCTGGCACCCGCAGCAGGTCACGCGTGGGATGACGCTACCTGTGCTGCCCCCAAGACCTGCCGTACCTGCGGCGACACCGAGGGCAAGAAGCTTCCCCACGATCCTGCCAACTATGACAGAGAAGAGCCCACTTGTACTGAACCTATTACCTGTACCTTCTGTATGCGTACTGTGCAGCCCGCTAAGGGACACACCGATGGCGCAGCCGCTGACTGCGGTCACGCACAGTGGTGCACCGTTTGCAGCGCGCTTTTGAACAATGCAACGGGTGAACACGATTTCTCCGGTCTCGGTGAGGTTGTGAAGCAGCCCTCCGCAGCAGGCGGCTTCGGCGAATGCCTGTTGACCTGCTCCGTTTGCAACGAGCAGATTTTGAGCCACTTTACCAACAGAGTTGCCTCGGGCGATTCCAAGGCAAGCACGGTTGGCGGAACGGCACAGCTCTCCTTGCAGTCCTATCTGACGATGAAGGCCTTGAAGGTTGCCAACTATTCCTCTGTGAATCTGGGTGGCGGCTACAAGCTTTTGCAGGTTGCTGATATTACGCTTTATGATGCAGAGGACGAGGCTTATCAGCCCAACGGTACCTTGCAGGTAAAGATGCTTCTCAACAAGTCTGCCGTTAAGTTTGATAAGGAAGACTTGAAGGTATACCACATTGATGATAGCGGCAAGGCAACCGAGGTGACGATTCTTTCGATTGAGGACGGATACGTTACCTTCGAAACCAGCCACTTCTCTGTGTTCGCTGTTGGCGTTGAGGGCGGTGTTGGTGCCGATGTACTCGGTAGCACCGGAATGCCCATCGGCGCCGTTATCGGTATCATTGCAGGCGCTGTTGTTGTGCTTGCAGGTGCCGCAGTTGCTGTTATCCTCGTTTTGAAAAAGAAAAAGGGTAGCGCAGCAGAATAATGTCTGACTAAGGGGAGTGCCGCGAAAAAACGGCATTCCCTTTTTATTTGCGCGGCAGAGCGTTGCTTATCGCCGCTACAAGAAAGGAAGACCCTTGCAAGCCAAGGGCATGAAGAAAATGAAGAAAAAATGGCTTGCTCTTTTGCTGGTGCTCGTGCTCTGCCTTTCGGCTCTTCCTGCTTCGGCAGGCGGAGACTGGGTTGCCTTTCGCCATGATGGCCAAACGGTAGGCGTTGCATCGGCAGGCGAAATCACCCTGCCCGAGCCCCCTGCGCTTGAAAGAGACACGGTTTTTATCGGCTGGCAGCTGATACAGAACGGTGAAGCAATCCTTTTGCCTGCGGGTGCGACCTGTACGGTTGCGGGTGAGACCTATATTGACGCGGTCACGGTGCGCGCCTATACCAACGGTGCGGCATCTGTGTATGCTGTGGGCGAGGACGTGGGCCTGCGCTTCACCTCGCAGATTGACAAGGCCGATTACGCAAGGCTGATTTCCCTTTTCGGAGAGGGCGGCGTTACCTTTGGCACGCTGATTGCTACCAAGGACTATACCGCCAAAATCGGCGGCAGGCTGACAGCGGAGCTGCTTTCCCAAAAGGGCTACGATTATATTGAGGTCGAAACCGATAAAATTTATAAAACAACGGCCGCCTACGAGGAGTGGGCAGGCTCTGTTTCGGGCATAAAGGGAGAGAATATGTCTCGCACCTATACGGCTGTGGGATACCTCGTTCTTCGCTATCAGAACGGAGAAGAGGCGCGAATATATCTTTCCGCCGCCGTGATTGACAAGAGTGGAGAAACCTCTTACCGCCAATTTGCCTCTGCGGAGGTATACACGCTCTTTTTGAATGCCTATGACGATAGAAACGCAGGCTATCAAAACGTGGTGTGGGAGGGCGATATTATTACGTACAGCCCCTATACCGAGGCGCAGCTGGCGCTCATCAAGCGTTGCCTTGATGCCGCGGTGAGCATCCGCGTTTCCTCGTCCGGCACGCTTTACGTGGAGGAAAAGGGCTATTACGAGAGCCCGTATCAAATCAGCTACGATGCCAACCAGAACAAAGACAACGTTATCATTACCGCCAAGGACGGCGGCGCCCTGAAGGGTCGCCTTTTGGCCGTGATGCGAGCAGGCTCCTTTGTCTCCTTTGCCAACGTTCAGCAGGAGAGTGCAACCTCCTGGCGCGTTGTTTCGCCTCTGCATAGCCCCGATTTTTAAAAGACGGGTCTTGCGGCAAGGCCGCACAAAAAGAGACGATACGGAATTTTCCGTATCGGCTCTTTTCTTTTTGTCTATCGGCGCCGCCCTTTGTGAATATCGGCTTCGCCTTTTGGTGAATTATTGATGGTAATCGCGCAAAAAGTCGCCAATGTCGAGCATGGCTCTTTCCATCTCGGTGGCCTCGGGCAGCATAACCACGCGGAAGTGGTCGGGCGCCTGCCAGTCAAAGCCGCTGCCGGGAACGATGAGGATTTTCTTGGCGTGCAACAAATCCAAGGCGAATTTCTTGTCATCCGTGATGCCGAAGCGGGCCACGTCAAGCTTGGGGAAGATATAGAAGGCGGCCTTGTTTTTAACGCAGGAGAGGCCTTCAATCGTCGAAAGAGCGCGGAAGGCAGCCTCTCTTTGCTCGTAGAGGCGACCGCCGGGAACGAGCATCGCGCGCGTGCTTTCCGAGTCCTCCAATGCGGCAGGGATAACGAGCTGGGTCAGAGCGCCCGCGCACAAGCGCATCGTGGCAAGCTTGGTGATACCCTCAACGAAGCCGCGATTGCGCTCCTTGGGACCCGAAATCACCATCCAGCCGCAGCGGAAGCCGCAAATGCAATGGGATTTGGAAAGACCGTTTGTGGTGATAACCGTTAAGGATTCGGGCGCCAGGGCGGCGACAGAGTAATAAGGCTCATCGTCCATGACCAAGCGGTCGTAAATCTCATCGGACAAAACAACCAGATTGTGCTCGGAGGCGATGCGGATGATGGCCTCCAAGGTTTCCTTGGAATAAACGGCACCCGTGGGATTGTTGGGGTTGATGATAACGATGGCGCGGGTCTTGGGGGTAATCTTCTTTTCGATGTCGGCAATGTCGGGATTCCAGGCACTTGCCTCGTCACAGGTGTAGTAAACAGGCTTTGCTCCTGCAATATAGGTGCAATTAGACCAGAGGGAGTAGTTGGGGCAGGGCAAAAGAATTTCGTCTCCGTGATTGAGAAGGGCGGTCAGAATCATTTGCACCAGCTCGCTGACGCCGTTGCCGATAAAAATATCGTCGGGAGAAATGTTGCGGAAGCCGCGAGAGCGATGGTAGGCGCAAATGGCCTCGCGGGCAGCGGGCATACCGCGGTAATCACAGTAGGGCACCGCCTTATCCATGTTCTCCATCAAAGCTTTTTTGACACTTTCGGGCATAGCAAAGCCGAAGGTGCCGGGGTTTCCTGTGTTCAATTTCAAAACCTGCTCGCCTGCCTCCTGCATACGCAAGGCTTCCAAGAAAATGGGGCCGCGAATGTCGGAGTGAACGGGAACAAGCTTGTCGGTGCTGCGTAATATTTCCACGGGTAATCCTTTCTCGGACAAGGTCCGATTGATATAAGAGCAAGTCTTATGTAAAGCGCTATAATGATATATTATAGCATATTGCCAAATGCTTGTCAATGTGTGAAGGAAGGTTTTTTGATTTTTCTTGTATGACGGGGGGATACGGCCTATTGGAGAAAGGCGTAATAAACCTCGCCCTGATAGTCTAAAATGCCGTTCATTTTGCCAAACGCCACGAAAAAGCGGTTGCCCACCACGGTGAAGGAGAGGGGGACAACGGCGGAATCAAAGCGCGCAATCGGAAGGAAGGTGCCGTTTTCGTACCGATAAAGCGTGTTTAAGAGTGTTTCGCCGTCCTCCTTCATCGTAAAGCCGAGCGCGTAAAGCGCACCCTCCGCTTCTATCATATCCGCGATATACAGAGAGTCCTTTGGCGTGATGTCAACAAATGTTTGCATATCCTTTGTTTCGTATAGCTTTCCCGTTGTAAAAAAGAGGGAATCGCCAACGGTTGCCTTGGCGATGATGGGAAAATAGCGCAGGCGCACGAAGGCAATTTCGTCCGAAAGCGGACCGACGCGGTGCATAGCACCGTCGCCTGCGTAGCAATAGACGAGTCTTTCTGCGGAGCTGTTGGCAGTCTCGTAGCGCGTGACGATGGCGTACAGCACCTCGTCCACGGTAAACAAATCATAAATTCGCAGGGTGTAATGCGGCGTAGAAAGAAGGGTCTCCTTGCCGTCCTCCTCCACGAAGGCGAGGGGAGAAAACTGCTCACCGTCCTCGGAAACGAGAAGGGGAGAGTCGCCCTCTGCCGTGCCGAGTGCGGCAAAGGTCTTACCGTCAAAGAAGGCCATATCCCAAACGTGAACGCCGCCCGTTAAGACGCGGTGCTTGACAAGCGTGTTTTCCTCAACGGTGTAATAGTTGCCGTATTCCCAGCCTTCCTTGGCGTCAATTCCGGGGATAAGCAGCTTGCCGTTTACAAGGAGAAAGCGCTCTGCCTGCTCATCGTCATAGCCAAGCAGGGTTTCCCACGTTAAGCTGTCAAGGGAAAGGCGCATCACGGTGCCGGGGGAAACGTTTTTATCGTAGTCGCCTGCGCCCAGGTACAAATATCCCTCATAGGCTATCATATCCCAGGGGTTGCGCGCCTCGGTTTCGGCATAGGGAATACCGAGAGAATAGAGGCGAAGGGTGGGCGGCTCGTGCGAAACGGAGGAGGGAACGAAAAAAGCAAGAAGGCAAAGCAAGAGGATAGCCGCAACGAAGCGGTCGGCTTTTGTTTTCACGGTGTTTTCCTCCTTTTTCGCGAATTTTCGAGAGTGCGATATTCAAATTATACACGAAAAGGCGCCGCCTGTCAAGCAGGGCGAAAAAACGGAGCAAGCACGGAAAAATAGCAGGATAAGGTTGACATATTTAATAAAATATGGTACAATAACTCCATACTACTTTTTTTAGGGTCTCCCTAAAAGACGGAAAACAAGGATATTTGCAGAGGGAAAATCCCCTTTATACGATAGAACAAGGAGAAGAATCTTGAAGATTTTGATTGCCGGTATCGGAACTATCGGTGAGACGCTCGTGCAGGATTTGACTGCCGACGGACACGACGTGACGCTGATAGACGTACAGAGCGAGGTTTTGGGTGCCAATATTGAGGCCTATGACGTGATGAGCGTGGAGGGCAACTGTGCCTCTATGGAAACGCTGTTAGAGGCAGGGGTGGAGTCGGCCAATTTGCTGATAGCCGCAACGGGAAAGGACGAGATAAACCTTCTTTCCTGCATGACGGCGCGCAGGCTCAACCCACAAATTCATACGATGGCGCGCATTCGCAATCACGAATATTTGGAGCAGGCCTTCCGTATGCGTGAGGCCTTTGGTCTCTCGATGGTGTTCAACCCCGAAAAGCAGACGGCGAAGGAAATCGAGCGCCTCTTGAAATTCCCCGGGTTTTTGAAAAGAGACTCCTTTGTGAAGGGTCGCGTGGAAATTGTCGAGCTTGCCATTGACAAGAAGAGCAAGCTGAATGGCGTTTCTCTTTTAAAGCTGTATGACATTGTGAAGTGTCGCGTTCTGGTTTGCACCGTTTTGCGAGAGGGCGAGGCCATCATTCCTGACGGTCAGTTCGTTCTCTGTGAGGGAGATAAAATTTTCGTTACCGCTCCCACCGAGCAGCTTTCTCTGTTGCTCAAAAATCTCGGTATCGTCAGCCGCAAAAACCGCCGCGTGATGCTGGCGGGCGGCGGCACGGTTGCCTATTACTTGGCCGAGGAGCTTCTCAAAAGCCATATTGACGTCTGCATCATCGAGCAGGACGAGGAGCGCTGTGCCAAGCTTTCGGAGCTTTTGCCCCAGGCCTCCGTTTCCTTTGGAAACGCGGCAAGACAGAATCTGCTTGAGGGCGAGGGAATAGACGCCGTTGACGCCTTTGTAACCCTGACGGGAACGGACGAGTGCAATATGATTCTTTCCCTGTACGCCCAAGGGCGCGGTGTGCCTCAGGTTATCACCAAGGTGAAGCGTCTGGATGACAGTCGCTTGCTTGACACGCTGTCGCTTGGTAGCGTTGTTTGCCCGCGCAATCTGTGCAGCGAGAACATCGTGCGTCACGTGCGCGCGATGCAGAATCAGACGGGTGCCGCCGTTGCCATTCACAGTCTGGCCGAGGATGAGGCTGAGGCAATGGAATTTATCGTGGAGGAATCCACGCTGCACGTTGGCGAGCCCTTGCGTAACATTCGTTTCAGAAAGAATACGCTGCTTGTCAGCATTTCTCACGGAAAGGAAATTGAAATTCCCAACGGTGATTCTACCTTTGCGGTAGGAGACAGCATTGTGGTTGTCGCAGGTCGCGACACCGACGTTGTGCAAATCAACGATATTTTCAAGCATTGATGCGGCAATAGAAAGGCAATTCCTATGAATTATAAGATGATAGGCAAGATTCTTGCTCTCATTTTAGGCTTTTGCGCCCTCTTTATGTTGCCCCCGCTTTTTATCAGCTTAGGCGTGGGGGCTTCCCCTGCGGCTTTTGGCTTTGGCATTAGCATTGCCGTTACGGCAGGTGTTGCGCTTGTGCTGTGGTTTGCTTGCCGCGGCGCCAAAAAGGACTTTTTTGCGGGTGAGGGCTTGGCCTGCGTTGGTCTCGGTTGGATTCTGATGAGCCTTTTTGGCTCGCTCCCCTTCGTTATTTCGGGGGAAATACCCCATTTTATTGATGCGCTTTTTGAAATTGTTTCGGGCTTTACCACCACGGGCGCCTCTATTCTTTCAAACGTTGAAGCGCTTTCTGCGGGAATGCTCTATTGGCGAAGCTTCAGCCATTGGATTGGCGGTATGGGCGTTCTGGTTTTCGTTTTGGCGGTGGCCCCCGTCAGCAGCAAGAGCGAGGGCTTTACGATGCACCTGCTTCGCGCGGAGAGCCCCGGCCCCAGCGTTGGCAAGCTCACGCCCCGTATACGCCAGACGGCCACGGTTTTGTATCTGACCTATATCGGTCTGACGGTGCTGAACTTTTTACTGCTTTTGGTGGACATGCCTGCCTTTGAGGCGCTTTTGAATGCCTTTGGCACGGCGGGTACGGGCGGCTTCGGTGTGAAAAACACCAGTATGATAGGATACAGCGCCTATACCCAAATCGTGACGACGGTATTTATGCTTTTGTTCAGCGTGAACTTTACCTGCTATTATCTTCTGATGCTGCGCCGCGTGCGCGACGTCTTGAAGGATGAGGAGCTGCGAATGTTCGGCGCGATAGTTTTGGCCTCTGTCGGTCTTATCACTTGGAATCTGATGACGATGGAAACGCCGCTCTTTTCCTCCTTTGGCGAGACCTTGCGACACGCCTTCTTCCAGGTGAGCAGTCTTGGGTCAAGCACGGGCTTTGTTTCTGCTGACTTTGAGCTTTGGCCCTCCTTCTCCAAGGCGATACTCTTCTTCCTGATGTGTATGGGTGCTTGCGCGGGAAGCACGGGCGGTGGCTTCAAGGCGATGCGCGTGCTCTTGCTTGTCAAGATTTTGTTCCGCAATATCTATCAGCGCCTGCATCCCAATCGGGTAAAGGTGATTCGCGTTAACGGAAAGGCGGCAGACGAGAAGCTTCTCTCGGGCGTTTCGGCCTACCTGATTCTGTATATCGCCATTTTCTTTGTGAGCTTTCTTTTGATTTCGCTTGACGGAAAGAGTATGTTAACCAACCTCTCTGCCGTCTTTGCTACGATTAACAACACGGGCCCCGGCTTTGAGGCCGTCGGCGCCACCGCCAATTACGCGGGCTTTGGCATTTTCTCCAAGTGCGTTCTGATTTTCGATATGCTGGCAGGGCGCTTGGAATTCTTTCCTATTTTGGTTTTATTGCACCCGGCTTCTCTCAAACGCGAGTGAGCCGAAAACGGTACGAGAAAGACATATAAAAAACAATAAAAATGAAAGGTGCTTAAATAAGCAACGGTTGTAAGGATGGAAAACCTTGAAATCTTCATCGTGATAATGCTGTATATGGTAGCGGTTATCGGTATCGGCTTCTACTTCTATCGGCGTTCTCAGAAAAACACGGAAAACTATTTTTTGGGCGGTCGTTCTCTCGGCCCCTGGGTCGCCGCTATGAGTGCGGAGGCCTCCGATATGAGCGGCTGGCTTTTGATGGGTCTGCCCGGCGTAGCCTACTGGTGCGGCCTTGCTGACGCCTTCTGGACGGCCGTTGGTCTTGCTATCGGTACTTACGTTAACTGGCTTATCGTGGCGCGCCGCCTGCGTAACTACTCGCAGATTGCGGGCAACGCCATCACCGTTCCCGACTTTTTCAGCAATCGCTTCAAGGAAAAGAACAAAATCATTATGGCGATAGCCTCGCTCTTTATCATCGTGTTCTTTACCGTGTATGCGGCAAGCTGCTTTGCCACCTGCGGCAAGCTGTTTTCCACCCTCTTCGGCTGGGATTACCGCGTGATGCTGCTTGTCGGCGCCGCCTTCGTTATCGTTTACACCTTAATCGGCGGCTTTTTGGCAGAGAGTGTTTCGGACTTTATGCAGGCCATCGTGATGATTGTTGCCCTTGTGGTGATGATTATCGTGGGCGTTGTTCATGCGGGCGGCATTGGTGCCGTTATCGAAAACGCCAAGGCGATTCCCGGCTATTTCTCCTTGACCGAGCTTGCCAATCCCTTGGTTGACGCAAACGGAAACCAGCTGTCCGTCTTGGGACAGCCCCTCTTTGGAGAGGCCGCTCCCTACGGTCTGCTTACCATCTTCTCGATGCTGGCGTGGGGCCTTGGCTACTTCGGTATGCCCCAGGTTTTGCTTCGCTTTATGGCTATCCGCAAGGCAAGCGAGGTGCGCCGCTCCCGTATCATCGCAACCGTTTGGTGCGTAATTTCCTTGGCCGCTGCGCTCTTTATCGGTATCATCGGAAGAACGCTCTTCCCCGTAAACGAGACGCTTGGCTCTGCCTCCGGCGCAGAAAACATCTTAATCGTGCTTTCCACCGAGTATCTGCCCTTGATTCTGGCAGGTCTCATTATGGCGGGCATTCTCGCCGCCACCATTTCCTCCTCCGACTCTTACCTTTTGATTGCCTCTTCTGCCGTTTCTGTGAATCTGTATAAGGGCATCATCAAGTCGGGCAAGGAGGTTGACGAGAAGAAGATGATGAATATCTCTCGCATCGTGCTTCTTGCGATTGCCCTTGTGGGTATCGTAATCGCTTGGGATAGCGACAGCGTAATCTTCAACATCGTTTCGTTTGCCTGGGCAGGCTTCGGCGCCACCTTCGGCCCCTTGATGCTCTTCTCGCTCTTCTGGAAGAGAACCACCCGCGCAGGCGCGATTGCCGGTATGCTGACGGGCGGTATCACCGTCTTCGTCTGGAAGCTCGTGTTCAAGGTATTCTTGGCCGAGGCTATTCCCGTCTTTGGCATTTACGAGCTGCTCCCCGCCTTCATTCTCTCCTCTATCGCCATCGTTGTGGTCTCTCTCTTGACCGAGAAGCCCTCTGCGGAGGTTGAGGCCGAATTTGAGGCCGCCAAGAACGCGCAATAAGTGTAAGACAAACAAAAAACGAATAAAAAAGCCGCCTGCAGAATCTGCAAGCGGCTTTTGGTCTATAAGAAATCAGAAATTGTTGAGGAGGAAGCTTTCGGCCTCGGCGCTCCAAAGTCCCTTGTTCTTGGCAACAAGCTCTGCCAGGGTGGCAAAGCGCGCGTCCTTTTCGCCAAGGGTAGCGAAATCGGCAATCGCCGTTAAGGGCATATTGACGCGCGTGTAAATCAGCTTCTTGCCGCCGGGAATGTGGGGCAGGTCCAAGGTGGTGTCGATAGCGGCATCAATACCGCCAACGTGGGTCACCATAACCGCAGGGTCGATGCGGCCCTCTCCGATAAGACGGACGATGTCCTTCATGTCCTCGGGGGTGCTTCCGCTGGTGCCTGCATAGTGGTGCTGGGCGTAATGCACGTTGTAGAAGTTGATGGGGGCGCTGAATGCCTTGTCCATAGGGCCGGCAAAGAAGTTGAGACAGCCGTCAAAGGCCAGAATGGAGTCGCCAAGCGTGACAACTGCGGGAACGGGCGCGTAAACGAATACGTCGTCAAAGCCCTCCCCATTGGAAAGCGCCAAAAGCGTTTCCTTGTCGGAGGTGTTGGCAAATACGAGCTTCGTGCCGTTCTTCTCGGCCTCGGCAGGATTGAAAATTTCCTCTGCTCGTTTGAGTCTTGCGGCATCAAGGTCGGTCACAACCACCAAGGAGGGCTTAACGTCTCCGTGCAGAGCAATATCAATGGCAACCAAGCCCATCGGGCCGCAGCCTGCGAGAATGGCAACCTTGCCGCCCTCCTTGATATTGGTGAAGGGAAGAAGCGCCTCGTTTAAATGGTTGTTGGCCTTGTAGCCGCGCAAAACACAGGAGGCGGGCTCAATCAAGGAGCCCTTGAAGTAGGCGTCACTTTGCAGCTTAATCAAAAAGCCGTTCTGAATGATATGCTCGTATACGATAGAGTAGGTGGAAACGCCGCCGATTTCGCGGAAGGAGTAGCCGATGGTCTGGTTGCCGCCGAGATAGCTTAAAACGGGAGGGATAATAACCTTTTCGCCAACCTTGTATTCATCCTTCCAGGTTTCGCCAACCTCAACGATTTCGCCGCAGAACTCGTGACCGATGATAACGGGGTTTTCCGCTACGTTGTCGGGCACGCGCAGGTGCTTGGCACCCTGCATAGCGGTCTTGTAGGTAGACATACAAACGCTGTCCGAAATGATTTTAATCAAGATTTCGCCTGCTTTCAGTGCGGGAAGCTCAAATTCCTCCAAGCGCAAATCCTTTTCGCCGTAAAGGCGCACAGCCTTGGTTTTCATACCGATTATCCTTTCACATCATGAAGATTTTTCTTCTTTTCACTTTGCCTTTTTGCTTTAATTATACTCTGCCGTTGCTGCCGAAGGTGCGAATCTTCTCGCGGATGGCGGCCTTCATTCTCACACGGGCCTCCTCGAACACGAATACGGGCCAGGTGGAAGGATTCTTGATGGTGTCAAGCTTGTTTTTGAGGCCTGCGTTCATAGCGCCGACAACGTCGGAGTAAATGTTGATTTTGGTGATGCCGTGGTAAATGGCGGTTTGCATCTGGTCATCGGGCGTACCGCTTCCGCCGTGCAGAACGAGAGGTCTGTCGCAAACGGCCGTGATTTCATCCAAACGGTCAATGCGAAGGGTGGGGGTTTTCTTATATACGCCGTGCGCCGTTCCAATGGCAACGGCAAGCGCGTCAACGTCCGTGCGCTTCACAAACTCCACAACCTCAGCGGGCAAGGTCAGGGTGTCATCGGGATCCTCGTTCTCCACCGCGTCATTCTCGTTGCCGACCATAGCGTTTCCAACGTGGCCAAGCTCAGCCTCAACGGTAACGCCGTGCGCGTGGGCGTAAGCAACAACCTTTTCGGTCATGCTTGCGTTTTCCTCAAAGGGAAGAGAGGAGCCGTCATACATAACAGAGCTGAAGCCTGCTTCAACGGCGGCCTCAATATCTGCCATATTGGTGGCGTGGTCAAGGTGCAAGCAGACGGGAACGGTGTAAAAATCGGCGGCGGCGCGCACCATCGAGGAAAGCAGGGGCAGACCCTTTCCCTCCAAATCAACGCCCAGCATCATCAAAAGGGCGGGGGAGCGCTCCTCCTCGCAAACGTCGAGCACGGCGCGCATCATTTCATAGTTACTTACGTCAAAGGCGGGGATTGCGTAATGATTCTCCTTGGCATGTGCCAGCATTTCCTTCATAGAAACCAACATACGATATTCCTCCAAATAATAGTTGTTATTGACATTTCTGATATGTCCTGTTATAATTATACCATTCAAACATTTCGAAATCAAGATATGTTCGAAATGTTTGCAAATAAACGATTTTTTGAACAAAAGGAACAGGGCTATGGTGCTGGAAGGGCGAAAAAAGGAGATATTGAACCTGCTTTACGAAAGGGGAAAGGTGTCCGTTGCGGAGCTTTCGGGAACGCTTTACGTGTCGGAAATGACGGTGCGGCGCGATTTGGCCGAAATGGAGAAGGACGGCTTTTTGCGGCGCTATCGGGGCGGCGCGGTCTTGAAGAACAACGCGGGCGAGATGCCCATTTCCCAGCGCTTCTTGCTGGACAAGGACGAGAAGGAGGCGCTTTCTTCCAAATGCGAGGGCTTCTTGCAGGACGGAATGACCGTTTTTATTGATAGCTCCTCGACCTGCCAATACGTCATTCCCTTGGTTGCCAAGCATAAAAATATGACCATTGTTACCAATTCCGTTCAGGCGCTTTTGAGCGCGGGGAGTATGCACGTTCCCGTCATTCTGATTGGCGGCGAGTATTACGAGCAGGATATGTGTCTTGTGGGCTCTATTGCCGAGGAGTACGTGCGCGAGCTGAACGTGGATATTGCCTTTTTCACAACCGCCGCCTATTCCGAGGAGGAGGGCGTTATTTCGGATTTTGACATCAGGCAAACCGCCATTCGCAAGCACCTGATGAAAAACGCCAAAAAGAGCATCTTCCTCTTTGAAGCACACAAGCTTCACAAGCGCCTGCTTTACACCCTCTGTCGCAAGGAGGAGGCAAGCGCCATTATCACGGCAGATACCCTGGCGTGAGCATACAGAAAAAGCACTTATGATGTAAACAGTTCTTGTCATAAGTGCTTTTTTCTTTTTTGGAAGGAAGCGTCAGCCCTCTTGTGCGGGGGCAACAGCCTCCTTGGCGCTTGTTCTTAGGTAAAGTCTGATTTCAGGGTAATGCAGATTAAGGCCGCCTTACGCATAGATAAAGTCTGATTTCAGTCGGGAAATAGACCGAAGGTCTATTTCAGGGTAATGCAAATGAAGCTGCCTTACGCATTCAGATAGGGCATTACCTTTTATTCTTCCTCGGTTTTGAAGAAGTGCTCGACAACGAGGCTTCCTGCGGCGAGAACCGCGCTATCCATACGGGAAAGCAAAACCTCGACCTCTTGCTTGGTGATAACCTTGTCCTTCAATTTTTGAGAAACGGCTGCGGCAAGAGCTTCGCCCTTGTAAACCAGGTCTCCGCCAAGAACGACCGTTTGCAAATCAAACAGGTTGATGGCACTTAACAGGGCAACAGAGAGATACTCGGCCTCCTTTTCCACCAAATCGTGTGCGCCGAGATCCATTGCCTCTTGCCAAGAGGAGAAGGTGGTTCCTTCCAGAATGTTGGGAATAGAGGCGTAGCACTCCAAGCAGCCTCTGTTGCCGCAGGTGCATTTTTTGCCTTGGTAATCAATGGAAATATGCCCGATTTCGTTGCCAAGACCCTGCTTGCCGCGGTACATGGCCTCGTTGAACACGCCGCCGCCAACACCGTCATTTACCAAAAGCGAAATGTAATGATTTTTGCCGACACAGCAGCCGAAATGGCGCTCACCGATGGCGTAGGCCGTGGCAACGTTTTCCACGTAGCAGGGCATATGCAGCTGCTCGGACAGCACCGTTAAATCCACGTTGTGCCAGGCAGTGAAGCGAGGCGGGGTCAAAATGCGCTTGGCCCGATAGTCCACAGGACCCGGGGTGGTAACGCCAACGCCGCGAATGAGCGCGGGGTCAATTTGCAGGGCCGCAATATCCTCCTTCACCGTTTCGGCGATTTGGGAGAGAACCTCGCGAGGCGTCATCGTATGGGTAGCAAAGCGCTTCTTAATCAGCACCTTGCCCGAAAGATTGAGAATACCAAGCTCGCAATGGCGGCGAGAAATATTAACGCCGATGGCGTAAAGGGAGTCACCCGCGATTTTCAGGAGAATAGGGCGGCGACCGATGGCGGATTGCTGCGCGCCGCACTCGTATACCAAGCCCTCGGCCAACAGCTCGTCAATCAAAACGGTGATGGCGGCCTTGGTTAAGCCCGTGGCCTTGGCAAGCGCGGCACGGGAGCAGGGGCTTTCATAAATGGTTCGCAGAATCAGCTTTTTATTTTGTTCTTTCATCAAAAGAGCGTTGGTTGCGTGCTTCAAGATGTTTCTCCTTCCAATGCCAAAGGCGGCTTGCCTTCGGCAGATGACTGGTAAAGATTGTCATAGGTAAATTGTAACATACAGAAGGCCTGTTGTCAAGAGAAAACGCCCCCATCTTCTGCAAAAAAGAGGGAAAAGAAGCGGTTGGCGGCCGCTTTTGACGAAAAAAACCGAGGGCGACACGCCCTCGGCATTTTATTGTTTTCAGAAAATATAGTCCAGCAGCTTTTCGTATTCGGAGAAGTCGGGAATGATAACGGAGGCGCCTGCCTGCAAAAGACGGCCTCTCTTCCAATCGTCCACCTCGCCGCTGCGGTTGGTCTCGTCCGTGGCAACGCCAACGGTGTAGCCGCCGATTTTGGAGACCAGCTCGATTTCCACGTAGCCGTCGCCAAAGGAAATCAGCTCCTCGGGGCGAAGCTTGCCCTCGTTTATCAAGGAATTGATAACCATTTCCTTGGAGCAGTCGGTCATATAGTCGTGAGCGCCGTAAATGTGTCCGTCAAAGGCCTTGTCCAGTCCCAAGAGGCTTGCCTCGTACAGAACGTCCTTTTCGTCCGTTCCGCTGGCAAGGTAGCAGGAAATGCCGCGCTCCTTCAAGGCGTTAACAAATTCAATGCAACCCGGCACCACCATATCCACAGGGGCGTATTTGCCGCTCTTCAAGCCCTCGATTCTGTCCTTGGTGTGAATGGACAAACGGCGCAAATACTCGCGCTTGTATTCAATGGGCTCAACGCGCTTGCCGCCGCGCTTCACAACCTCCTCGGTCAACTGCATACATTGGAAAATGGTCTGCTTGCCCGTCAGAATGTCCACAAAATCACGCACAATGCGCGGAATATCGTCCATTTCCTCGGGGGAGGCAACCTCAGAAAGCACCTCGATAAAATAAGGCACCATAATTTCCTGCCAGCCGCTGCGAATCAAGCTTACCGTTCCGTCAAAATCAAACAGGGCGGTCTTAAAATGGGGCTTTTCCAAGGGCTTAATGATTTCCATGTTCCACATAGTGTCTCCTTTTTGACGAGGCAATGCTTCGCCTCGCGCGTTGATTTTTTAAAATTGGCCTAACAGTCGGGCAAGGCTATGATACCACAAGCGCACAGGTTTGTCAATAGAAAAAACAAACTGACCGTGCTTTAAAACACGGTCAGAAGAAGAACGGCCGCCGCGCCGAGAAGGACGCCGCATTTCTGTATCAAGGAATATTTTTCCTTGTAGAGCATAATGGCAACGAGGAAGGAAAACAGAATGCTTAACCCTGTTGTGATGGGCGAAACGACGGAGAGGGGGAGGCAAAGATAGATGAAAATGGTGAGAAAATTCTTTGCGCCGTTGCAAAGACCTGCCAAGCCACCGTACAGAGAGCCCGTTTTCAGAACGTGGGCAAGGCGGCTACGGTCGGTAACAAGGCCGATGCCCAGAAGCAGAACGAAGGCACCGCCAAGCGAAAGAATGAGAAATTCGTTGGAGCAGGCATTGTCAAAGCGGATTTGCTGTATGCGGGTTAAGATGCTGATAAAGCCGTTGGCAAGCGTGGAAACGAGAATGCAAAGAAGCCATTTGAATGAAAACAGCTTTTTGTCCTTTTGCTTTTCGTTCGCGCTTTTTTTCTTGAAATTGATAAGAAAAAGGGAAGCGAGAATGCAGGCGATGCCGATATAGGTGACAAAGGTGGCCTCCTCGTTCAAGAAGAAAAGCCCGTAGCCGATGGGAAAGAGCAGGGCAAAGGAGGAAATGAGCTTCGTCAAGCCGAAGGAGCCGATTTTGAAGGCCACGAAGGTCAGGTAAAAGCCCGTGAAATACAAAACCGCGCCGATGGCACCGTAAAAGAAGAGCGCGGGCGGAAAATACAAGGCGCCCGTTTCAGCCAGATCGGCAACGAGAAAGAAGACCATTGCAAAAAGCGCGATAATGGCGTTCATCAGCATACCGCCGCCTTCGTGCTCCTTTGCGTATTTTTTGACTATCATGCCCTCGGCAAGACCGCAAAAGGAGTAAATCAGAATAAGAACGTATCCAAGAAGTGCCGTCATAAAAAGTCTCGCTTTCATTTGCTTTCTTTCGATGTGTAACAGCTTTTACCATTATAGCACGAAAAAATATTTTTCGCAATGGAAAATTTCGGCCTTTTTCTGTAAAAAAGTTGAATTTTTGTAAAGTCGCCTTGACAATCGGGCAAGGCGGCGCTATTGAGGCTTGCGCTTGCCAACGGGAAAAGCAAAACAAAAAACTCTTGCAAAGAAGAAGGAGGTGTGTTATTATAGAAATGAAAGAATATGGCAATTTGGCAGAAAGGAAGAGAAAAATGACGGACAAGAGTGCGGCTTCCCCCATCTTTGAGGGAAAAACGGAGAGCGAGGGAATAAAATACCTTGCGCGCAAGGATTCCGAGAACGCCTTGCGGCACAAGGTGCTTTGCGTCTACCATCAGGATGACGAGACTGTTTTCCGTCTGATAGCATCGCAAATTCTTTCTGCCTTTGACTGTTCCGTTTTGTATGCCGAGGAAGAGGCAAAGGCCGATACCGTTGCCTTTGCGCTTGATTCGGTCGGTGCCTTGATTCTCTTGGTTTCCTCCCGCTATCTTTTTGCGGGAAGCGAGGCGCTTGGCTTTCCCTTTGCGTACGCCAAGGCGCACAATATTCCCATTCTGCCCATTCTCATTGAGGAGGGGCTTGAGGAGGTTGTTAACGAGCGCCTTGGCAATCTGCAATGCCTTTCTCCGCTTTTTGAGCGAGTGGACGCGACCGTTTTGCCCTTTGCGGAAAAGCTGAAAAAATATTTTTCGGCCGTGTTTGCTTCCGGGGTGGACAAGGCGCGCTTAAAGGAAAGCTTTGCGGCCAGCATCTTTTTGAGCTACCGAAAGCGAGACAGAAAAACGGCCCGTCGGCTGATAGATTTGATTCACGCCTCGCCCGATTGCCGCGGCATTGCGCTCTGGTATGACGAGTTTCTTGTGCCGGGTGAGGACTTTAACGAGGGCATTAAGGCCGAGCTTGAGGACAGCACCCTTTTCGTTTTGGCCATAACCCCCTTTGCCACGGATGGCAACAACTATATTAAGGTAACCGAGTATCCGATGGCAAGTGCGCTTGGCAAGCCCATATTGCCCTTTGAGGTGGAAAAAACGGAGGAAAGCGCCGTTGCGGGTGCCTTTCCGAAGATGCCGAGCCCCGTGCCCGCGCTTGACGCTGCCGAGGTTCGCGCCGCCCTGCTTGCCGCCTTGGAGGCGGCGGGCGCTCCGCTGGTGGAGAGTACGGACGAAAAGCGCTTTTTGATGGGTCTTGCGTATTTGTCGGGCGTTTGCGTTGAGAAAAATTATGCGTACGCCGTTGAGCTGATTGAGGGCGCCGCCGAGGCGGGCGTGCCCGATGCGATTGAACGCTTGGCCGAGATGTATACAGTGGGCGAAGCCGTTGTGCAAAGCCTGTCTACTGCCGCTTCGCTGTGGGAGAGGCTTCTTGCGATGCACAAGGCGGCCTATAACGCCGAAAAAACGGAAAAGACGGGCGAAGAGGTTTTGCGCGTTGCCTTTGCGCTTGCCGAGTGTCTGGCGCAAAACGGCGAAGCCGAAAAGGCCGTTGATACCTACCGCTTTATTATTTCCTTTATAGGCGAAGAGGCATCGTGGCGCTCTTATCTGGCGGCGGCCTTTGAGCTGGCAGGCAAGCTGCTTTTGGGCACGGGCTCCTTTATGGAGGCGCGCTTGGTCTTTCTTGATAAGGCGCTTGAAATCCGAAAGGCAATGTTTGAGGATGAGGGAACAGAGCTTTCTCGCTTGAATCTGGCAGACGTCTATATCCATATTGCCACCTGCTGTGAGCAGTGCGACCAGGTGGTCGGCGTGAAGCAGCAAATCGTTTTGCTTCGCAATCTGTTGGGAGAAACGAGCGCCGAGGACTGTCTTGCGGCAGGCGGCACGGCTCTTTTGAAGCGGTTGATAGGCGCCTATAACGCCCTTGGACATATGCTGAACTTTATGCTGCCCTTGAATGCGGCACAGTCCTGGAACATCTGGGATATGACCTCCCGCTGCGTTGGTAATACGCGCCTGTTGGCGCAAAAGCTCGTGCGGCACGCCGAGAGTGCGGATGCGGAAAAGGAGCTTTACCGTGCCATCGTCAACGAGGGCGATTTTCACGCGACCTCCAAGGTGGAAAACCACCAGCGCGCCGCCATGGAGTCCTATCTGCGCGCGGAGCAGGTGCTTCTTGATTATGCAGACGGGCGAGAGGATTCGCTTGAATTTCTCACCGAATCGGGCGCACTCCTTGCCCGTAAGGGCGCAGCGTATCTCGTTTTGAAGAAAACGGGAGAGGCGCTTGAAGCGTACGCCACGGCCATAGAGCGCTATCGCAGGGCGGTGGCCCTTGCCAAGCCCATTTCCTTGACGGTGGGGTATTACAAGTGCTGCACCGCCGCCGCCAAGGCGCACCTTGCGGCAGGCGATAAAAAGGCGGCGCTTCTTCTGCTTGACGAGGCGCTCGCGCAAAACGAGGCCGTTTTGGCGGTCTCTCCCCTTGCGGCCTTCCGCTTTGATATTGCCGAAACGCTCGCGGTTTACGCCGCCATCTATAAGAAGGAATGGGACGTGGACAGTGCCGCTTTGTATTTGGCAAGGGGACACGAGCAGATAAAAACGGCGGCGTACGAGATGGGAAGAAGAATTGATTTTCTGCGTTTGGCAGATAGCTATCGCGAGCTGATTTCCCTTTACAAGCTGTCGGGCGAGTTTGGCGAGGTCAAGCGATATTCGGCAGAGCTTGACGAGCTGATTTCACGGTATGGTTTAAACGATTAAAATATAAAATAAGAGGAGACACGGGCTATGGAACAGGAAATCTTTGGAAACGTAACGCTGGATATGGTATCTTCCCCTAAGAGAGGGCTTTGTATGCAGGCGTCTATGGGAGACGACCTTGAAATTTTGTTTGACGTCGGAGGCATGGACCCGAATCTCGTTCCCGATGGAACGAACGGCTATTTCTTCGGCAACAAGCTTTTGCTCGTCACGCGCTGGTCGGATATGACGGAGGAGGAGATGGAGCTGGTAGAGACGGGCAAAATCACCGTTGGCTTCCATCCTTACGAAAGCTTGCAAATCAGTCTGCGTATTGGCAAGTATTTGAGCGGTGTGGACGTCACGCTGCCGCATTGCCTTTCCTGGCTGAATGACGAGGAAAAGCCTGTGGACGAGATTATTTTCGTCTTTACGGACACGCACGACAACGATTTTCTCATCACGCGCCACGCCTTTTTGCCCCCCTTCTTGCAGAAGCGCTTGCAAAAGGCCAACGTGGACAATCACGCGCTTTTTGCCTTTGATAAGCAGGAGCTCTCCTTCCAGACGGCCGCTCTGCGCGACGAGCTGAAGGACTTTTTTGACTATCTGTACGATGCCTGCCGCCGCCAGATGAGACCCTATTACAGCGATGCGGTGGAGAAAAAGTACGAAATCCCCGATAGCGTCTACGTGGAAATCGAGGATAACGAGGTCACCAACGTCTTTCAGATTGAGCCCAAAAAAGAGGTGCAGATGTCGAACGAGGTGAAAATGTACCTCTCCTATGCCGAGCAGGGTAACGCGATGGCACAGTACAACCTCGGCGTTTGCTTCGAGACGGCAGACGGCGTGGAGCAGGATTTGGAAAAGGCGGCCTATTGGTACACCAAGGCCGCAGAGCAGGGCTATGCCCAAGCGCAGTACAACCTCGGTGTTTGCTACTACAACGGCTACGGCGTTGAAAAGAATGACGAGGAGGCGCTCCGCCTTTATCTGCTTGCCGCAGAGCAGGGAGATATGTACGCGCAGTTTAACGCGGGCGTCTGCTATATGCAGGGCGTCGGCACCGACCCTGATCCCTTCACCGCCCTTGAATTTCTCCAAAAGGCCGCCGAGCAGGGCCACCCCGCCGCCCGCGAATTTCTCGGCATGGACTGATGTAAAGAGATGTTTACGAGTCTGCCAAGGAGTAAAACACAGCTAAAAATATAGAAAAAGCGCAGAAAACAAAACAACATAACAAAATGCCCTTGCGGATATTTCACCGCAAGGGCCGTTTGTTGTTTACGAATAGCGCTTTATCCCGAGCTGTTCTTTATATTTGTGCAAGCTTTCGCGATAGAGCTTGATTTTTTCGATGATTCGATTGTTCAAATCAAACGTTCGATTTATCATAGGAAGGAGGCGAGCTTCCATATATTCTTGAACAGCTTGCTCAGAACGCAAAGCATCGGTTACAAGGTTGCTTTGGAAAATCTTGTGCACAATTAAAATTCTGTAGTCGTTAATTTCTTTTATGGTGTCATAGAGATCTGCCTCTAACGACAAATGCTTTTTGGCCTCATCCTTTAATCTACCCAAGGTCCATCTGTCACTATACGTTTCACTGTAATAGTCATCGTACTGTGCGCAAACGGAAAGAACGGCTTCTTTTGTCAAATTGCTCTTTCCTATATCCCTTACGGAAAGCGCATAGCATAAAAGCTTTCGCAAATTGAATTCGAGCATTTGCGCCAATTCAACGAAGAACCCAATGTTTGTATAGAATGCAATTCTCGTTTCCGTGCTTTTTTCGGAAATGGCAGAATTGAACTGCAAGGTTAAGGCGGTATTCAGGTGTTCTTTTCTGTTCATTGCAGCAAAGTAGGAAGCGCATCTTCGTAAAAGCGCCAAATTTTCTCGCTCCAAAACATCTTTTGCGTGTACAGGTCTTTGGAATATTTGTCCGGCGTGTAGTTTGCACCCGATATAGCTCCGCCGCTTGTAGTGGCGTTATAGTAGCAGTCGATTATCTCGGAGGCGGAACCCGCAATGACTCCGGAATAATAATAAGCACTTGCAGTTACGCTTCCGTAGTTTGCACACTGCGCGACGGAAGAAGCGGAGCCAACAATTCCACCTGTATAGAGGGTGTTCGTGCTTTTGACCTTTCCGCTGTTGTAGCAATTTAAAATTTTTTCGCCGTCTCCTGCAATGCCTCCGACATAAAGGTCTGTGCCTGTGATGTCACCCGTGTTATAGCAGTTGCTGATTGGCAGGGCGCAGATGCCTGAAATGCCTCCGCAATTGCCTCCCGTGACGGTGGCGGTATTATAGGAGAGCTGAATAACGCTTTGCGTATCGCTTTTTGTTGCATAACCGACCAAACCGCCTGCGCACGTTGATGAGGCGGAGCTTGTGGTGGCGACGAGAGAAACGGAACCGCTATTGGAGCAACGGTTGATAGAGGAGAGTTTTTTTGCATAGCCAACGAGACCGCCTGCATAGACCTCGCCTTCAATAATGCCTGCGTTAGTAGAGTCAGAGAAGGAGGAGGCGGTGCTTTCGCCAAGCAAGCCACCGGCCGTTGCTGCACGAACTGCGCCTGTGTTTTGGCTGCTTTGGAAGGAGACTGCACCGTAGCCAACGAGACCGCCTGGTTTGGTCTTTGCCGAAACGCTTGCGGCGTTTGTGCAATACGCAATGCTTCCTTTTGCATATCCGGCAATGCCGCCTGCATAACTACTATAT